>NZ_JBWKOX010000014.1:0-168158 GCF_059416305.1 Pseudomonas sp. GW821-FHT09D08
GCAGCCTCATTTGCTGTCAAGTGATTATTTTCAGAAGCTTTCGAAGATTTCTTCAACAACTTCAACCACTTGCGCTTTCGATCTCTCGTCAGCGGGAGGCGAATTCTACAGCGTTACACGCTGCTGTCAACACCTCTTCTTCTCCGCTTTCGACCGAGAAGATCGAATCGTTAATAGCGTCAAACAACACGACCCTACCAACTCCTTCTGGGCTTCGATGAACTGAAGCAATCCGCTGCCTTATTCTGCATAACTCGTTGTTTACCAAGGAGTTTTACGTTTCGACTGCGCCGGAAGTGGGGCGAATTATAGACGTCTACAATCTGCGGTCAAGCGTTAATTACGCTTTTGTTGCAGTGAGTGCTTTTTTAGTAATAAGTCGGGGGATTCGGCGCGCCACTAGCGGTACACGCAGCACCAGAAGCAACGCACCTATAGAAGCATAGATAACCCATTCCTTCAGATCAGCCCGCACGATCCACAGCATGTGCAACAGACCAAGCCCAAGAATCACATACACCAGCCGATGCAGTTTCTTCCAGCGACTACCCAGTCGGCGTTGGCTATAGCGATTAGACGTCACCGCCAACACCAACAAAGACAAGAACCCCAGCGCCCCCACAATAATGTAAGGCCGTTTGCGCAACTCCACACCCAATTGCGACCAATCCAGCCCCAGGACAAACACGCAGTACGCCGCCAAATGCAGCACTACATAAGCAAAGCACCACAATCCAAGCTGCCGGCGCACGGCAATCCACCCCGCCCAACCGCTCAGCTTCTGCAGCGGCGTCATTCCAAGGGTAATCAACAAGAGGATCAAGGTACCCAGGCCAAGCCGATCAACCAGCACCTTGCCCGGATCCGGCCCCAAGGCAAAACTCCATGCCTCATACAGCCATAATAACGGCCACACTGCCGCAGCTATAAAAACGCCAATGCGCCAGATGGGGTAACGCATCAGTAGTTCTTCCGCAGATCGAGGCCTGTATATAAAGAGGCGACCTCATCCGAGTAGCCATTGAACATCTGCGTCTCGCGCACATTGGGACTGAACAGCCCACTTGGCAGACGACGCTCCCGCGCCTGGGTCCAGCGGGGATGATCCACCGTAGGGTTCACATTCGCATAGAAGCCATACTCATCCGCCGCAATACTCTGCCAGGTGGTTTTGGGCTGCTCGCTTACAAGACTGATACGCACAATGGATTTCACGCTCTTGAAACCGTACTTCCAAGGTACGACCAGACGTAACGGTGCACCGTTCTGATTGGGCAACTCGCGCCCATACATGCCAACGGCCAGAATCGCCAAAGGGTTCATCGCTTCATCCAGACGCAGCCCTTCTACATATGGCCAGTCAATCAAGCCAAAACTCGAGCGCTGCCCAGGCATGCTCTTGGCATCCTGGAGGGTTTCAAAGCGGATGTATTTGGCCTTGGAGGTCGGCTCAACCTGCTTGAGTAAGGCAGAGATCGGAAAACCCATCCACGGGATGACCATCGACCACGCCTCGACACAGCGTAAACGGTAGATCCGCTCTTCTAATTGATAGGGCTTCATGAAGTCTTCAAGGGCGTAACGCCCCGGTTTTGCAACCTCGCCATCGATCACCACACTCCAGGGCTCGGTCTTGAGTGAGCCTGCATTTTTCGCAGGATCACCCTTGTCTGTACCGAACTCATAGAAATTGTTGTAGTGGGTTGCGTCCTTGAACGGGGTGATGGACTCATCCTTGACCGTCACTGCCTGCCATTTCGTTGCCGGCAATTTTTCGGCAAACCAATTGGGCGCCTTGCCAGGCTCAACATCGGGATAACGCGCGGCCTCGTCAGCACTGGCCCAACGCGGCAGGCTGCTGGCAGCAATGCCGGCAAGCGCACCGCCGAGCAAGCTACGGCGAGAAAGGTAGAAGGATTCAGGCGTGACATCCGATTCTTGGCAATCGGACGCTTTGGGCAATTTGATTAACATGGCAACTCCGCAGCATTGGAGAACTGATGCACCAATAGACTGCGGAGTATGGGGGAAATTACATTAAGGCAACGTTTTGTCCCGGCGCATATGCAGCAAGTACTGAATCGGCCCCGAAGCGGCGTAGACCAGAAAGGCCAATAGCAGGATCCGAGGAGGATCACTGAAGACCACCGCAAACACCAGTACCACTGCCAGGATCGCCACGAAAGGTACACGCCCCTTGAGGTCAAGCTCCTTGAAGCTGTTGTACTTGATATTACTGACCATCAGCATACCGGCCGCAGCAACCATCAACGCCACCAGGAACGACATTTTCGAACCCTGGATGCCGTAGTCGCTGAACGCCCAGACGATACCCGCCACCACGCCCGCCGCTGCCGGACTGGCCAGACCGATGAAGTAACGCTTGTCAGCAGTACCCACCTGGGTATTGAAGCGAGCCAGACGCAACGCCGCCCCCGCAACATAGATGAAGGCGACCATCCAGCCAACCTTACCCATATCCCCCAGCGCCCAGGCGAAGGCCAGCAGTGCAGGTGCAACACCAAAGGCAACCATGTCCGATAGCGAGTCATACTCGGCTCCGAAGGCGCTTTGGGTATTGGTCATGCGCGCCACACGACCATCAAGGCCATCCAGCACCATGGCCACGAAAATCGCGATGGCAGCAAAGCCGAAATACTTGCTGGCGCTCGCCGCATCACCCGCCGCCAAGGCACTTTGGGCACTCATTGAGTTGATGATGGAATAGAACCCGGCAAACAGGTTTGCCGTAGTGAACAAATTGGGCAGCAAATAGATGCCACGATGCCGGACCTTGCGGCCTTCAGCGTCATGCCCTTCTTCGACATGTTCATCGATCGGCAGCAGGCTTTCGGCGTCAGAAGCCTGGTTTGGCTCTTCGGGACGTTCGCTCATGGACTTTACCTTGCAACGGTGTGAAAAAAATTCGACCAATACTTGCGGCGAGTGTTCGCCCGCAAACGATGCAGCTTTATACCAGAACCCGCCCCTCAAACGAAAAAACGCGGCCTAAGCCGCGTTTTCTGTTGATACGTACGACTTAGTTTTTGGCTTTGTCGACGATCTTGTTGGCACCGATCCACGGCATCATGGAGCGCAGTTGCTCGCCGATGACTTCGATACCGTGAGCAGCGTTGTTACGACGCTTTGCGGTCATCGAAGGGTAGCCGGTAGCACCTTCGCTGATGAACATTTTGGCGTACTCGCCATCCTGAATACGTTTCAGGGCGTTGCGCATAGCCTGGCGGGACTCGGCGTTGATGACTTCCGGGCCAGTCACGTACTCGCCGTATTCGGCGTTGTTGGAGATCGAGTAGTTCATGTTGGCGATACCGCCTTCGTACATGAGGTCAACGATCAGCTTCAGTTCGTGCAGGCATTCGAAGTAGGCCATTTCCGGCGCGTAGCCAGCTTCAACCAGGGTTTCGAAACCGGCTTTAACCAGCTCAACGGTACCGCCGCACAGAACGGCTTGCTCGCCGAACAGGTCGGTTTCGGTCTCGTCCTTGAAGGTGGTTTCGATGATGCCGGTACGACCGCCACCCACGCCAGCAGCGTAAGACAGCGCAACGTTCTTGGCGTTGCCCGAAGCATCCTGGTAGATCGCGATCAGGTCAGGGATACCGCCGCCTTTGACGAACTCGGAACGTACGGTATGGCCCGGTGCTTTCGGCGCGATCATGATCACGTCGAGGTCAGCGCGCGGTACAACCTGGTTGTAGTGGATCGCGAAGCCGTGGGAGAAGGCCAGGGTGGCGCCCTTCTTGATGTTCGGCTCGATCTCGTTCTTGTACAGCGCGGACTGGAACTCGTCCGGGGTCAGGATCATGACCAGGTCGGCGGCAGCAACAGCGGAAGCAACGTCAGTCACTTTCAGGCCGTGGGCTTCAGCTTTGGCAACGGTGGCCGAGCCTTTACGCAAGCCAACAGTCACGTCAACGCCGGAGTCTTTCAGGTTGCAAGCTTGCGCGTGACCCTGGGAGCCGTAGCCGATGATGGCGACTTTCTTGCCCTGGATGATCGACAGGTCACAATCTTTATCGTAATAAACTTTCATGAGGTTCCTCTATATATCCAGGCCGTAAGGCCATTCGCTAATTTGGGTTAGATGCTGAGTACTTTGTCGCCACGGGCAATCCCGGTGACACCACTGCGTACCGTTTCCAGAATCGAGGCCGTCCCGATCGACTGGATGAAGCTGTCCAGCTTGTCGCTCGTACCGGTCAGTTGAACGGTATAAACACTGGCGCTCACATCGACGATCTGCCCGCGATAAATATCGGTAGTGCGCTTGATCTCGGCACGCTGGGCCCCCGTTGCCTTGACCTTGACCAGCATCAGCTCGCGCTCGATGTGGGCACTCTCCGACAGGTCGACCAGCTTGACCACTTCGATCAGCTTGTTGAGGTTCTTGGTGATCTGCTCGATCACCTCATCGTGGCCCACGGTGGTCAACGTCAGGCGCGACAAAGTCGGGTCTTCGGTCGGCGCCACGGTCAGGCTTTCGATGTTGTAGTTGCGTTGCGAAAACAGGCCGACAACACGAGACAGAGCGCCGGGTTCGTTCTCCAGAAGCAGGGAGATAATGTGCCGCATGATTAAGTACGCTCCGTCTTGTTCAGCCACATGTCGCGCATAGAGCCGTCTTTGATCTGCATCGGGTAGACGTGCTCACTGGTATCCACCTGAATATCGATGAACACCAGACGGTCCTTCATGGCGAACGCTTCTTCCATCTTCGGCTTCAGATCTTTCAGATCGGTGATGCGAATGCCAACGTGGCCATAGGCTTCAACCAACTTGATGAAATCCGGCAACGATTCCATGTAGGAATGGGAATGACGGCTACCGTAGCTCATGTCCTGCCATTGACGAACCATACCCAGCACACCGTTGTTCAAGCAGACAATCTTCACAGGAAGACCGTACTGCAGGCATGTCGACAGCTCCTGGATGTTCATCTGAATGCTGCCTTCACCGGTGACGCAGGCAACGTCAGAGTCCGGGAAACTCAGTTTCACGCCCATGGCTGCCGGGAAACCAAAGCCCATCGTGCCCAGGCCACCGGAGTTGATCCAGCGGTTAGGCTTGTCGAACTTGTAGTACTGCGCGGCGAACATCTGGTGCTGGCCCACATCGGAGGTCACAAAGGCATCGCCCTTGGTCACTTCGCAGAGGGTCTCGATCACGGTTTGTGGCTTGATGATGCTGCCGTCGCCCTTGTCGTAAGGGAACAGGCCACGGTCACCACGCCATTCGTCGATCTGCTTCCACCAGCTGGCAACGGATTCCTTGTTCGGCGTTTCGCCGATGTCCTTGAGCGCAGCGACCATTTCGGTCAATACACTTTCTACAGGACCTACGATCGGCACATCGGCCTTGATGGTCTTGGAGATGGACGCCGGGTCGATGTCGATGTGGATGATCTTGGCATTCGGGCAGAACTTGCTCGCGCCGTTGATCACGCGGTCATCAAAACGCGCGCCCACTGCCAGGATCACGTCGGCGTGGTGCATGGTCAGGTTGGCGGTGTAGCTGCCGTGCATGCCCAGCATGCCCACGAACTGACGGTCCGTACCTGGGAATGCGCCGAGGCCCATCAGGGTGTTGGTGACTGGCAGGTTGAGCAGTTTGGCCAACTCGGTCAGCGGTGCAGAACCACCGCCCAGGATCACGCCACCCCCCGAGTACAACACGGGGCGCTTGGCCGCCAGGAGCATTTCTGCCGCCTTGCGGATTTGCCCCGAGTGCCCACGAACGGCCGGGCTGTAGGAACGCAGCTTGGCTTTCTTCGGGAAAACGTATTCGAATTTTTCAGCCGGGTTGGTCATGTCTTTCGGGATATCGACCACGACAGGCCCCGGGCGACCGGACTGTGCGAGGTAGAAGGCCTTTTTCATGACGTCCGGGATTTCCGACGCATGCTTGATCATGAAGCTGTGTTTCACGATCGGCCTGGAGATACCGATCATGTCGGTTTCCTGGAACGCATCGGTCCCCACCATGGTGCTTGGCACCTGGCCGGAAATGATCACCATCGGAATGGAGTCCATATAAGCAGTCGCGATGCCGGTAATGGCATTGGTTGCGCCTGGGCCGGAGGTTACCAGTACCACACCGGCTTTACCGGTGGCACGGGCATAACCGTCAGCCATATGGGTCGCGGCCTGTTCGTGGCGAACCAGGATGTGGGTAACAGCCGGTTCCTTGAACAGTGCGTCGTAAACATGCAGCAGAGCACCACCTGGGTACCCGTAGATATAGTCGACGCCTTCGTCACGCAAAAAGCGGACGAGCATCTCACCGCCAGATAAAAGCTCCACGTTGTTCACCTCTAAAACGCCAGAATACCGTCCGTTGAAAACCGACGGGTCTTAATAGGTTTACTTCTCAACAGAGCATGAGCGACGGTGGTCGCCGACTACGTCAGCACTGACTGAGCAAGTATTGGGATCGTCCCAAGTGTTGCGGGCTTTTCCCACCCAGCGCGAGGTAACGCGTTGCGGGTGTAACAGGTCGGCGCGGATGTGCGCCTCATGATCTGCTGAGCGGGCCTGCTTCTGGCAGTCCCGATACAGCGGACTTTGGATTCTTCTGTTTCAGGCCTCTCAAGTCAAGCAATAATTGCGCTTTTTTCCAACTAAGCGCATGAGAACGTAGAAGAAAGGGCTTTGAGGAGGGATAAAACTCGCCTGAATGTCGTCAAGCGGTAGAAATGTGCGCAAGACTGCCGGAAAAACCGGCAGCCAGGCAATTAACGAGCGTCGACGATCAGTTGGTCGAACTTTTTCAGCGCATTGCGCAAACCAAGGCTCTCGAGCGGCCGGTCGGCATAGACCATCTCGGCCATCTCCATGATCCCGGAAGCATTGGGCAAGGGCAGATCCTGCTCGAGAATCTGCTTCATGCGCACAAGGAAGACCCACTGCAACCACTGGTGGAAGTCCAGAGTATCCACCGAAAAGGGCTCGACACTGCTGAGCGCTTCGGCACTGGGGCGCACCTCATCCCACCAGCCCTGCACGCGCAATTCGCGCTCGATCAGCAATAACTGTTCGGCAATCGCGGGAAACCGTGCATCCATCAGAGGTTGACCTTGGCTTTTTGCCGAGCCTGGGCAGCGCCGGCAGCGTCACCTTGTGCCGCACGCGCATCGCCGATCAACGCCCACAGGCTGGCTTGCAGGTCGGGACGACCGTTGGCCAGCGTGAGACCACGACGAGCGAATTGTTCGGCCTGGGGCGCATCGCCCTGGGCCATGCGTACCTGGGCAAGGCGATACAGCACTTGCGGCTCGCGCGGAGCAACACGTTGCGCACGCTCAAGGCTGGATGACGCACCATTCAAGTCACCACCCGCCTGCTGTTGCTGCGCGGTGGTCAGCAACGCCAGCACCGGACCGTCCAATTGCTCGTCGGCAGACAAGCCGCCTGCACTGGAGGCCGATGGAATGCCGCTCGGCGTCGACGGCATGGTGTAGGTGCCCTGGTTGATCGGCGCGGTCTGCATCGGCGCGGCATCAATCGGCCCAGAGGAGCTTGGCCCAGGCGTCCAAGGCTCGGCACTGATTGGCGCCGAGGTAGCTGCACCGCCGCCCGGCACCATCACGACCACACCCGAATCCTGCGGCACGGCCTGAGGCCTGGCCTGGGCCGGACGGTTGGTCACGGTTTGGCGGAAACCGCCATTGGCCGAGATACGGTCATTATTGGAGACAGCTGTACTCGAATCCACCACAGGAATAGAGCCGCGCTGCACGCTGGAGCAACCGCCGAGCAAAGCCAGAGCTGTAATAGCTGGAATCCACCACTTGTTCACTTGAAACCCTCTTTGCTTAATTCATCCAGCCCTTGACCCAATCCATCACCGATTCCGCATCTGCAGGGGCTCCGCCACCGCACGCAGCACCGGCTGGTGGTTCGCTGCCGCGAATATACGGCATCTGCACCGCGCCCGGACAGTTGGCATCGGAGCCCTGGCCGGTATGCGGATCAATCCAGGCCTGCACGATGTTATCCGGCTGCGGCATGTTCAACGGCAGCGGGTCGGCCTTGCGCATGAAACTGGTCCAGACCTGCAGTGCGCCGGTGGCACCGGTGAACGGCGTCTTGCCATTGTCGTCACGGCCCAGCCACACCACGGCGAGCACATCCTGGCCGAAACCGGCGAACCAGCTGTCACGCGAGTCGTTACTGGTACCGGTCTTGCCCGCCAGTGTCAGGTTGGAAGGCAAGACTTTATAGACCGAGCTGCCGGTACCTTCACGCATCACACGCTGCATGGCGTTCTGGATCAGATAGATGGAGCCCGCGTCAAAGCGTTGCTGAATCTGGAACGGATAGCGCTTGAGCGGCTCACCCTCGGCCGTCAGTACACTGCGGATCCCGCGCATCGGGGTATTGAAGCCACCGTTGGCGAGGGTCTGGTACATGGTCGCCACTTCAATCGGCGTCATGGCGCCGGCGCCCAGCAGAATCGATGGGAAGGCCGGGAATTCGCGGGTGATGCCCAGGCGCGCGAGTGTCTTGAGGACATTCGGCACGCCAACCTCCAAGCCGAGCCGAGACGTGGAAATGTTGTAGGAATGGGCCAAGCCCTGGTACAGGAACACCGTGCCGTGGGAGCGGCGATCAAAGTTCTGCGGCGTCCAGACCTGGCCGTCACCCCCTTTGACCGACAGCGGGTCATCCGACAGCCAACTGGTGAGGGTGTATTTGCTCGGTTTTTCCAGCGCCGTCAGGTAGACCGCCGGCTTGACCAGCGAGCCGATCGGCCGCACGGCATCCAGTGCGCGGTTGAAACCGGCAAAGCTGGCCTGGCGACTGCCGATCATGGCCTGGACTTCACCGGTTTCCGGGTTGGTCACCACCATGGCGGCTTCTACTTCGTCGGCGCCCTTACGGCCCGTCAGGCGCTTGAAGGTGTCGTTGACCGACGCTTCTGCCTTCATCTGCAGGATCGGGTCGAAGCTGGTGAAGATCCGCAGGCCTTCTTCGGTCAAGTCTTCGTCGCGATAGTCTTCACGCAACTGGCGCTTTACCAGATCGATAAAGCCTGGGAATGAACTGTCCGCCAACTTCCCGCGGGTTGTCACACCCAGTGGCATTTTTTTCGCCGCGGCCACTTGTTCCGCCGTGGCAACGCCTTGCTGTTCAAGCACATCGAGCACCAGGTTACGGCGCTCAAGCGCACGCTCCGGATTACGACGCGGGTTGTAGTAGGAAGGCCCCTTGACCATGCCCACCAACAAGGCCACTTGATGCAGCTTCAACTCCGACAGCGGTTGACCGAAGAAGAACTGGCTGGCCAAACCGAAGCCGTGCACCGCGCGCTGACCATCCTGGCCGACGAATACCTCGTTGAGGTACGCCTCAAGGATCTCCTGCTTGCTGTAGTGCAACTCGAGCAGCATCGCCATCATGGCTTCGGTGAGCTTACGGGTCAGGCTGCGCTCGTTGGTCAGGTAGAAGTTCTTCACCAACTGCTGGGTCAGCGTACTGCCGCCCTGGGTCATCCTGCCGCCGGAAGTATTCACCCAGACGGCACGGGCAATCGACTTCGGCGAAACGCCCCAGTGACTATAAAAGTCGCGGTCCTCTACAGCCACCAACGTTTCCAGTAGATACGGCGGCACCTGATCAAGCTTGATCAGGATGCGATCTTCAAGGTTCTTCGGGTAAATCCCGCCGATCATCAGCGGCTCAAGGCGTACCACCGGCAACTTCGAGCCGTTGAGGGACGACAGTTCGGCCACGTAGTCGCCGGAGAAGCGCACGCGCACAGGCTGGGCTTTCTCCAGCCCTTCATAGAACTGAAAACCGCGAGTATTGAGGTCGACGGTGTTGCCGCTGACCGCAGCCGCCCCTGGACCATTGCTCACGGGTTCGCGTCGATAGCCCAGGGCGTCGAGTTCGGTGAGGAAGTCATCCTTGCTCAGCTTCTGGCCGGTAAAGAGTTCCAGCGGGCGTGCATACACCTTGGCCGGGATAGTCCAGCGCTTGCCGGAGAACTTCTCCTGGACCACAGCGTCGAGGTACACCGCAAAGCCAGCGAGCACCACAAGGCCTACCAGGCCGAGCTTGAGCGCCCAGCCAAGCCACGGGCGCAGGCCGCGGGAAGGAGGTTTTTTACGGGAACGGGGAGATCGGGTTCGAGTCATGGCGGCGGATTATACGCACTTTATTGATGATCAACATGAGCCGGACAGCGGTTTGCACGACCGCCCGTAGCAGCCATAATGCGCGCCATGATTTCCCCCCGACTCTGAAGGATCGCCCGTGAGCCAGTCACTGATCGCAGCCCTGCAAAACCCGGCTTTGTACCCTCATCCGGTTGAAGCGTTCCAGGTCATCGAAACGCATATTTCATGGGTCATCTTGACCGGCCCCTACGCTTATAAATTGAAAAAACCGATGAACTTCGGGTTCCTGGACTTCACCGACCTGGAGAAACGCGGGCACTTCTGCAACGAAGAACTGCGCCTCAACCAACGCCTGACCACGGATCTGTATCTGGAAGTGTTGCCGATTACCGGCACAGCCGAAGCCCCGCAATTGGGTGGCGACGGCCCGGTGATCGAATATGCCCTGAAGATGCGTCAGTTCCCGCAAAGCCAACTGCTCAGCACCCTGCAAGCCAATGGCGAATTGACCGCCGCGCATATCGATGAAATGGCCAGGCAGATCGCACGCTTTCACCTCGCCGCACCAAAAGTGCCTCAGGACCACGCGGCCGGCACCCCCGATGAAGTGATGGCACCGGTACGGCAGAACTTCGACCAGATCCGCCCATTCCTCAGCGACAAGGCCGACCTGATTCAACTGGACGCCCTGCAAGCCTGGGCCGAAAGCAGCTTCGAACGCCTGAAACCGCTGCTGGCACAGCGCAAGCTCGACGGTTTCACCCGCGAGTGCCACGGTGACATCCACCTCGGCAACGCCACCTTGATTGACGGCAACGTGGTGATCTTCGACTGCATCGAGTTCAACGAGCCGTTTCGCTTCACCGATGTGTACGCCGACACCGCTTTCCTGGCCATGGACCTGGAAGACCGCGGCCTCAAGTCCCTGGCGCGGCGCTTTATCAGCCAGTACCTGGAACTGACCGGTGACTATCAGGGCCTTGAAGTGCTGAACTTCTACAAAGCCTACCGCGCCCTGGTGCGTGCCAAGGTGTCGCTGTTCAGCATGCCGAGCGAGGCAAGCCCGGTACAGCGCGCCACCACCCTGCGCCAATACCGCAACTACGCCAACCTGGCGGAAAGCTACAGCACCATTCCATCGCGCTTCCTGGCAATTACCCATGGCGTCTCGGCAGTGGGCAAAAGCCACGTGGCCATGCGCCTGGTGGAAGCATTGGGCGCTGTACGCCTGCGCTCGGACGTGGAGCGCAAGCGCATGTTCGGCGAGCAGCAGGTGGAAAACACGCCCCAGGCCGGCATCTATGCGTCCGACGCCAGCGCCAGGACCTACGCTCGCTTGAATGACATCGCGGATACCGTGCTGCGCGCCGGCTTCCCGGTAGTACTGGATGCCACCTTCCTCAAACGCGAACAACGCGACGCCGCAGCCAAAGTGGCCGAAGCCACGGGGGCGCCTTTCCTGATCCTGGACTGCAACGCGCCACAGGCGGTTATCACCAGTTGGTTGGCGCAACGTCAGGCCGACAAAAACGATCCATCCGACGCGACCCTGAGCGTTATCGAAGAACAACAGGCCAACCGTGACCCACTGACCGCTGAAGAACTGTTACTGAGTAAACGCGTCGAGACCAATCAAAGCGGGACCCTCGATGCGTTGGTCGCACAAATTCGCCAGCGCCTGCCAGGTCTGTAAGAAAAATTTCTTGGGCGTGTCGTCTACTTGGACGCACGCCCAAGAAATAGTGGCACTATAATGGCGTCATAATTCCAACAGGAGTCGTTTTCATGAGTCAGCCCAAGCTTCTAGATACACCGCTCTACGCACTCCTGCATAAAGACGATATCCGTGGTTTCAACCAGGAACGCCCTGCAGGCGGCATTATCGACATGCGTGGTGGCGACTTCCGTGGACTGGACCTGCGCGACTTGAATGCCACCGGCGTGGACTTCACCGACGCGTATTTCCGCTCCGCCGACTTGCGCGGCCTGGATTTGCGCGACTGCTCACTGGAAGGCGCCAGCCTGGCCCATGCGCAGATTTCGGGCACCTACTTCCCGCCTGAATTGACTGCCGATGAGATCCTCATGTCGGTCAATTTCGGCACGCGACTGCGCTACCGCACCAAGTAAGATTCGATCCAAGCCCGACTACGCGCAACGCGTAGCGGGTGCTTCACGCCTGCCCCGCGTCAAAATCCCCGCGCCATTCTTATAAGCTTTTTGGCCGTTTCGGACCAAAGAACTACGCTTTTCCTACTGAGCGCTACACTGCTGTTCAGGCCTGCCTGGTCACGATACCCACCGCACCATTCGGCCGTCGCAAGGAGGCTTGATGAACGATGAGCTGCAACACCTGAAAAACCTCGGCAAGACGTCAGCGCAGTGGCTGCATGCGGTGGGCATCCACAGTGCATCCGACTTGCGTCGCCTGGGAGCGGTCGATGCGTATCGAGCCGTCAGGACTCGCGGGTTTCGCGCATCAAAAGTGTTGCTCTATGCGATCGAAGGGGCCCTGATGGACGTGCACTGGAATGACATTCCGGTCGAGCGTAAGGAAGCGTTGAACCGCCAGCTGGATGCCATTTCAGCGCGTCAGAAGAGCTAGATCGTCAGCAAGGCCCAATGTTTATGCGCACTTCGAACGGACGTTTGAGGAAAACCGCAGATCATTCAAAAACAACTGTTGACTCTCAAATGAGAATCGTTATGATTATCACAACTGGTCGCGAGATCAGCCGATAACTGAAAGACCATTGGTTCGGACTCTCAGATTATCTCCTCATCAGGCTAATCACGGTTATTTGACCCGGCTTTTGCCGGGTCTTTTTTTGCCTGTGAAAAAGCACGCCTCAGCGAGCAATGATTAACGGATGCCCACGCTCCGGGTGCGGCTGAACCAATACTTCCAAACCAAACACGGCCTTAAGCGGCTCGGGCTGCAGCACCTGCACCGGTGTATCCAAGGCGTGGGGACGGCCCTGCTCCAGCAGCAAAATGCGATCACAGTAGCGCGCGGCCAGGTTCAGGTCATGGAGGATCACCAGCACCGCCGCACCACGATCGGCAAAGCGGCGAATCGCTTGCAAGGTCGTGTGCTGATGCAGGGGGTCCAACATCGATGTCGGCTCATCCAGCAGCAATGTCTGCCCAGACTCACCTGGCCATAATTGCGCCAACACCCGCGCCAAGTGCACGCGTTGACGCTCGCCACCAGACAGCGCCAAGTAACTGCGACCTTTCAAGTGTGCGACGTCCGCCGCCAGCAAGGCCGCATGGATAATTTCATCATCGCGCACACGCCCCGCCTGGTGGGGCAAACGGCCCATGCCGACCACCTCTTCGACACGGAACGCGAAGTCCAGGGTCGAGGTTTGTGGCAACACCGCCAGCCGCTGCGCGCGCTGCGGTCCGCTCCAGTCTTTCAACGCCTGCTGCCCCAACCACACCTTGCCCTGATCCGGGTGCAACTCACCGCACAACGCCCCTAGCAACGTACTCTTACCCGCGCCATTGGGACCCAGCACTCCGATCACTTCACCCGGCAGCAACTCCAGGGTGACATCCGCCAGCACGATTTTGCGGCCACGCCGGATCTGCAGGTCTTCAACACGCAGCATCAGGCACGTCCCCGCAACAACAGGTAAAGAAAAAACGGCGCGCCAATAAACGCAGTCACGATACCAATCGGCAATTCAGCCGGCGCCAAGGCCAGTCGCGCGACCAGATCGGCAAACAGCAACAAACTCGCGCCCGCCAATATCGACGCCGGCAACAGCACGCGGTGATCAGGCCCGGCCAGCAGCCTGACCAGATGCGGCACCACCAGCCCGACAAAACCAATCATGCCCGCCGCAGCCACCGCAGCACCTACACCTAATGCGGTACAGAACACCAACTCGCGCTTGAGCCCTTCAACGTCAATCCCCAGGTGACTGGCCTCGGATTCGCCGAGCAACAGCGCATTCAACGCCTTGGCCCGGCGCGGCAACCAGAGCGCCACACCGGCACTGACCAGCAATAAGGGCCATAACCGCGAATAGCTCGCGCCGTTGAGGCTGCCAAGGTTCCAGAACGTCAGGGTACGCAGGGTGGCGTCGTCCGCCAGGTAGGTGAACAGGCCCACCGCCGAGCTTGCCAGTGCAGTGAGGGCAATGCCGGCAAGCAGCATTGTCGCCACATTGGTCTGACCGTTACGACGCCCCAGTCGATAAACCAGCGCGGTCACACCCAGCCCACCTAGAAAGGCGCACAGCGACAGCACATAAGGCCCGAATGCCTCCGGTAACCCACCGAAAAACGAACCGCCGACAATGGCGATTGCCGCCCCCAGTGCCGCCCCGCTGGAAACCCCGACCAACCCCGGATCGGCCAGCGGGTTACGAAACAACCCTTGCATGGCCACGCCGGACAATGCCAATACGCCGCCCACCGCCAAACCGAGCAACGTCCGCGGCAAACGAATCTGCCCCAGGATCAACTCAGCCTGCTCCAGGCCTTGCGCCTCTATCGGCACGCCCATCAAGCGCAATGCCGCCTTGAGCGTATCCAGCAACGGCAAGCTTACCGGGCCCAATGCCAACGAGAGCCAGGTCGCCAACAGGCATAACAGTGCCAGGCCGATGAACAGCGCTTTCGGTTTAACCAGAGTGGTCATGGAGCGGGTTTAGCCTGTGACGGGTAAAAGCTGGCCGAGAGTTTCAAAAGACTCTGCGGCAGGCGCGGTCCAAGCCCACCCACCAGCAAGGTCGGGTCCAGCTCGAACACACGCCCACGCTTGGCCGCCGGCGTCGAAGCCAGGATCGGATTCTCCTTGAACAACGCCGCGCGCGCCGCGTCTCCGGTAAGGGCACGATCGGCAAACACCAGCACATCAGGGCTCAGCCCTGCCAACGACTCCACCGAAAACGGCTTGTAACCGCTGTGGGTAGCCAGGTTATGCCCGCCGGCCTGCTGCACCACCCAATCGCCCGCGGTGTCCTTACCGGCAATCAGCGGCTTGCCGCCAGCATGACCGATCAGCAGCAACACGACAGGTGCCTTCTGCACGGCTCGTGCCTTGGCGACCCAGCTTTTCTGCTGATCAAGGGCCTGTTCATATGCGGTAAACAATGCACTGGCCTTAGCCTCATCTCCCAGCAACTTGCCCAGGTGCTGAAGATTACCCTTCAAGGTCGGCAAATCCGGCTGCGCCGAGAACATCTCGACCTGGACACCTGCACTGCGAATCTGCGCCAGCACCGGTGGCGGCCCCATCTCTTCAGTCCCCACCAGCACCTGTGGGCGCAGGCTGAGAATGCCTTCGGCCGACAACTGTCGCTGATAGCCGATACTCGGCAACGCCTTGAGCGATTCAGGATGCTGGCTGGTGGTGTCCACGCCGACCAACTTCGGCTCACCGCCCAACGTCGTGACCCATTCCGACAGCGCCCCACCGGCACTCACCCAGCGTTGTGGCAGTTCAGAGGCTTGCGCCCCATGGTTGACCAGCAGTCCGACAACAAGCGCAATAGCGCTGGCACTCAGGCGCATAACAGGGTTTCCTTCCAAAGGGCAGGGCCTTTCGAGCACTCATCGATGTGACAGATAACCCCTGGCGGACATCGAACTGAGCACCCAGTCAGCTAACGGGCGAAGCCGGCATTTGATAATTGTTTGCATTTGAACGTCAAGGCACTTAAGGATTGAAATGAAGTTTCTCTGCCCCTCGGACACGCTCGCGCCCAACAGTAGCCTCGGTTTTACGATGGATGGCACGCCGCTGCTGGCGGTACGCCGGGACGGCATCGCCTACTTCTATATCAACCGCTGCCCACATCGCGGCATTCCACTGGAGTGGCAACCCGACCGCTTCCTAGACGACAGCGCCAGCCTGATCCAGTGCGCCACCCACGGCGCGCTGTTCCTGATCGAAAGCGGCGAGTGCATTGCCGGCCCATGCGCAGGTAAAAGCCTCAAGGCCCTGCGTGGTCGCGAAGACGCACAGGGCCTGTGGGTGGATCTCTAGTCGAGCAGCACGTCTAAACGACGGTCCACGCAAATCTCCTCGGATGTCACGCGCACCCCATACGCCAACACTTCCACCCCGGCAGCTTTAGCTTCGCGCAAGGCCGCACCGTAGGCGGCATCGATTTCCAGCGCCGGGCGCACCGCATCAATTCCCGAGAGGTTGACGCAATACAACTGCACCGCCCGCACACCTTCACGCGCCAGATGTGCCAGTTCCCGCAGATGCTTGGCGCCACGCTGGGTCACCGCATCGGGGAAAGCCGCAACCCGGGTGCCATCAAATCCCAGCGTGACACTTTTGACTTCCACATACGCCGCGCCGTCGGGATATTCGAGACGAAAGTCGATGCGGCTTTTCTCCTGGCCGTAAGGCACTTCTCGCTTCAACGCGGTGAAACCGTTGAGTTCGGTGATCACGCCAGCACGCAACGCCTCCTCGACCAACGGATTGGCGCGTGCCGTGTTAACGCACGCCAAGCGGCCCTGGGGCGTTTCGGCAATTTCCCAGGTGCCGGGCAACTTGCGCTTGGGGTCATTGGAGCGACTGAACCAGACCTGCCCGCCTTCCACCATGCAGTTGAGCATCGAACCGGTATTTGGGCAGTGAATAGTCAACAACTCGCCGGTAACGGTTTCGATATCGGTGAGAAAGCGCTTATAGCGGCGAATCAGCCGACCTTCTTCGAGGGGAGGATGAAATCGCATCAGCCTTGCCAGCTCCGCAGGCCGCGCTGGATTCGTTCCACCGCCTCCTGTAGCCGATCAAGGTTTTGCGTGTAGGCAAAACGCACATGATGGCCCGCTTGATAGCGACCAAAATCCAGACCGGGGGTAAAGGCGACATGCTCGGTTTCAAGGAAATGACGACAAAACGCGAAGGCATCTGCGCCGAACGCACTGATATCGGCATACAAATAGAACGCACCTTCCGGCTCTACCGCAATCCCGAAGCCCAACTCGCGCAAGGCGGGCAGCAGGAAATCGCGACGCCGGCCAAATTCGGCACGGCGCTCCTCCAGAATGCTCAGGGTCTGCGGGGTAAAGCAGGCGAGCGCGGCATGTTGGGCCATGCTGGGCGCGCTGATATACAGATTTTGCGCCAGTTTTTCCAGGTCGCCGACCGCAGCCGGCGGCGCCACCAGCCAGCCCAGGCGCCAGCCGGTCATGCCGAAATACTTCGAAAAACTATTCAGGACGAAGGCCTCATCGTCGACCTCCAGCACGCTGGCGGCGTCAGTGCCGTAGGTCAGGCCGTGATAGATCTCATCCACCACCAAATGGCCGTTACGCGCCTTGATTGCGTCGGAAAGCCCGGCTAATTCATCGCGCGTGAGGATCGTGCCGGTGGGATTCGCCGGGGAGGCAACCAACGCGCCCACGCTGTCCTGATCCCAGTGTCTGGCCACCAGGTCAGCGGTCAGTTGATAACGCACTTCAGGACCTACCGGCACCAGTTGCGCGGCACCTTCCACCAGGCGCAGGAAGTGCCGGTTACACGGGTAACCCGGGTCTGCCAGCAGCCAATGCTTGCCGGGGTCCACCAACAGGCTGCTGGCCAACAACAGTGCGCCGGAGCCCCCGGGAGTGATCAGGATACGCTCGGGATCGACGTTCAATCCGTAGCGCTGCTGGTAGAAACCGCTGATGGCTTCACGCAATTCCGGCAGGCCACGGGCCGCGGTATAGCGGGTCTTACCATTGGCCAGCGCCGCCTGGCCCGCCTGGATGATCGGCTCGGCCGTGGTGAAATCCGGCTCGCCGATCTCCAGGTGGATCACATCATGGCCGGCCGCTTGCAGCTCATTGGCTCGCGCCAGTAACGCCATGACATGAAAAGGTTCGATGGCGCGACTGCGCGCACTGTAGGGCTGAGCCATTAGCCTTCCTTAACGGTGAGGACAAAATCAGGATTCTACCGAACCCTCGCGGTAAAACATGCTCTATTGCCTGCCTGGCCGTCCAAGATGAACCCGGCAAGCGCTTGCAAAACGACTAAAATCAACATTCGAGACGATGCATACCCAGCAACAGCGGGCTGCTGCAGTTGGCAACCCCTGCGTGACGGACGTCGACAACCGGGAGTGGCGCACCCTGAATCTATCTGGTAAGTTCGCCCGCTTGCAGCCGCAGGGCCGGCAGGTGTCGGTGACGTTGCAATCCTGCGCAATGGATTAGAAGAGTGAGAGGCGGTCTATTCATGTCCACCCAAGCAAAGCAACAGAGCATCAGCGGCTTCCAACCCTACGTTGAATCGAAGGGTGAGGAATACATGGGCAAGCCCATGCGCGAGCACTTCTCCAAAATCCTGAAGCAGTGGAAGCAGGACTTGATGCAGGAAGTCGACCGCACGGTTGACCATATGAAGGATGAAGCGGCCAACTTCCCGGACCCGGCAGACCGTGCCAGCCAGGAAGAAGAGTTCGCCCTCGAATTGCGCGCCCGCGATCGCGAGCGCAAGCTGATCAAGAAAATCGACAAGACGTTGCAACTGATCGAAGACGAAGAATACGGCTGGTGCGAATCCTGCGGTGTCGAGATCGGTATCCGTCGCCTGGAAGCCCGCCCTACTGCGGACCTCTGCGTAGACTGCAAGACCTTGGCTGAAATCAAGGAAAAACAGGTCGGCAAGTGATCCAGCCGAGCTGAATAAATGGGGCGTGCAAACGCCCCATTTTTGTTTCTGGGATTTACCGATTTTCCAGTAGTATCCGGCCCATGACTGCCTCTACCTATATCGGGCGTTTCGCCCCCACGCCCAGCGGCCATTTGCACTTCGGCTCCCTGGTCGCCGCCCTCGCCTCCTACCTCGACGCCCGCGCCAATCACGGCCGCTGGCTGATGCGCATGGAAGACCTCGACCCGCCCCGCGAAGAGCCCGGCGCCCAGGCGGCAATCCTGCATGCCCTGGAAAGCTACGGCTTTGAGTGGGATGGCGAACTGGTCCGACAAAGCGAGCGGCATGACGCCTACGCCAAGGTACTGAACGATATGTTCAACCACGGCCTGGCCTACGCCTGTACCTGTTCACGCAAACAACTGGAGCCCTACGACGGGATTTACCCAGGCCTGTGCCGAAATGCCGGTCACGACCAGCAGGACGCCGCCATCCGCCTGCGTGTTCCGGAGCTGGAGTACCACTTTACTGACCGCGTACAAGGAGAATTCCGACAACACCTGGGCCGTAATGTCGGCGACTTCGTCATCCGTCGCCGCGATGGCCTCTACGCCTACCAACTGGCCGTGGTGCTCGACGATGCCTGGCAAGGGATTACCGATATCGTGCGCGGCGCCGACCTGCTCGACTCCACGCCACGCCAGCTGTACCTGCAGGAGTTGCTGGGCCTGCGCCAGCCGCGCTATCTGCACGTACCGTTGATCGTCCAGCCGGACGGTAACAAGTTGGGCAAGTCCTATCGTTCCCCGCCACTGCATCCCGACCAGGCCACGCCGCTGCTATTAAGAGCCCTGCGCGCCCTTGGCCAGCAGCCTGGCAACGAACTGCTTCATGCCAGCCCACGGGAGTTGCTGGATTGGGGCATTGTGCACTGGGATGCCAGCAGGATCCCGCGCACACTGACCCTGGCCGAAGCGCAATTACGCTGAAGGCGCTTGCAGCCTGCCAGCCATCCGTTACCATCGCGTAGGAGCGAGCTTGCTCGCGAAAAACTCCCAGGCAACACGTTTATCCAGGATGTACGCGTTTAGATTAGCGCCCTTCGCGAGCAAGCTCGCTCCTACAGAAAACCGTTGCATTACCGCACTCTCAATCAAAGGCCAACATGTACATCTATCGATTGGTCCTGCTGCTGGTCGTCGGGATCTACTTGTTTTCCCCCGCCATCATGGATTGGTGGATCGACGCCACGGGCGCCTGGTATCGCCCCTATCTGCTGTGGCTGATCCTGATCGTCGTGACCTTCATCCTGCAGAGCCAAAAAGATGCCGATGAGCTTTAGCCTCACTCAGATGCTGCTGATCAGCGCCGCTTACCTGGCGGCACTGTTCGGCGTCGCCTGGATCAGTGAGCGCGGAATGATTCCGCGGGCGATCATTCGCCATCCGTTGACCTACACCTTGTCCCTCGGCGTGTACGCCAGCGCCTGGGCGTTCTATGGCACCGTCGGCCTGGCCTATCAATACGGCTACGGCTTTCTCTCCAGCTACCTGGGTGTGTCCGGCGCGTTCCTGCTGGCACCGGTGCTGCTGTACCCGATCCTGAAAATTACTCGCACCTATCAGTTGTCGTCCCTGGCCGACCTGTTCGCCTTCCGCTTCCGCAGCACGTGGGCCGGGGCATTGACCACGGTGTTCATGCTGATCGGCGTGCTGCCCCTGCTGGCCCTGCAGATCCAGGCGGTGGCCGACTCCATCAGCATCCTGACCCGCGAGCCGGTGCAACACCGGGTCGCCCTGGCGTTCTGTGCGCTGATCAGCCTGTTCACGATTTTCTTCGGCTCACGTCACATCGCCACCCGCGAGAAGCATGAAGGGCTGGTATTTGCGATTGCGTTCGAATCGGTGATCAAGCTGATCGCCATCGGCGGCGTCGGCCTCTACGCGCTCTATGGCGTGTTCGACGGCCCGCAACAGCTGGAGCTGTGGCTGTTGCAAAACCAGACCGCTCTCGCCGCCCTGCACACGCCGTTGCAGGAAGGCCCATGGCGCACGCTGTTGCTGGTGTTCTTCGCCTCGGCGATCGTAATGCCCCACATGTACCACATGACCTTCACCGAGAACCTCAACCCGCGCTCGCTGGTCAGCGCCAGCTGGGGCTTGCCGCTGTTCCTGCTGTTGATGAGCCTTGCGGTGCCGCTGATCCTCTGGGCCGGCCTGAAGCTGGGGGCCACCACCAACCCCGAGTATTTCACCCTGGGTATCGGTATCGCCGCCAATAGCCCGGCGTTGGCGCTGCTGGCGTACGTCGGCGGCTTGTCTGCTGCCAGCGGGCTGATTATCGTCACGACGCTGGCCCTTTCGGGCATGGCCCTCAATCACCTGGTGCTGCCGCTGTACCAGCCGCCCGCCGAAGGCAATATCTACCGCTGGCTGAAATGGACGCGCCGCGCGCTGATCGTCGCGATCATCATGGCCGGCTACGGGTTCTACCTGTTGCTCGGCGCCGGGCAAGACCTGGCCAACCTGGGCATTGTCGCGTTTGTCGCCACCTTGCAGTTCCTGCCGGGGGTGCTATCGGTGCTGTACTGGCCGACCGCCAATCGCCGTGGGTTTATCGCCGGGCTGCTGGCCGGGATCCTGGTATGGATCGTCACCATGCTGCTGCCGTTGGTCGGCAACCTGCAGGGTTTCTACATTCCGCTGCTGAACATGATCTACGTGCTGGACGACACCAGCTGGCACATGGCGGCGATTGCCTCGCTGGCCGCCAACGTACTGATGTTCACCCTGATCTCACTGTTCACCAATGCCAGCCCGGAAGAGACCAGCGCCGCCGAGGCGTGCGCGGTGGATAATGTGCGTCGCCCGCAGCGCCGCGAACTGCACGCGGCCTCGCCCCAGGAATTCGCCACGCAACTGGCCAAGCCCCTCGGCGCCAAGGCGGCTCAGAAGGAAGTCGAGCAGGCGCTGCGCGATCTGTACCTGCCCTTTGACGAGCGCCGGCCGTATGCGCTGCGTCGCCTGCGCGACCGCATCGAAGCCAACCTCTCCGGCCTGATGGGCCCCAGCGTGTCCCAGGACATGGTGGAAACCTTCCTGCCCTACAAGGCCGGCGGCGAAAACTACGTCACCGAGGACATCCATTTCATCGAAAGCCGGCTGGAGGATTACCACTCACGCCTCACCGGCCTGGCGGCCGAACTCGATGCCCTGCGCCGCTACCACCGCCAGACCCTGCAGGAACTGCCGATGGGCGTGTGTTCCCTGGCCAAGGATCAGGAGATCCTGATGTGGAACAAGGCCATGGAAGAACTCACCGGCATCGCCGCGCAACGGGTGGTGGGCTCGCGCCTGAATACCCTGGGCGATCCGTGGAAAGAACTGCTCCAGGGCTTTATCAACCTGCCCGACGAGCATTTGCACAAACAGCACCTGGCCCTCGACGGCCAGACCCGCTGGCTCAACCTGCACAAAGCCGCGATCGATGAACCGTTGGCCCCGGGTAACAGCGGCTTGGTGCTGCTGGTCGAAGACCTGACTGAAACCCAGATGCTCGAAGACAAGCTGGTGCACTCCGAGCGCCTGGCCAGTATTGGTCGCCTGGCAGCGGGCGTAGCCCACGAAATCGGCAACCCGATCACCGGTATCGCCTGCCTCGCGCAAAACCTGCGGGAAGAACGTGAAGAAGACGGCGAAATCATCGAAATCAGCGGGCAAATCCTCGAACAGACCAAGCGCGTCTCGCGCATCGTGCAGTCGCTGATGAGCTTTGCCCATGCCGGAGGCCATCAGAATCTGGATGAGGCCGTGTGCCTGGCCGAAGTGGCCCAGGATGCCATTGGGCTGCTCGCCTTGAACCGGCGCAATTTCGAAGTACAGTTCTTCAACTTGTGCGACCCCGACCATTGGGTTGACGGCGACTCACAACGCCTGGCCCAAGTGCTGATCAACCTGCTGTCCAACGCCCGTGACGCAACCCCGGCCGGTGGTGCGGTACGCGTCAAGACCGAGGCTTTCGAACATACCGTCGATCTGATCGTCGAAGATGAAGGCAGCGGTATTCCACAGAACATCATGGACCGATTGTTCGAACCCTTCTTCACCACCAAGGACCCGGGTGAAGGTACCGGTCTGGGCCTTGCACTGGTCTATTCCATCGTTGAAGAGCATTATGGACAAATCACCATCGACAGCCCGGCTGACACCGAAAGCCAACGCGGCACCCGTATTCGGGTGACCTTGCCGCGTCATGTCGAAGCGACGTCCGCTGTGAACTGAGACCGTCGAGAGAATTGAATCAATGCCGCACATTTTGATCGTCGAAGACGAAACCATTATCCGCTCTGCCTTGCGTCGCCTGCTTGAACGTAATCAGTACCAGGTCAGCGAAGCCGGCTCGGTGCAGGAAGCACAAGAGCGTTTCAGCATCCCCACGTTCGACCTGATTGTCAGCGACCTGCGTCTGCCCGGAGCGCCGGGCACCGAGCTGATCAAGCTTGGCCAGGGCACTCCGGTGCTGATCATGACCAGCTACGCCAGCCTGCGCTCGGCGGTTGATTCCATGAAGATGGGTGCGGTGGACTACATCGCCAAGCCGTTTGACCACGATGAAATGCTCCAGGCCGTGGCCCGCATCCTGCGTGACCGCCAGTCAGCCAGCAGCGCGCCTGCCGAACAGCGCCCCGCCGGCAAGGCGACCAACGGCGCCGACAAGCCGGGGGTCGACAACAGTAACGGCGAGATCGGCATCATTGGCTCCTGCCCGCCGATGCAGGACCTGTACAGCAAGATCCGTAAGGTCGCGCCCACCGACTCCAATGTATTGATCCAGGGCGAGTCGGGCACCGGTAAGGAACTGGTGGCCCGCGCCCTGCACAACCTGTCCAAGCGCGCCAAGGCACCGATGATTTCAGTGAACTGTGCGGCGATCCCCGAATCCCTGATCGAGTCCGAACTGTTCGGCCACGAGAAAGGCGCGTTTACCGGCGCCAGCGCTGGGCGTGCGGGCCTGGTGGAAGCGGCGGACGGCGGGACGTTGTTCCTTGATGAAATCGGTGAGTTGCCGCTGGAGGCCCAGGCGCGACTGCTGCGTGTGTTGCAGGAAGGTGAGATTCGCCGTGTAGGCTCGGTGCAATCGCAGAAGGTTGACGTACGCCTGATCGCGGCCACCCACCGCGACCTGAAGAGCCTGGCCAAGATCGGTCAGTTCCGTGAAGACTTGTATTACCGCCTGCACGTGATCGCGCTCAAATTGCCGGCCCTGCGTGAGCGCGGCGCCGACGTGAATGAGATCGCCAACGCATTTCTGCTGCGCCAGAGTGCGCGCATCAACCGCACCGACCTGAAGTTCGCGCCCGACGCCGAGCAAGCCATTCGGCATTACTCATGGCCGGGTAACGTGCGGGAGCTGGAGAATGCGGTCGAGCGTGCGGTAATCCTGTCGGAAAGCCCGGAAATTTCCGCCGAGCTGCTGGGTATCGATATTGAACTCAGTGACTTGGAGGATGACGATTTCATCGGCCTGGTCCCGACACAGGGCGGCGGTAGCAACACCAGCCATGAGCCGACGGAAGATTTGTCACTGGAAGACTATTTCCAGCATTTCGTCCTGGAGCACCAGGACCACATGACCGAGACCGAGTTGGCCCGCAAGCTGGGCGTGAGCCGTAAGTGCCTGTGGGAACGTCGCCAGCGCCTGGGTATTCCGCGGCGCAAGACCGGGGTGGCCAGCGAAAGCTGAGGGTGCGCCCCCTCAGGTAACACCTACTGATGTGAAAAAACTGTTACCGCTGACTTTTCACGTAACAAAAGCCGGGGCTTACGGTAACGAAGCCCCGGCTTTTTTTCGCCCGCCAAAAACCCGAAACCACCTCAACCCCCCGGTTTTGCTGGCCGGTGCAAAAGTTGGCACGCACCCTGCTATATGCTTAGTACAAAAACAATAACAAGCTTTGTACAAGACAATAAAAATAAGACGAATCGACTCACGCACAATAAAAACAACACGGCGGAGGCGCAGCTAACTGATTCTTTTGGAGAGGCGTTGCATTTGGGGCTTGCCCCGCAACCAGGCCGAGAACAACAAAAACTGCCCTAAGGCAGAGCCTGAACTGGTTGGATCGTAGATCAGCAACACAGCGACCAAAGCAATCCGTTTGCTCTTGACTCCCGATTGGGAGTGTCATGAAGGTGAAGCTTCATGGCGAGGGCGATCAACAAAAACAAGAAGCCCGAAATCAATAATAAAAATAGAGCACGCAACTACTTCTGGGGGAGCTTCGGCTCCCCTTGTAGTTTCCGGAATTTGACGATTTAAGGCTTATGGCGCAACGCCGAAGCTTGTTCCTACACCATCCCCTGACTAAATGCTAGAATCCCCGCCCATCATGCGGTCATTCTTCGTTATGGCCGAACATTCCTTCAAACAGTGCATCCCATGCTGAAGAAGTTGTTCCAGTCATTCCGTTCTCCCTTGCGTCGTACGCAACACAAACGCAGCACGCCTGAAGTGCTCAACAGCAGCCAGCATTCGTTGCAGCGCGCTCAATTCAGCCGTTATGCGGTGAATATCGTCGAACGGTTGCAGAACGCCGGTTACCAGGCCTACCTGGTGGGCGGTTGCGTACGCGACATGCTGCTCAATATTACGCCCAAGGATTTCGACGTCGCCACCAGTGCCACGCCTGAGCAAGTGCGTGCCGAGTTTCGCAATGCGCGAATCATCGGTCGCCGCTTCAAGCTGGTGCATATCCACTTTGGTCGCGAAATCATCGAGGTCGCGACCTTCCGTGCCGGCCACCCGCAAAACGATGAAGAGGAAGACACCAATCAGTCCTCCCGCAACGAGAGCGGGCGCATCCTGCGCGACAACGTCTACGGCACCCTGGAAGAAGACGCGCAGCGCCGCGACTTCACCATCAATGCCCTCTATTACGATCCGGTCAGCGAACGCATCCTCGATTACGCCAATGGCGTACACGACATTCGCAATAACCTGATCCGCCTGATCGGCGACCCGACGCAGCGCTATCAGGAAGACCCGGTGCGCATGCTGCGGGCCGTACGCTTCGCCGCCAAGCTCAACTTCGGTATCGAGAAACACACCGCCGCACCGATACGCGAGCTGGCACCGATGCTGCGGGAAATCCCGTCCGCGCGTCTGTTCGAAGAAGTGCTCAAGCTGTTCCTCTCGGGCTACGCCGCCGACACCTTCGAAATGCTGGTAGACCTGCAGTTGTTCGACCCACTGTTCCCGGCCAGCGCCGAAGCACTGGAGTACAACCCGACTTATACCCACACGCTGATCAGCGAAGCCTTGATCAATACCGACCTGCGCATCAAGCAGAACAAACCGGTCACGCCGGCGTTCCTGTTTGCCGCCCTGTTGTGGCCGGCCCTGCCCAAGCGCGTACTGCGTCTGCAGGAGCGTGGCATGCCGCCGATCCCGGCCATGCAGGAAGCCGCTCACGAGCTGATCGCCGAACAGTGCCAGCGCATTGCTATCCCGAAACGTTTCACGATGCCGATCCGCGAGATCTGGGACATGCAGGAACGCCTGCCGCGCCGCAGCGGCAAGCGAGCCGACCTGCTGCTGGACAACCCGCGCTTCCGTGCCGGCTACGACTTCCTGCTGCTGCGCGAAAGCGCCGGTGAGCAGACCGACGGCCTGGGCGAATGGTGGACCGACTATCAGGATGCCAATGACAGCCAACGCCGCGATATGATTCGCGACCTCGGCAGCAAGGGTGATGGCGAAGGCGCAGGGCCGAAGAAGCGTCGTCGCAGCGGCACCAAGCGCAAACGCAGTGCTGCCGATGCCTCGGGCGCTGCGGGCGAATAAACGTGGAACGCATCTACATCGGCATGGGCAGCAACCTGGCTGCCCCGGATCAACAATTGCGCAGCGCTGTCGAGGCGTTGGCACAATTGCCAGACACTTGCGTCGCCGGCGTTTCCGCCTTTTACCAAAGTGATTCGCTGCTACCGGGCCAACCGCGCTACACCAACGCGGTTGCCGCCCTAGACAGCCGCCTTGCGCCACTTGACCTGCTGGATGCGCTGCAAGCCATCGAAAACGATCAGGGCCGCGAGCGCCTGGAGCGTTGGGGCCCTCGCACCCTTGACCTGGACATTCTGCTGTTTGGCGATCGCCTGATCGACGAACCGCGCCTGAAGGTGCCCCATTACCAGATGCACCTGCGTGCGTTTGTGTTGTACCCATTGGCCGAAGTGGCGCCTGCCGCATTGCAATTGCCGGATGGAAAGCGCCTCAGTGCCCTGCTTGAAGCCTGCCCGTTTGTCGGCCTGGAACGGCTCCCCGTTGCTGAATCGCGTCAGTAACAGCGGTAACACCGCCATCGTAACAATGCGGTAACACATCCAATTGACTTCCCGTGTCCTCCTCACGACTATAGGCGTCCCGCTGCCGCCAACCCGGCGCTGAAGGGCGCAATCCAGGCCTTATAAGCACTGCTCTCAAGACGGTGCGCCTGAATAACGAAGACTCACGCGCGTAACTCGCTGTTTCCAAGCGCCTGAACGAGGACCCTTTTCATGCCAGACATTACCCTGACCACCTTGCAGAGCCTCAAGCTCAAAGGTGAAAAAATCACCATGCTGACCTGCTATGACGCCACCTTCGCCCACGCCTGCTGCCAGGCCGGGGTTGAAGTGTTACTGGTAGGCGACTCCCTGGGCATGGTCCTTCAAGGGAATGACAGCACCCTGCCCGTCACCACCGATGAACTGGCCTACCACACCGCCAGCGTCAAGCGCGGCAACGACGGCGCATTCATCATCGCCGACCTGCCGTTCATGGACTACGCCACCGTCGAACAGACCTTCCTGAACGCCGGCAAACTGATGCGTGCCGGTGCACACATGATCAAGGTGGAGGGCGCCGTGTGGCTCGCCGAGTCGATTCGCCTGCTGGCTGAGCGCGGCGTGCCGGTCTGTGCACATATGGGCCTGACGCCACAGTCCGTGAACATCCTCGGCGGCTACAAGGTCCAAGGCCGCAACGAAGCCCAGGCGCGCCAGATGCGTGCCGATGCCATCGCCCTGGAGCAGGCGGGCGTTGCGATGATCCTGCTCGAATGCGTGCCCAGCGAACTCGCAGCAGAAATCACCCAGGCCGTTAAAGTGCCGGTGATCGGTATTGGCGCGGGCTCGGCCACCGACGGCCAGGTGCTGGTGCTGCACGACATGCTCGGCCTGTCGATTACCGGCCGCGTGCCGAAGTTCGTGAAGAACTTCATGACCGGCCAGGACAGCATCCACGCGGCATTGAGTGCTTACGTCGCCGAAGTCAAAGGCGTGACCTTCCCAGGCGCCGAACACGGATTCTCTGCATGAACACCGTAAAAACCGTACGTGAACTCAGAGCCGCCGTCGCCCACGCCCGCAAGGCCGGCAAACGCATCGGCTTCGTGCCCACCATGGGTAACCTGCACAGCGGCCATGCCAGCCTGGTCAGCAAGGCTGTGCAGCAGGCGGACTTTGTCGTGGCGAGTATTTTCGTCAACCCGCTGCAATTTGGCGCCGGCGAAGACCTGGACAAGTACCCTCGCACCCTGGCCGCCGATCAGGAAAAGCTCCTACAGGCAGGCTGCAACCTGCTGTTCGCGCCGACCGTCGAGGAGATGTACCCCGGCGGCATGACCGGCCAGACCCGCGTCAGCGTCCCGCAATTGTCCGAAGGCTTGTGCGGCGCCAGCCGTCCCGGGCATTTCGAAGGCGTGGCGACCGTGGTCAGCAAATTGTTCAACATGGTCCAGCCGGACATGGCTGTATTTGGCCAGAAGGACTACCAGCAACTGGCCGTGATTCGTGCCATGGTCCATGACCTGAACATGCCGATCCAGATTATCGGCGAGCCCACCGTACGCGCCGATGATGGCCTGGCGCTGTCCTCGCGCAACGGTTTTCTCAGCGAAGAACAACGTGCGATCGCGCCGGTGCTGTACCGCAGCCTCAGCCAGATTGCCGCAGCCATCAAAAGCGGTGATCACGACTTCGCCAGGCTGCGCGCCGAACAGGTGCAGCAGATCGAGGCTGCCGGGTTGCGCCTGGATTACCTCGAAGTGCGCCAGGGCGTGCACCTGCGGGCCGCTACGGCGGAGGATCGGGATATTGTGATTCTGGTGGCGGCCTTTCTAGGCACGACCCGCCTGATCGACAACCTGCATCTGACCCTCGACTGACACCTCTGAACACCCCGCCGATTGCCCTGATCGCTGTGCCGGTATAAAAAAGTACCGGCCACAGCGCAGACAAAGCCAAGACATATCGACACGCTAGGTTTAATGTAATCGCCCTGCGCTATGGTTAGCGCTGTCTGGAACCCAATCCTTGAGATAAGACTGGATGTTCCGGGCTTTGAAGTGTCCTAAAGGCAGTCCCCGTAATAAAAGGAAACCCGCAGCGATGGCGTACTACCGCACCCCTCATGACGTTACCGCTCTGCCCGCCTGGCAAGCGCTCAATCAACATCGCCAAGCCATGCAGGATTTCAGCATGCGCGAAGCGTTCAATGCCGATCCCCAGCGCTTTTCCCAGTTCACCTTGAGCAGCTGCGGACTTTTCCTCGATTACTCGAAAAACCTGATCACCGGCGAAACCCGCGACCTGCTGGTGGGCCTTGCCAACGAAGTGGGCCTTAAAGACGCAATCAACTCGCTGTATGCGGGCGAGCCGGTCAACTCCTCCGAAGGCCGCCCTGCCCTGCACACCGCCCTGCGCCGCCCGGTGGGCGACAAGCTGTCGGTCAACGGCGTGAACATCATGCCGGACGTGCATAAGGTGCTGAACCAGATCACCGACCTGGTCGGCCGCATCCACGACGGCCTGTGGCGTGGCTACACCGAGAAGCCGATCACCGACGTGGTGAACATCGGCATCGGCGGCTCGTTCCTCGGCCCGGAGCTGGTCTCTGAAGCGCTGTTGTCCTACGCCCACAAAGGCGTGCGCTGCCACTACCTGGCGAACATCGATGGCAGCGAATTCCATGAGCTGACCATGAAGCTGCGCGCCGAGACCACGCTGTTTATCGTCTCGTCGAAATCCTTCAACACCCTGGAAACCCTGAAAAACGCCCAGGCCGCCCGCGCCTGGTACCTGGCCCAGGGTGGCTCGGAAGCCGAGCTGTACCGCCACTTTATCGCCGTGTCGAGCAACAACGCGGCTGCCGTGGCCTTCGGTATCCGCGAAGAAAACATCTTCCCGATGTGGGACTGGGTGGGCGGCCGTTATTCGTTGTGGTCGGCCATCGGCCTGCCAATCGCCCTGGCCATCGGCATGTCCAACTTCAAGGAACTGCTGTCCGGTGCCTACACCATGGACCAGCATTTCCAGAACGCACCGTTCGAACAGAACATGCCGGTGCTGCTGGGCCTGCTGGGCGTGTGGTACGGCAACTTCTGGGGTGCGCAGAGCCATGCGATCCTGCCATACGACCACTACCTGCGTAACATCACCAAGCACTTGCAGCAGCTGGACATGGAATCCAACGGCAAGAGCGTGCGCCAGGACGGCAAACCAGTGTCCACCGACACAGGCCCGGTGATCTGGGGCGGCGTCGGCTGCAACGGCCAACATGCTTATCACCAGTTGCTGCACCAGGGCACCCAACTGATCCCGGCCGACTTCATCGTGCCGATCGTCAGCTTCAACCCGGTGTCCGACCACCATCAGTGGTTGTACGCCAACTGCCTGTCCCAAAGCCAGGCACTGATGCTCGGCAAGACCCGCAGCGAAGCCGAAGCCGAGCTGCGCGACAAGGGCATCCCGGAAGACGACGTGCAGAAGCTGGCACCGCACAAGGTGATCCCGGGCAACCGTCCGAGCAACACCCTGGTGGTTGAACGCATCAGCCCGCGTCGCCTGGGCGCCCTGGTTGCGATGTATGAACATAAAGTGTTCGTGCAAAGCGTGATCTGGGGCATCAACGCCTTCGACCAATGGGGCGTGGAGCTGGGCAAGGAGCTGGGCAAGGGCGTATACAATCGCCTCACCGGCGCCGAAGAAACCTTGGCCGAAGACGCGTCGACCCAGGGCCTGATCAACTACTTCCGCGGCCGTCACCGCGGCTGATACAGGCACCGCAAGGCCAACGTCCGTTTGGACGTTGGCCTTGAACCCTCTCCATACAGGGTGCATCTTTATGACTTGTCGCAAAAACAAGAATAAGGATCGCTCATGTTCGATATCAGCACGTTTCCCATCGCCGATGCCGTCCGCCGGGCTGCGCAACTCAGTCAAGAGGACTACCAGCGCCTCTATCGACAATCCATCGAACAGCCGGACACGTTCTGGGCCGAACAGGCCAAGGGCTTTCTCGACTGGATAACACCGTGGCACACCGTCCAGCAGTCAGACATCCAGACCGGTGCCGCCCAATGGTTTGCCGGTGGCCAGTTGAACGTCAGCTACAACTGCATCGACCGTCACCTGGCGCAACGCGCCGATCAGCCGGCCTTCATCTGGGAAGGTGACGATCCCACAAAATCCTCAAAAATCACTTACCGCCAACTGCACCAAAACGTCTGCCGCCTGGCCAATGTGCTGAAAAGCCGTGGCGTAAAAAAAGGCGACCGGGTGTGTATCTACATGCCGATGATCCCGGAAGCGGCCTACGCCATGCTGGCCTGCACGCGGATTGGCGCGGTGCACTCGGTGGTATTTGGCGGGTTCTCACCGGACGCCCTGCGTGACCGCATTCTGGACGCCGACTGCCGCACCGTGATCACAGCCGATGAAGGCGTGCGCGGTGGTAAGCCGGTGGCGTTGAAACAGAATGTCGACAAAGCCCTGGCCAGTTGCCCCGACGTCAGCACGGTGCTGGTGGTACAACGCACCGGCGCCCCGGTGAACTGGAGCGAAGGCCGCGACCTCAAGTATCAACAGGCCTTGGATGCAGCGAGCGACGATTGCCCTCCTGAACCGATGGACGCCGAAGACCCGCTGTTTATCCTCTACACCTCCGGCAGCACCGGCAAACCCAAGGGCGTGCTGCACACCACGGGCGGCTACCTGCTCCAGGCGGCAATGACCTTCAAGTACGTACTCGATTACCGCGACGGTGAGGTGTTCTGGTGCACTGCCGATGTGGGTTGGGTCACCGGCCATAGTTACATCGTGTACGGGCCGCTGGCCAATGGCGCGACCTCGCTGATGTTCGAAGGTGTGCCGAGCTACCCGGACAGTTCGCGCTTCTGGCAGGTCATTGATAAACACCAGGTGAATATCTTCTACACCGCTCCCACCGCCTTGCGCGCGTTGATGCGCGAGGGTCACGCCCCGCTGGAGACGACCTCCCGCGCCAGCCTGCGCCTGCTCGGCAGCGTGGGCGAACCGATCAACCCGGAAGCCTGGGACTGGTACTTCAACGCAGTGGGCGAACAGCGTTGCCCCATTGTCGATACCTGGTGGCAGACCGAGACCGGCGGCATCATGCTCAGCCCGCTGGTCAGCGCCCAGCGGATCAAACCAGGTTGTGCCACCCAGCCGATGTTTGGCGTGCAGCCCGTGCTGCTGGATGAACAAGGCAAGGTCATCAGCGGAGCCGGCAGCGGCGTACTGGCGATCAAGGCCAGCTGGCCGGGGCAGATTCGCAGCGTCTACGGCGACCCGCAGCGCATGGTCGACACCTATTTCAAACCCTACCCCGGTTACTATTTCACCGGTGACGGCGCGCGCCGCGATGAGGACGGCGACTACTGGATCACCGGGCGTATCGACGATGTGATCAACGTGTCCGGCCACCGTATCGGCACCGCCGAGGTAGAAAGTGCGCTGGTGCTGCATGACCAGGTGGCCGAGGCTGCCGTGGTGGGCTACCCCCACGACGTCAAGGGCCAGGGCATCTACGCCTTCGTCACCCCCATGAATGGCGTCGAACCCAGCGAGGCGCTGAAAAAACACCTGCTGGAACTGGTCAGCAAGGAAATCGGCAGCTTTGCCAAGCCGGAACTGATCCAATGGGCACCGGCCTTGCCGAAAACCCGATCCGGCAAGATCATGCGCCGGATTTTGCGCAAGATCGCCTGCAACGAACTGGACAGCCTGGGTGATACCTCGACCCTGGCCGACCCCAGCGTCGTCGACGGCCTGATCGACAAACGCCTGAACCGCTAGGAAACCCGAGTCGCCATGGAATTTATCCGCAGCCGTATCGAAACCCAGTTGATGAGCCTCACCGGCTTGTCACTGGGCCAACTGGACCTGGAAAACCCCAAGGGCGATCCGGGCCTGTTCGGGCCGGACTCGGTCAGCTGGCAAGTCCATGGTGACTTCAGCAGCATGCTCATCGGCGGTATCAGCGCCTTGATGCTGCAAGCCTTGCACCCATTGGCCCTGGCCGGCGTGTGGGACCATTCGAACTTTCGCCAGGACATGCTCGGGCGCCTGCGCCGTACCTCGCAGTTTATTTCCGGTACCACGTTCGGCGCGCGCAAAGACGCCGACTGGCTGATCGAAAAAGTGCGCACCATTCACCTGCAGGTGGTGGGCCATGCCCCGGACGGGAGGCCTTACGCAGCCAGCGATCCAGCGTTGCTGACCTGGGTGCATGTGGCGGAGGTGAGCAACTTTCTTGCTGCCCACTTGCGCTATCGCAACCCGTACCTCTCCGGCCGTGATCAAGACCGTTACTACAGCGAGATCGCCGTCGTCGCAGAACGGCTCGGCGCGCAGGATGTGCCGCATTCACGCCAGGAAATTTCCGATTACCTTGAGTGCATCCGCCCGCAATTGCTGTGCGACGAGCGCAGCCGCGAAGTGCTGCGCCTGTTGCTGAACGCGCCCTCCCCCAGCCTGTTGGCCAAGCCTTTTGGTGCCTTGATGATGCAAGCCGGGATCGACCTGCTGCCGGACTGGGCCAGCACCCTGCTCGATCAGCACCAGAGCCCCCTGCAACGCCAGATGATCCGCGCCGGGGTCAAGCGCAGCGCGCCGTTGTTGCGCTGGGCGATGCGCAATGGTTCGGTGCAGCGTGCACACCGGCGGATGGGGTTGATGTAGGCAACGCGCCATAGCTGCTAAACTCCGCGCCCTCATTGCCCCCATTTACCTAAGCAAGGCGCGCTCCATGTCTCCCTTGAATCAGGCGCTGCGCGCCGCCCTCGATCATCGCCAGGATCTGATCAGCGAACTGCACGCCCAGGGCACCGACTGCTATCGGCTGTTCCATGGCAGCCAGGAAGGCGCCGGCGGCCTGACCATCGACCGCTATGGCCCGCAGTTACTGGTGCAAAGCTTCCATCAGTCGCTGGAAACCGCTGACCTGCTGGAGCTGCACCAACTGATCAACCAGTACATGGGCCTGGAGTTGCTGCTGGTCTACAACGACCGCTCCCGCGGCAACTCGCGGGTCGATCGCGAAGATTCGGTATACCGCGCCGAACCTGCCGCGCTGGAAGACCTGGTGGGTCACGAATGGGGCCTCAATTACCGTGTCCGTGGGCGCCATGCCGGCCAGGACCCACTGCTGTTCCTCGACCTGCGCAATACCCGTGGCTGGGTCAAGGACCACTGCGCCGGCAAAAGCGTATTGAACCTGTTTGCCTACACCTGTGGGGTGGGCCTGAGCGCCGCTGCCGGTGGTGCGCGCGAAGTATGCAACCTGGACTTCGCCGAGGGCAACCTGGCGGTGGGGCGTGAAAACGGCCAGCTCAATCCACAGCTTCCCACCATGGAGTTCGTGCAATCGGACTACTTCCCGGCGATTCGCCAACTGGCCGGACTGCCGATCACCCAGCGTCGCGGGCAGAAACTGCCGAGCTATCCGCGCCTGCAGCAGCGTCAATATGACCTGGTGTTGCTCGACCCGCCGGCCTGGGCCAAGAGTGCCTTCGGTACCGTTGACCTGTTGCGTGACTACCAGAGCCTGCTCAAGCCGGCACTGCTCGCTACCGCCGACAATGGCGTGCTGATCTGCTGTAACAACCTGGCAAAAGTCAGCATGGAAGACTGGCGTGACCAGGTTTTGCGCTGCGCCGAAAAAGCCGGGCGTCCGGTACGCGACTGGCAAATCATGACGCCTGGCGCGGACTTCCCTTCACAGGATCAACAGCCACCGTTGAAGACCCTGATCCTGCAGTTGTAGTACTTTTCCCATGTTCCTCGGTGCTTCGGAACCGAAATCCCGTGCCATACTCCAAGGCACTCCTGTTTGACATAGATGGCGCCGCCCCATGCCCAAAGGATTGATTCGCGCCACTGGCGCCTTGTTGACTGCCCTCGCGTTGTACAGCTTGCTGGGCTTTCTGATTTTGCCTGGCATCGCCCTTCGTATTGCCAACCAACAGTTAGCCAATTACGCCACGGTGCCGACACGCATCGAGCGGATCGAACTTAACCCGTTCAGCCTGGAAGTCACGGTATGGGGTTTGAAAATCGGTGAACCCGGTAAGGAACAGGTAGGTTTCGAACGGCTTTACGCCAACCTTCAGGCCGATAGCCTGTGGACCCGCGCCCTGCACCTGGCGGATGTGCAACTGGACAAGCCTAGGACCGAGTTGTTGTTCGACAAGTCAGGCCAGCTGAATCTGGCGCAGTTGTTCAAGCTGCCACCGAGCGAGCCGACCCCGGCAGACCCTGACGCCAAGCCGTTCCCGCTGCGTGTCGACAGCATCAAGCTGGCTGGCGGTTATTTGCATTTCCAAGACCTGCGCCCCAGCGAACCCATCGAATTCCTCTACGACACCCTCGACTTCGAACTGAAGAATCTCAGCACCCTGCCGGAAGACAATGCGGACATGACCTTGGTCGCCGCCGGCCCTGAAGGCGGACAGATCGACTGGAAAGGCAACTTCAGCCTGGTGCCGATCACGTCCGAAGGTACGCTCAAAGTCACCGGCGGCAAGATGAAAGCCTGGTGGCCTTATGTGCGTGACGCCTTACCTCTGGTACTTGAAGACGGCGTGCTCAACTTCAGTACCGAATACAGGTTCAGTCTGGCCAAAGAGACCGAGCTGAACCTGACCAACACCGCCGCCAGCATCGCACCGTTCGCGATCAAGGCCCCGGATGGCCGGCCGTTGGTGCGCCTGGAGCGTTTGGACGTCAGTGAGACCACGGTGGACCTGGCCAAACAGCAGGTGGTGGTGGGCAAGATCCGCAGCAATAAACTCGAGACCTGGGCGGCTCGTGAAGCGGATGGGCAACTGGACTGGCAAAAACTGTTCGCCGGTCAGCCGAACAAACCGGCCAAGGCGCCGGAGCCTGCGACTGCACCCGCCACGGCCGACTCGCCAAAGCCTGCGCCCGTCGCCCCAAGCAAGCCCTGGCAAGTGCTGCTCAAGGATGTACAGCTGCGCAACTACCAAGTGCACTTGGCCGACCGCCAGGCCAAACCTGCAGTGGCGCTGGAGCTCGGCCCGTTGAACGTCGACGTGCAGAACTTCGACAGCCTCAACCAGAGCCCTTTTACCCTGAAGGTCGACACCGGCCTGGGCAAGCAGGGCAAGATCCAGGCAACCGGCACGGTTAACCTCAACCCGGTCAGCGCCAAGTTGAAGGTCAATACCAAGGACATCGACCTGCGGGTCGCCCAGTCCTATATCAGCCCGTTTATCCGTCTGGAGCTGCGTAGCGGCATGCTTGGCAGCGACCTCGACGTGAACCTGAAAAGCACCGATCCCCTGGCGCTGCAGATCACCGGCCGCGCGCAGGTCGACCAGTTGCATACTCTCGACACCCTCAAGACCCGCGACTTCCTCAAATGGCAGCGCCTGGTGCTCGAAGGCGTGAACTATCAACACGGCGACAGCCTGTCGATCGACAAGGTCAACCTGCTGCAGCCCTATGCGCGGTTCATGATCAACGATGACCGCACCACCAACGTCGACGACTTGCTGATACCGCAGCCGGCCGACAGTGGCGCCAAATCGTCAGCCAAACCTGCCGCGAGCAAAGAAAAACCCCTGGGCATTCATATCGGGCAGATTGCGATCAACGACGGTTCGGCCAACTTCGCCGACTTCAGCCTCACCCCCAACTTCGCCACTGCGATCCAACAGCTCAATGGACAGATCGGCACCATTGACAGTCGCCAGGCCAAGCCGGCGAGTGTTGACATCAAGGGCAAGGTGGACCGTTATGCACCGGTCACCATCAAAGGCAGCGTGAACCCGTTTGACCCGATGGCCGCGCTGGACATCGCCACCAGCTTCAAACGTGTCGAGCTGACCACCCTGACGCCTTACTCGGGCAAATTCGCCGGTTTCCGCATCCGCAAGGGCCGCCTCAACCTGGACCTGCACTACGTGATCACCAAGGGCCAGTTGAAGGCAGAGAACAAAGTGGTGGTCGAGCAATTGCAACTGGGCGAAAAAGTCGACAGCGTCGATGCCGTGGACCTGCCGATTCGTCTGGCAATCGCCTTGCTTAAGGACAGCGACGGCAAGATCTCCATCGAACTGCCCGTATCCGGTGACCTGAATAACCCGCAATTCAGCGTGATGCCCATTGTGTGGCAAACCCTGCGCAATCTGGTGGTGCGAGCGGCCACTGCGCCGTTCAAGTTTATTGGCGGATTGGTCACCGGAGGCGGAGCGGAGGACTTGGGTAGCGTGTCGTTCGCGGCAGGCTCCAGCGAGTTGAACAAAGACGCCGAAGGCGCTCTCAACACCTTGGCCAAAGCCTTGAAAGAACGCCCTGCCCTACGCCTGGAAATCGAAGGCACGGCCGCAGCCAGCAGCGACGGCCCATTCCTGGCGGCCCAGCGGCTGGAGCGGGAATACCAATACAACTACTACAAAATGCTGCAGCGCCGTGGCGAGAAAGTCCCGGCCCAGGCGTCCTTGCTGGAAGTCCCTGAGAGCGAAAAAGCCCCCTTGCTCGAAGGTATTTACCGCACCCGCTTGAAACAGCAGCCTCCGGCTGAATGGAAGGACCTGAGCAGCAGTGACCGCACCGCCAGGTTGAAAGAGGGCGTGATCAAGTTCTGGAGTGGCAGTGACGTGCTCCTGCGCCAGTTGGGCCAGGACCGTGCAAGCACGATCAAGGACTACCTGGTGGATAAAGCCCAGCTGGAGGACGACCGGGTCTACTTCATTGACGCGCAACTGGGCCAGGCAGAGAAAGACGGTCGAGTGATAACGCCGATGCACCTGGACGCCGAGTAGGCGTCCAAGGCAAGCCGCTGGCGCATTACTTTCCCGCCCCAATAGAACAGGCCCCGACACAGAAGTGCCGGGGCCTGTAATGACCACATCCGTGTGGTCGGTCGCATGAAACTTAGAGGTGCATTGAGTGGATATCTAACTCACGCGCCGCCGCCGCTAGTTCAGACGAATTCTTGAGCGTTACTCTGCTTTCAGGCCATCGGCCGATACAGCTTTAACGCCTTTGATTTTCTTGGTGATGTTCACCGCGGTCGTTTTTTGTGCCTCGGTCACAGCGACCGAAGAGGACAGGGAAACTACACCCTTGTTGGTTTCGACTTTGATGTCGGTGCCAGGAATGCCTTTCTCGGTGACCAGGTCAGCTTTGACTTTGGTGGTGATCCAGGTGTCGGAGGTTGCGCCTTTGGCGTCAGCTGCTGCACCTTTGGTTTTGTCGATGTTGTCTGCCTTGGTAGCGCCGCCAGCCAACAGGCCGTCAGCAGAAACTGCGGTTACACCTTTGATTTTTTTAGTGATCGCTACGGCAGTTTCTTTCTGCGCGTCCGAAATGGCTACGGTCGAAGACAGGGAAACCACACCTTTGTTGGTCTCAACCTTGATGTCCGAACCAGGAATGCCTTTTTCGGTCAGCAGATCGGATTTAACTTTGGTGGTGATCCAAGTATCCGAAACGCTTTCTTTTGCCTTGGTGGCTTCACCGGCCGCCAGGGTCATTGGAGCTTGGGAAGTCTGGGCAAAGGCCACGTTAGCACCCATGGCCAGGGTCAGAGCGGTAGCAGTAGCGAGAGCGAACTTCTTCATACGAGTAACTCCTGTTTTATTAAAAGTCTGCAGTGTGTGAACCTTGATGCTGCAGCGTTAACAGGGTTATTGCAGGCAGTGTGCCAAGTCGCCATGGAAGATTAAATCGTTAAAAATCATATACTTATAAAAACACTCGAATTTCGGAATCGTGCAACTTGCATGAACGCCATCGTGCCTGCGTGCAAGTTGCGGCTTTTGCGATTTACTAAGCGTCTGATTTTTCGGCATTTTCCTTCAGGCGTAAAAAAAGGACTCCGAAGAGTCCTTTTTTTCAGCGTGAGCCTGGGGTAATTAAACGCCCGAAGCCTTGGCTGCTGCTACGTCCTTGATGGACAGCTTGATACGGCCGCGGTTGTCCACGTCCAGTACCAGCACTTCCACTTCCTGGCCTTCTTTCAGAATGTCGGTCACTTTCTCAACGCGAGCATCGCTCAGCATGGAGATGTGAACCAGACCATCTTTGCCTGGCAGGATGTTGACGAATGCGCCGAAGTCGACGATGCGCTCAACCTTACCGACGTAGATCTTGCCGATCTCGGCTTCAGCGGTGATGCCGAGGACGCGTTGACGCGCAGCTTCTGCAGCTTCCTTGGTTTCGCCGAAGATCTTGATCGAGCCGTCGTCTTCGATGTCGATCGAAGCCTTGGTCTCTTCACAGATCGCACGAATGGTCGCGCCGCCTTTACCGATAACATCACGGATTTTGTCGGTGTCGATTTTCATCGCGATCATGGTCGGAGCATTTTCCGACAGTTCGGTACGGGACTGACCAATGATCTGGTTCATCTGACCGAGGATGTTCAGGCGCGCTTCCAGGGCTTGGCCCAGGGCGATTTCCATGATTTCTTCGGTGATGCCCTTGATCTTGATGTCCATCTGCAGCGCGGTAACACCTTTGGCGGTACCGGCTACTTTGAAGTCCATATCGCCCAAGTGGTCTTCGTCACCCAGGATGTCGGTCAGGATGGCGAACTTCTCGCCTTCTTTAACCAGGCCCATGGCGATACCGGCAACCGGCGCCTTCATCGGCACACCCGCGTCCATCAGCGCCAGGGAAGCACCGCAGACCGAAGCCATGGAGCTGGAACCGTTGGACTCGGTGATTTCCGACACCACACGGATGGTGTACGGGAACACGTCAGCAGCAGGCAGCATGGCCTGGACCGAGCGACGGGCCAGACGGCCGTGACCGATTTCGCGACGACCAGCGCCACCCATGCGACCACACTCGCCCACCGAGAACGGCGGGAAGTTGTAGTGCAGCATGAACGGGTCTTTTTTCTCGCCTTCCAGGGTGTCCAGCAGCTGTGCGTCACGGGCAGTACCCAGGGTCGCAACGACCAGTGCCTGGGTTTCACCACGGGTGAACAGTGCCGAACCGTGAGTCTTCGGCAGAACGCCGACTTCGATGTTCAGCGGACGAACGGTGCGGGTGTCGCGGCCATCGATACGAGGCTTGCCGTTAACGATGTTTTCGCGAACGGTGCGGTATTCGATTTCACCGAAGGCTGCTTTGACTTCGCTGGAAGAAGGCTGGCCTTCTTCGCCGGACAGCTTGGCAACAACCTGGTCCTTCAGCTCACCCAGGCGAGCGTAACGGTCGGCCTTGACGGTGATGGTGTAGGCGTCGGAGATCGCAGTGCCGAACTCGGAGCGGATAGCGCCCAGCAGTTCGGTGGCTTCGGCTTGCGGAGCCCAGGCCCAGGTCGGCTTGGCAGCTTCGGCAGCCAGTTCTTTAACAGCGTTGATCACAACCTGGAACTCGTCGTGAGCAAACAGTACTGCACCCAGCATCTGGTCTTCGGTCAGCTCTTTGGCTTCCGATTCAACCATCAATACGGCTTCCGACGTACCGGCAACGACCATGTCCAGGCTCGATGCTTTCAGTTGCTCGTAAGTCGGGTTCAGCAGGTAACCGGTGCTTTCGTGGAAAGCAACGCGGGCTGCGCCGATCGGGCCATCGAAAGGAATACCGGAGATGGCCAGGGCTGCCGAAGTACCGATCATCGCAGCGACGTCAGGATCGGTTTTCTTGCTGGTGGAAACGACGGTGCAGACAACCTGCACTTCGTTCATGAAGCCTTCTGGGAACAGCGGACGGATCGGACGGTCGATCAGTCGGGAAGTCAGGGTTTCTTTCTCGGAAGGACGGCCTTCGCGCTTGAAGAAACCGCCAGGGATCTTACCGGCAGCGTAAGTCTTTTCCTGGTAGTGAACGGAAAGAGGGAAGAAGCCTTTGCTTGGGTCGGCGTGCTTGGCGCCAACAACGGTCACCAATACGGTAACGTCGTCGTCAACGGTAACCAGCACTGCGCCGGAGGCTTGACGGGCAATACGGCCTGTCTCGAGGGTAACGGTCGACTGACCGAACTGGAATTTTTTGATAACCGGGTTCACGGTGTCCTACCTTCTTTGTGGCTCTTGGGGAACTTGTCTTCTTGCGAAATTCTTGGGCAATGTCGGGAATCGGCCCAACCCTTGTCCAGGGGTAAAACGTGTATCCAGATAAAACTTGAGGCTGGGAGCCTACCATGGGCCAGCGGGAATCCCACTGACACACGGCAGACAACCAACCTCTAGCGCAATCGCTGATTAGCGACGCAGACCCAGGCGACCGATCAGAGCCTGATAACGACCCAGATCCTTGCCTTTCAGGTAGTCCAGCAGCTTACGGCGCTGGTTTACCATGCGGATCAGACCACGACGGGAGTGGTGATCTTTACCGTTGGCCTTGAAGTGACCTTGCAGCTTGTTGATGTTGTGGGTCAGCAGTGCAACTTGCACTTCTGGCGAACCAGTGTCACCAACAGCTTGCTGGTAGTCAGCTACGATTTGTGCTTTTTCTTGAACGTCGAGAGCCATGAGGCAATCCTTTTTTCAGGAAACCACCCAAAGGGCAGTTTCAACAGGCCAGGGACAAATCCCTGTATCTAAAAATGAGTGTTGACCGTGCCTGTTAACAGCCACACTCGTTCGGTCATTCTGACCGAATCAGTCGACGTGGCGCGATGCGCCCGTCTTCGCTCACTTCACCGATACCGATAAAGCGACCGTTATGATCCTGTACCCGCACCATGCCGAACTTCGGGGCATCCGGGGCACGTACCGGCTGGCCGTTAAGCCAGTAGAACGCGCTGTGTTCCGAAAAGTGCAGTAATGGCCAATCCAGCAAACCACTGTCCGACGGCATCAGGAAGCGATCAACCGCTTCGTTGCCACCTTCGGCGTGTACCGCCTCCAACTCTTCCAGCGTAACCGTCTGGGCCAGGCTGAAAGGTCCGGCCTGGGTACGTCGCAGCTCTGCAACGTAGGCGCCGCAACCAAGTTGCTCACCAATATCTTCCACCAGGGTACGGATATAAGTGCCTTTGCTGCAGTCCACGGCCAAGCGCGCGGTGTCACCTTCACAGGCGAGCAATTCCAAGCGCGCAATAGTAACAGAACGCGGTTCGCGCTCCACTACTTCGCCCGCACGTGCAAGCTTGTAAAGGGGCTGCCCATCACGCTTGAGCGCCGAGTACATCGGCGGTATCTGACTGATTTGCCCACGAAAAGCAGGTAAAGCAGCTTCGATATCAGCACGACCAACGGTCACGTCGCGAACCTGCAAAACATCACCTTCGGCGTCTGCCGTGGTGGTGGTCTTGCCCAGTTGCATCAGGGTTTCGTAACCCTTGTCGGAATCGAGCAGGTATTGCGAGAACTTGGTGGCCTCGCCAAAGCACAACGGCAGTACACCGGTGGCCAGGGGATCGAGGCTGCCGGTGTGTCCGGCCTTCTCGGCATTGAGCAACCAGCGGACCTTCTGCAACGCGGCATTGGAGGTAAAGCCAATCGGCTTGTCGAGCAGAATGATGCCGCTGACGTTGCGACGGATACGTTTGACCTGAGCCACCGCTTACTCCTTGGCGTCTTCAGGTGTGGATGGGTGCTGGCTGTCTTCAGCCACGGCGCGCTCAATCAGTGCCGACAGGTGCGCGCCACGCACGACGCTTTCGTCGTAGTGGAAGTGCAACTGGGGCACGCTGCGCAGCTTCATTTCACGGGCCAACTGCATGCGCAGGAAACCTGCGGCCGAGTTGAGCACCTTGATGCTTTGCGCGATTTCTTCGCTGTTGTCCTGTCCCATCACGGTGATGAAGATCTTCGCGTGACCCACGTCACGGCTCACTTCAACAGCGGTGATGGTGACCAGGCCAACGCGGGGGTCTTTGACTTCGCGACGGATCAGTTGGGCCAGCTCACGCTGCATCTGATCGCCGATACGCTGGGTACGGCTGTATTCTTTTGCCATGTCTTGTTACCTGTTACTGCCACACGGTGAAACCCATGGGGTCTGAAAGCGGCAAACGCCCGGCCTGACAAAAGCCAGACCGGGCGTTGCGTTTAGAGTCCTCACGCTGCGCGGGGCATTTGCATGCCCACACGCGGCGTGGCTCCTGAAGTGCGCGAGTTAGAGGCTGCGAGCAACCTGAACCTTCTCGTAGACTTCGATCTTGTCGCCAGCCTTGACGTCGTTGTAGCTCTTGACGCCGATACCGCATTCCATGCCGGCACGCACTTCGGAAGCGTCATCCTTGAAGCGGCGCAGGGATTCCAGCTCGCCTTCGAAGATAACGATGTCTTCACGCAGTACACGGATTGGACGGTTACGGTACACGGTACCTTCGATAACCATGCAACCGGCGATCGCACCGAATTTCGGCGAGCGGAACACGTCACGAACCTCGGCGACACCCAGGATGTTCTCCCGGACGTCACTGCCAAGCATGCCGGTGAGGGCTTTCTTGACGTCTTCGATGATGTCGTAGATGACGTTGTAGTAACGCATGTCCAGGCCTTCCTGCTCGACGATCTTGCGAGCGCCAGCATCGGCACGCACGTTGAAGCCGAACAGTACAGCGTTGGAAGCCAGTGCCAGGTTGGCGTCGGACTCGGTGATACCACCGACACCGCCACCGACAACACGCACTTGCACTTCGTCGTTACCCAGGCCATTCAAGGCGCCGTTCAACGCTTCGAGGGAACCACGAACGTCAGACTTGAGGACGATGTTAAGCGTCTTCTTCTCGGCCTGGCCCATGTTCTCGAAGATGTTTTCCAGCTTGCCGGCATGCGCGCGAGCCAGTTTGACTTCACGGAACTTGCCTTGACGGAACAGAGCCACTTCACGGGCTTTCTTCTCGTCAGACAGCACGCTCATCTCGTCGCCAGCGTCCGGAGTACCGTCCAGGCCGAGGATCTCGACAGGGATGGAAGGACCGGCTTCCTTGATTGGCTTGCCGTTCTCGTCGAGCATGGCACGTACACGGCCATAGTTCGAACCGACCAGTACCATGTCGCCTTGACGCAGGGTACCGTCTTGAACCAGTACGGTTGCAACCGGGCCACGACCTTTGTCGAGACGCGACTCAACCACAACACCACGACCTGGGGCCGATGGGGTTGCTTTCAGTTCAAGTACTTCAGCTTGCAGCAGGACAGCTTCGAGCAGTTCGTCAACGCCAGTACCGACTTTCGCCGAAACCGAAACGAACGGCGTATCACCGCCCCACTCTTCAGACGTCACGCCATGAACCGACAGTTCGCTACGGATGCGATCGAGATCGGCGCCCGGCTTGTCGATCTTGTTCACGGCAACAACCAGAGGAACACCAGCGGCTTTAGCGTGCTGGACAGCTTCAATGGTCTGCGGCATCACGCCGTCGTCCGCTGCAACGACCAGAATCACGATGTCAGTCGCCTTGGCACCACGGGCACGCATTGCGGTAAACGCGGCGTGACCTGGGGTGTCGAGGAAGGTGACCATGCCGCGCTCGGTTTCAACGTGGTACGCACCGATGTGCTGGGTGATACCACCGGCTTCGCCAGCAGCTACCTTGGCACGACGGATGTAGTCGAGCAGCGAAGTCTTACCATGGTCAACGTGGCCCATTACGGTCACGACTGGCGCACGGGAGAACGTTTCGCCTTCAAACTTCAGGGACTCTGCCAGGGAATCTTCCAGGGCGGTGTCGCTGACCAGGGTCACTTTGTGACCCAGTTCTTCGGCTACCAGTTGAGCAGTTTCCTGATCAAGCACCTGGTTGATGGTCGCTGGAGTACCCAGTTTGAACATGAACTTGATGATTTCAGCAGCCTTGACCGACATCTGGTTGGCAAGATCGCCAACCGTGATGGTCTCGCCGATCTGCACATCACGCACGACAGGGCCGGTTGGGCTCTGGAAACCGTGGGCGTTGCGTTTCTTCAGCTTGGCCTTGCCGCGACCACCACGACGGAAGCCATCGCTTTCTTCGTCGGTAGTCCGTGGAGCAACGCGTGGAGCAGGCGCTTTCTCTTTGACCGAAGCACGATGGGGAGCGTTTTTGCGCTCGCCATCGCCACCACCACCGCGACGATTGTTATCGTCGGCACGTGGTTTATCCGGACGACGAGGTTCCTCGCGCTTGCGGGCATCGGCCGCAGGTGCTGGTGCAGCGACAACCGGAGCGGCCTCACGCACAGCGTCTGCAGGAGCGCCAGGCGCGGCTACCGCTTCAGTGGAAGCCGTTTGCGCAGCAGCAGGCTGACGACGCGCTTCTTCTTCGGCGCGACGCTTGGCTTCTTCTTCAGCCTTCTGACGTGCAGCATTTTCTACTGCGCGACGTTCTTCCAGTTCGCGTTTGCGCTCGGCTTCGATTTCTTCCGGGCTGCGCTGTACGAAGACTTTCTTCTTGCGTACTTCAACGCTGATGCTCTTGCTACCCGCAACCCGCAGGGTGCTGGTGGTTTTGCGCTGCAATGTAATCTTGCGCGGTTCTTCCACTTTCGCCTTGTGGCTGCTCTTCAAGTGAGTCAGCAAAGACTGCTTCTCACTATCGCTCACACCTTCATCGGCGGCGGTGTGCGGCAGACCTGCCTCACGCATCTGCTGCAACAGGCGCTCTACCGGTGTTTTGACCTCATCGGCCAGTTGTTTCACCGTGACTTGCGTCATGCACTTCTCTCCTCAGGCCGCGCCTAATTACTCGAACCAATGGGCTCGGGCGGCCATGATCAACTTGCCGGCACGATCATCGTCAATGCCGTCGATGTCGAGCAGATCGTCAATAGACTGCTCGGCCAGGTCTTCGCGGGTAATTACGCCGCGCACCGCCAGTTCCATCGCCAAATCCTTGTCCATACCCTCAAGCGAGAGCAGGTCTTCGGCCGGATGGGCGTCTGCCAGCTTTTCCTCAGTAGCGATGGCTTTAGTCAACAAACGATCCTTGGCCCGAGCGCGAAGCTCGTTGACGGTGTCTTCGTCAAAGCCGTCGATGTTGAGCATTTCTTCCAACGGTACGTAGGCAATCTCTTCCAGGCTGGTGAAGCCTTCATCTACCAGCACCTGCGCCAGGTCTTCGTCGACTTCCAACTCGTCGATGAAGTTGCGCAGGATGTCACCGGTTTCAGCTTGCTGCTTAGCCTGGATGTCCGATTCGGTCATTACGTTCAAGGTCCAGCCGGTCAACTGGCTGGCCAGACGCACGTTCTGACCACCACGACCAATGGCCTGGGCCAGATTGTCTGCGCCAACGGCGATGTCCATTGCATGGGCATCTTCGTCAACGATAATTGCCGCCACTTCAGCCGGCGACATGGCATTGATCACGAACTGCGCCGGGTTATCGTCCCAGAGGACGATGTCCACACGCTCACCACCCAATTCGCCCGACACTGCCTGGACGCGCGAACCGCGCATACCGATGCAAGCGCCTTGCGGGTCGATGCGTTTGTCCTTGGAGCGGACCGCGATCTTGGCACGCGAACCCGGGTCGCGGGACGCAGCCATGACTTCGATCAGGCCTTCGGCAATTTCCGGCACCTCGATACGGAACAGCTCAATCAGCATTTCCGGCGCAGTACGCGACAGGATCAACTGAGGGCCACGGTTCTCGGTGCGGATTTCCTTGAGCAGCGCACGCAAACGCACGCCAACACGGAAGGTTTCGCGGGAGATGATGTCTTCGCGGGCCAGCAACGCTTCAGCGTTGTTGCCCAGGTCGACGATCACATTGTCGCGGGTAACTTTTTTCACGGTGCCGGAGATGATTTCCCCCAGACGCTCGCGATAGGCATCAACGACTTGAGCGCGCTCGGCTTCGCGAACCTTCTGCACGATGACCTGCTTGGCGGTCTGTGCAGCAATGCGGCCGAACTCGATGGACTCGATCTTTTCTTCAACGACATCACCGACCTGGGCACCTGGGTGCGTTTCAGCAACCTTGCTTGGCCAGGTTTCGATGGCCGGATCATCAAGATCGGCCTCTTCGACGACCGTCCAGCGACGGAAAGTCTCATAGGCACCGGTGTGGCGGTTGATTTCCACACGCAGATCAACTTCGTCTTCAAAACGCTTTTTGGTAGCAGTGGCCAGGGCCAGCTCCAGCGCTTCAAAAATCACGTTTGCCGGTACGCCCTTTTCATTGGATACCGACTCAACAACCAGCAGTACTTCTTTGCTCATCGTACGCCTCGCCTTTCGCAAGCCATTGGATCCGCGGGATCCGCGTCTCAGTCAAAACTGGGAATAATGTTGGCCTTGTCGATCATATCGATCGGCAACAGGAACTCATGGTCTTCTACCTGCACCACGACATCCTGTTCTTCTACACCGCGCAGAAGGCCCTGAAAGTTGCGACGCCCTTCGAACGGGGATCGCAGCTTGATCTTCACTTGTTCACCGGCAAATTTTGCAAACTGATCAATAGTGAACAGTGGGCGTTCCATGCCTGGCGAGGAAACTTCGAGGGTGTACTCAACGGAGATAGGATCTTCAACATCCAGAACACCGCTGATCTGACGGCTGACAATGGCACAATCGTCCACCAGCACGCCGCCCTCTTTATCGATATAAACGCGCAACATTGAGTGGCGACCTTGAGCCGAAAACTCAATACCCCAGCATTCATAGCCTAGGGCCACGACCACCGGGGCCAACAAGGCCTGCAACTCTTCTAGCTTGCTCGACACCTGAACCCCCTCGTGCATGTATGTGCATGCTGTGCAAAATAAAAAAATGGGCGAAACGCCCATCCTTGAAACGCCGTCGAACAGCGGCGTTGAAAGTGTCCAGCTAACAAAAAGCCCCTTAAAAGGGGCTCCGCTAAAACTGGTTGCGGGGGCCGGATTTGAACCGACGACCTTCGGGTTATGAGCCCGACGAGCTACCAGACTGCTCCACCCCGCGACAAAGCTGGGGCGGAAGTATACGACCGATCCCTTACAGGGTCAATGTAACCTTCCACCTACAAGAAAGCCCGCAACAGCGGGCTCTCCTGATAATTGGTACCGAGAAGGGGACTCGAACCCCTACACCCTATGGGCACAACCACCTCAAGGTTGCGTGTCTACCAATTCCACCACCTCGGCAATACAGCGTTTACAACCCTTCTTACTTCTGCTCTTGAGCTGGAGGTACGTCAGTCGCTGGAGTAGCCGACTTTTGCTCTTGAAGCACCGGGACATCATCAGAAGCCGGCTTTGCTTTTGGCACTTCCAACACTGCTGGGTTTGGCAAGCCTACTTGAGTCAGCACATGAGCTTTCTCTTTAGCAAAGTAACCTAACCCTAAGCTGGTTATGAAGAAACCGGCGGCAAGTATAGCAGTAAACTTACTAAGAAAGGTAGAGGAACCTTGGCTTCCGAACACAGTATTTGAAGCACCTGCACCGAAAGACGCACCAGCATCCGCACCTTTACCCTGTTGCAACAAAACCAGGGCAACTACGCCCAGGGCAGCCAACAGATGAAAAACGACTACGACTGTTTCCAGCATTTTTTCAGTTTCCCGCGGCGCGACAAATCGCACCGAACTCATCTGCATTCAGGGAAGCCCCACCAATGAGCCCCCCATCGATATCCGGCATGCCGAACAGTTCGACCGCATTGGCCGCCTTCACGCTGCCGCCGTATAGAAGCCGCACACCTTGTGCGACTTCAGAATTCTCTGCCGCCAACTGAGCGCGAATGGCTGCATGCACATCCTGCGCCTGTTGCGGTGTAGCAGTCAGCCCGGTACCAATGGCCCAGACCGGCTCGTAAGCAATTACCGCCTTTGCGAACGCACCAACACCCAGCTCCTCGATGATGCTGCCAAGCTGACGCGAGACAACCTCAAGGGTCTTGCCCGATTCACGCTGCTCAAGGGTCTCCCCAATACACAACACCGGAATCAAGCCACAAGCCTGTGCCGCTGCGAACTTGCGATTGAGTGTCCCATCACGCTCGCCCATCATCTGACGGCGCTCGGAGTGCCCGACAAGCACATAGGAACAACCTGCATCAACCAGCTGACTCGGTGCAATCTCACCGGTCAACGCACCTTGCATGGCTTCCACCGCAGAGTTCTGCGCGCCGACCTGAATCGACTTACCTTTCAAGCCATCCACCACTTGGGTGATATGCAAGCAAGGCGGGAACACCGCGATATCAACACCGCTAGGCAAGGCCAAGTGACGAAGGCCATTGATCAGCTCAGCGACACTGGCGCGGGTACCGTGCATCTTCCAGTTACCAGCTACCATAGTGCGACGCATGCTGTACCTCGTCGGTCAAAGTGGGCGCAGATGTTACCCAACCACATCATCACTGGCAAGCCGAATTCAGGCGCAAACTTCAGTTACCAGTTTTGCCAGGTCTTCGGCATGGCCACGAACCTGTATTTCGTCGTCACCTTCGACCATGACGCGCACCAAAGGCTCTGTGCCGGACTTGCGTAGCAATACCCGCCCACGACCAGCCATTGCCAGGGTCGCGCGCTCGCAAGCCTCTTTGACAGCAGGGTGCTCGATCGGATTTTCCCCACCTGCGAAACGCACGTTCAGCAATACTTGCGGGCATTTGCGCAAAGCCTGACGCGCCTGGGCCAGACTCTCTTCGCGGCGACGCAAAGCCAATAGCACCTGCAACGCCGCAATAATCGCGTCGCCGGTGGTGGTGTGCTGGAAGCACACCACGTGCCCGGAGTTCTCACCACCTACCTGCCAGTTACGCTCCAGCAGCTCGGCGATCACATACCGGTCACCGACGTTGGCGCGAACAAAAGGAATACCCAGGTCTGCCAGCGCCAGCTCAAGCCCCAGGTTGCTCATCAGCGTACCGACGACACCGCCTTGCAGCTTGTTACGCTCATGCAGGTCGCGGGCAATGATGAACAACAGATCATCGCCGTCCACCACTGCACCGGTATGGTCAACCATCAGCACGCGGTCGCCGTCACCGTCGAAGGCAATCCCGAGGTCGGCGTGCTCGGCCAGGACAGCGGCCTGCAACTGCTCCATATGGGTGGAGCCGCAGTTTTCGTTGATGTTCAATCCGTTGGGCTGAGCCGACAGAACCGTCACGTCTGCACCAAGCTCCCTGAATACGCTTGGCGCGACTTTGTAGGTCGCACCATGGGCACAGTCGACAACAATCTTAAGGCCGGCAAAATTGGTACTGGTTGGCACACTGCTCTTGCAGAACTCGATATAACGACCGGACGCATCATTGATGCGCGACACCTTGCCCAGCTTACTGGACTCGACCACGGTCATCGGCGCATCCAACAGCTCTTCGATCATCAGCTCAATCTCATCCGGCAACTTGGTGCCCTGACCGGAGAAGAACTTGATGCCGTTGTCGTCATGTGGATTGTGCGAAGCACTGATCACAATACCGGCCTCAGCGTGAAAGGTACGCGTCAGGTATGCAATCGCGGGCGTCGGCATTGGCCCCAGCAACATCACATCGGCGCCTGCGGCGGATAAGCCGGCCTCAAGCGCTGATTCAAACATGTACCCCGAAATTCGGGTGTCCTTGCCCACCAGGATGCGGCATGCCCCCATGCTGCGGAACGCCATGCCCGCCGCCCATCCAAGCTTGAGCATGAAATCAGGAGTAATCGGAAACTCGCCGACCCGACCACGGATACCGTCGGTGCCAAAGTATTTTTTAGTCATAAGTGCTCCATCATTCTTATTCGGCTGATTCCACAGCTGCAATCATGCGTACCACATCCACGGTCTCAGCAACGTCATGCACACGCAAGATGCGCGCACCCTTGGTCACCGCGAGCGCCGCCAGTGCAAGACCGCCGTACAACCGCTCACCCACCGGACGGCTCAATGCCAGCCCTATCATGCTCTTGCGCGAAACACCGACCAACAGGGGCCGACCAAGGGCATGCAAGGACTCCATGTGTTTGAACAAACTCAAATTGTGTTGCAGGGTCTTGGCGAAACCAAACCCCGGATCAAGGATGATCCTTTCCGGCGCAATACCTACCGCAGCGCATTGGGCAACGCGCTCGGAGAGAAAACCACTCACCTCACCCACCAGATCATCATAGTGCGGGCTGTCCTGCATATTGCCGGGCTCACCCAGCATATGCATCAAACACACAGGCAAACCGGTAGCTGCAGCTGCATCCAGGGCTCCGTCGCGCCGCAGGGACCGCACATCGTTGATCAAGCCGGCACCCAATCGCGCAGTCTCACGCATCACGGCCGGGGTGGAGGTATCAACCGAAATGATCACATCCAACTCTCGAGCGATGCGCTCGACAATCGGCGCCACGCGCTCCAACTCCTCCAGAGGAGAAACTGCGCGAGCACCAGGCCGAGTCGATTCACCGCCCACATCAATCAAGGTCGCACCAGCCGCCACCATGGCTTCTGCGTGGCGCAATGCAGCATCAAGCTGGCTAAAGCGGCCACCATCGGAAAAGGAGTCAGGGGTTACATTAAGAATGCCCATGACATGCGTATGGGCCAAATCAAGAACCCGGTTGCCGCAAGGCAACCGGGGGGAGGACGGAGCAAAAGTCATTTCAAACCTTAATGATCAGCTGCCGGGCCACCGATTGGGGTTTCAGGGCGTTCGTTCTGAACCACAGGCGGGGTGCCCGAAGTACCCGAACCACCTTCCCAATCACGAGGCTCACGAGGTGCCCGACCGGCCATAATGTCGTCGATCTGGTCTGCGTCGATGGTCTCGTACTTCATCAGTGCATCAGCCATTGCATCAAGCTTGTCGCGATTATCGGTCAGGATCTGCTTGGCAGTGCCGTAGCATTGGTCAATGATACTGCGCACCTCAGAATCGATCAGTTTGGCTGTCTCACCGGAGAAACTGGCGTTTTGACCACCGCCGCCACGACCCAGGAATACTTCACCTTCTTCCTCGGCGTACATCAAAGGACCGAGTTTTTCCGACAAACCCCACTTGGTCACCATGTTCCGCGCAATCTGGCTGGCGCGCATGATGTCGTTGGAAGCCCCAGTGGTCACACCATCGAAGCCCAAGGTCATTTCTTCAGCGATTCGACCGCCGTACAGCGAGCAGATCTGGCTGATCAGCGCACGCTTGGAGAGGCTATAACGATCCTCTTCCGGCAGGAACATGGTGACACCCAACGCACGACCACGAGGAATGATCGACACTTTGTAGACCGGGTCATGCTCAGGCACGACACGCCCCACAATGGCGTGACCCGCTTCGTGGTAAGCAGTGTTCTGCTTCTCTTTTTCGGACATGACCATGGATTTGCGTTCAGCGCCCATCATGATCTTGTCTTTCGCCAGCTCAAACTCTTTCATTTCAACGATGCGCTTGCCGGTACGGGCTGCAAACAGCGAAGCCTCGTTCACCAGGTTGGCCAGGTCAGCACCCGAGAACCCTGGGGTACCACGGGCAATCACAGCCGGTGCAACGTCGTCGCCCATCGGCACTTTGCGCATGTGCACTTTCAGGATTTGTTCGCGCCCACGGATGTCCGGCAGGCCAACCACCACCTGGCGGTCAAAGCGGCCTGGACGCAGCAGCGCAGGATCCAGCACGTCCGGACGGTTGGTTGCCGCGATGACGATGATGCCGTCATTCATCTCGAAACCATCCATCTCGACCAGCAACTGGTTGAGGGTCTGCTCACGCTCATCATGACCACCGCCCATGCCAGCACCACGATGGCGACCAACAGCGTCGATTTCATCGATGAAGATGATGCATGGCGCATGCTTCTTGGCCTGCTCGAACATGTCGCGAACGCGGCTCGCACCGACACCGACGAACATTTCAACGAAGTCAGAACCGGAAATGGTGAAGAACGGTACCTTGGCTTCGCCGGCAATCGCCTTGGCCAGCAAGGTTTTACCGGTACCTGGAGGGCCGACCATCAGCACGCCGCGAGGAATACGGCCACCCAGGCGCTGGAATTTGCCTGGATCGCGCAAGAACTCAACCAGCTCGCCGACTTCTTCCTTGGCTTCATCGCAACCCGCTACGTCAGCCAGGGTGGTCTTCACCTGATCTTCAGAGAGCAGGCGCGCCTTGCTCTTGCCGAAGCTCATCGGCCCGCCCTTGCCTCCCGCACCACCTTGCATCTGGCGCATGAAGAACATGAACACGGCAATAATCACCAGGATCGGGAAGCTTGCCACCAGGAGTTGAGTCCAGATGCTCTGCTGTTCAGGCTGCTTGCCTTCGACAACCACGTGGTTATCCACCAGGTCGCCGATCAGACCGTTGTCCTGAATTGCCGGACGAATGGTCTTGAAGCTGTCGCCATCGTTGCGTTTGCCGGTGATCACGTAGCCATCAACCGCTACGCGCTCGACCTTGCCATCCTTAACTTGCTGGATGAAGTCGGAATAGTTGAGGGTCTGCGGCTCGTTAGGGCTGGAGAAGTTGTTCATCACCGTCACGAGGACAGCCGCGATGATCAACCACAGGATCAGATTCTTTGCCATATCGTTCAATTAACTACCCTCTGAAGCAAGCTCCGCTACTGGCGCGCGCTTCGCATGATATTCACCGGCCTAACTTACTACATTACCTACAACTCTGGCAGGCGCCGTCTGTAACCCTTTGTGAAACTTTGACTACACAATATTCGTAAAGCTTCGTGACGAAAGCGATATAAAAAAACCTATCGCCCTCCTCGAATTCCTCAAAAACGCTCTTCACTCGCCGCGCCTTCGACGCCACGGAAGCCGCGGCACAGCAGGTATTGCTCCCTGGACCGGTCCCGGGAAGAGTCTGGTTTACGCGTCTGCACCTTGTCGAACAATTTGCGGATGTTCTTGTGGTACTCGTCGAAACCCTCGCCCTGGAACACCTTCACCAGGAAATCGCCACCGGGACGCAACACCCGACCCGCCAAATCCAGCGCCAATTCGCAAAGGAACATGGCCCGCGGCATATCAACGGCCGGTAATCCACTCATATTGGGGGCCATGTCGGAAATCACAAGGTCTACCTGCGAATTTCCCACAGCCTCAAGGATCTGGGCGAGCACTGTGTCCTGGGTAAAGTCTCCATGAACAAAGGTCACATCCGGGATGCTGTCCATTTCCAGGATGTCGGAAGCAATCAGGCGACCTTGACCACCAATCAGACGACTGGTCACCTGGGACCAGCCACCGGGAGCCGCGCCAAGATCGATGACGCTCATGCCTGGACGAATCAACTTGTCCTTGTCCTGGATCTCCAACAGCTTGTAGCTGGCCCGGGAACGATAGCCATCCTTTTGCGCCTTTTTGACGTAAGGATCGTTGAAATGCTCTTGCAGCCACTTAAGGCTAGTTTTGGAACGGGCCACGGGCCACCTCGAAAATAAAACGGGTCGTGATTAACTGGGCGGTCCCGGACTCGCTCGGGTAAACTGGCCGCCGCTTTTTACAAGATCAGACGCAGGGGTCAGATTATGCCGCTCACTCAAGAGCAGAAGAAACAGTACAAATCCATTGGCCACCATCTGAAACCAGTTCTGATTGTGGCAGACAACGGTTTGACTGAAGGTGTGTTAGCCGAACTTGAACGCGCATTGGGCGATCACGAACTGATCAAGATCAAGGTCAACATCCTTGACCGCGAGGCGCGCCTGGCCGCCATTGCAGAACTGTGCAAGGTTGGCAAGGCGGACCTGGTTCAGGTCATCGGCAAGATGGCGCTGCTGTATCGCAAGAACTTCAGCGTCAACAAGCAACTGTCGAACGTACACCGCTTCAAGTAATACAAAGGGTCACGGGCGTGCTTCGCGCGCCCCGCCACTCCATCCCGGAGCAGGCTGTATAACCAGCACCAGGCCGGAGAACCCTAGCACAAGATAGCTGAATAGCTGCCAGCGCAACGCTTCCGGCAGCCAGACATGCACAATGCAATACATTGCACACGCATACAGCGCCATCAACAGCAGTTGGCCGCGAATATCCCGCCACAGACTCTCCAAGCCTTCAGCCTTGACCAGCACCAACGCCTGAAGCGCTACGCACGCCGCCGCGAAACCCACCAGCAGCGCACTCAGTAATCCATCGATTTCATCGATCAGCAACGGAGCCAGGCCAATCACGCCCAGCACCGGCAATACACCAAGATGTAACAACCATAGGCCGCCCACCCAAAGCATCTGGGCAAGCTGCCAAAGCATGGCGCCCGCACGAAGCGGGCGCCGCCTTTCAGATGTGACGAACTTCAACAATCTCGTACTCGATCACACCGCCTGGCGTTTTGACAGACACCACATCACCCTCTTCCTTGGCGATCAAGGCACGGGCCAGTGGTGAGCCGACGGAGATCTTGCCGAGCTTGAAGTCAGCCTCGTCCTCTCCCACGATGTGGTAGACCACGCTCTCGTCAGTCTCAACGTTGGCGATCTCCACGGTGGTACCGAAAATCACCTTGCCAGTGTGGGGAATAGTCGTGACGTCGATGATCACCGCATTCTGCAAACGGCCTTCGATATCACGGATCCGCGCTTCGACCATACCCTGCTGCTCACGAGCAGCGTGGTATTCGGCGTTTTCCTTCAGGTCACCCAGCTCGCGGGCCGTACCAATGTCCTGACTCAGCTTTGGACGTACGACCTTGGTCAGATGGGCGTGCTCCTCTTCCAGGGCCTTGGCACCCTGGACGGTCATTGGGTATTTGATCATGCCTTCAATCCTGCGTGTAGATCCTGCAAGCGACGCACGGTCTTTTCCGGACCGAACTTGAGCGCTTCGCAGATAGCTTCGCCAGCAGCAATAGTGGTGGTGCAGTAGATCTTGTGCTGCAAGGCATTACGGCGAATGGAGTAGGAATCCGCGATCGACTGGCGACCTTCGGTGGTGTTGATGATCAGCGTGACTTCATCATTCTTGATCATGTCGACCACATGCGGACGGCCTTCCGTCACCTTGTTCACGCGGCGCACTTTCAAGCCGGCCGCTTCGATCAGCTTGGCGGTCCCGGCAGTTGCCACGATTTCAAAGCCCAAGTTGATCAGATCACGGGCCACGCCTGCAACCAGCGGCTTGTCATCATCACGCACGCTGATAAACGCAGTACCGCCGGTCGGCAGCACTTCGCTGGCGCCTATCTGGGCCTTGGCGAATGCTTCACCGAAGGTGTCGCCCACGCCCATCACTTCACCGGTGGACTTCATCTCCGGACCGAGGATCGGGTCCACACCAGGGAATTTGGCAAATGGGAACACTGCCTCTTTCACACTGTAGAAGTTCGGAATGATTTCCTTGGTGAAGCCAATTTCCTTCAGGGTCTTACCCGCCATCACACGCGCAGCGATCATGGCCAGGGACACGCCGATGCACTTGGAAACGAACGGCACGGTACGCGAAGCACGCGGGTTGACTTCAATGACGTAGATGTCTTCGCCCTGCAGCGCCAACTGTACGTTCATCAGGCCGACAACACCCAACTCCAAGGCCATTTTCTTGACCTGCTCGCGCATCTCGTCCTGGATATGTGCAGGCAACGAATACGGCGGCAGCGAGCATGCGGAGTCACCGGAGTGAACGCCCGCCTGCTCGATGTGCTGCATGATCGCGCCGATGACCACGTCGGTACCGTCGCAAACTGCATCCACGTCCATTTCGATGGCGCAGTTGAGGAAGTGGTCCAGCAGCACCGGGCTGTCGTTGGACACTTTTACCGCATCACGCAGGTAACGCTTGAGCTCTTCTTCTTCATAGACGATTTCCATCGCCCGGCCGCCCAGCACGTAGGATGGACGCACCACCAGCGGGTAGCCGATCTTGCTGGCTGCACGGATGGCCTCGTCTTCACTGCGCACGGTAGCGTTTGGCGGCTGACGCAGGTTCAGGCGCTCAACCATTTGCTGGAAGCGCTCACGGTCTTCGGCACGGTCGATGGCGTCAGGGCTCGTGCCGATGATTGGCACGCCGGCAGCCTCAAGGGCACGCGCCAGTTTCAGCGGGGTTTGGCCGCCGTACTGGACGATCACGCCTTTGGGCTTCTCGACGCGACAGATTTCCAACACGTCTTCCAACGTTACCGGCTCGAAGTACAGGCGGTCGGAAGTGTCGTAGTCAGTGGAAACAGTTTCCGGGTTGCAGTTGACCATGATGGTCTCGTACCCGTCTTCGCGCAGCGCGAGGGCGGCGTGTACGCAGCAATAGTCGAATTCGATACCCTGACCGATACGGTTCGGACCACCGCCCAGGATGATAATCTTGTCGCGGCCCGACGGCGCGGCCTCGCACTCTTCCTCGTAGGTGGAGTACAGGTACGCAGTGTCGGTGGCGAACTCGGCGGCACAGGTGTCAACGCGCTTGTAGACCGGGAAGATCTCCAGCTTGTGGCGATGCGTGCGCAGGTTCTTCTCGGTCACACCCAGCAGCTTGGCCAGGCGCTGGTCGGAGAAGCCTTTGCGCTTGAGGCGGAACATCATGTCGCGGTCGATGCTGGCCAGCCCCAGGGTCTTGACCTTCTCTTCTTCCTTGATCAGGTCTTCGATCTGCACCAGGAACCACGGATCGATCATGTTCATGCCGAAGATGTCTTCGACAGTCATGCCGGCGCGGAAGGCATCAGCCACATACCAGATACGCTCGGCGCCCGGAACGGTCAGCTCGCGCTTGAGGATGCTCATGCTTTCCGGATTGCTCAGGTCGAGCTTCTCGTCCAGGCCGCAAACGCCGACTTCCAGGCCTCGCAGGGCTTTCTGCAGGGATTCCTGGAAGGTCCTACCGATGGCCATGACCTCACCCACCGACTTCATCTGAGTGGTCAGGCGCGCGTCGGCCTTGGCGAACTTCTCGAAGGCAAAGCGTGGCAGCTTGGTCACGACATAGTCGATGGACGGCTCGAAGGACGCCGGCGTAGCGCCGCCCGTGATTTCGTTTTGCAGCTCGTCCAGGGTGTAACCGATAGCCAGCTTGGCGGCGATACGCGCAATCGGGAAGCCGGTCGCTTTCGATGCCAGCGCCGAAGAACGCGATACACGCGGGTTCATCTCGATCACGACCATGCGGCCTGTGTCCGGGCAGATGCCGAACTGAACGTTGGAGCCACCGGTTTCAACGCCGATCTCACGCAATACCGCCAACGAGGCGTTACGCATGATCTGGTATTCCTTGTCCGTCAGGGTCTGCGCCGGAGCAACGGTGATCGAGTCACCGGTGTGCACACCCATCGGGTCGAAGTTTTCGATGGAGCAGACGATGATGCAATTGTCCTTTTTGTCGCGGACAACCTCCATCTCATACTCTTTCCAGCCGATCAGGGATTCGTCGATCAGCAGCTCTTTGGTCGGAGACAGGTCCAGGCCACGGGCGCAGATTTCTTCGAACTCTTCACGGTTATAGGCAATGCCACCACCGGTGCCGCCCATGGTGAAGGACGGACGGATGATGCACGGGAAGCCCAGCTTTTCGAGAACTGCGTTGGCCTCCTCCATACTGTGGGCGATACCAGAACGCGGGCAGTCAAGACCGATGGACTTCATGGCCTTGTCAAAGCGCGAACGATCTTCAGCCTTGTCGATGGTGTCGGCGTTGGCGCCGATCATCTCTACGCCGAATTTTTCCAGGACGCCTTCGCGCTCCAGGTCCAGGGCGCAGTTCAGTGCAGTCTGGCCGCCCATGGTCGGCAGCAGTGCGTCCGGACGCTCTTTCTCGATGATCTTGGCAACCGTCTGCCACTTGATCGGCTCGATGTAGGTGGCGTCGGCCATGTCCGGATCGGTCATGATGGTGGCCGGGTTGGAGTTCACCAGGATGACGCGGTAACCCTCTTCGCGCAGGGCTTTACAGGCCTGGGCGCCGGAGTAGTCGAACTCGCAGGCCTGTCCGATAACGATCGGGCCAGCGCCGAGAATCAGGATGCTTTTTATGTCTGTACGTTTTGGCATGGGTTTGTCACTCAAATCCGCAGGTCAGTCGGCAAGCCGTCTTGAACAATCTTCGAAGAGCCTGCGGGGGCCACCAAGGCAGGGGCCGCCCGCAGGCCGCTCAGTCAGCGTCGCTTGGCCATCTCATTGATGAAACGGTCGAACAGCGGCGCTACGTCGTTCGGGCCCGGGCTTGCTTCAGGGTGGCCCTGGAAGCTGAACGCGCTCTTGTCAGTACGCTCAATACCCTGCAGGGAACCGTCGAACAACGACTTGTGAATCGCGCGGACATTGCTCGGCAAGGTCGCTTCATCCACCGCAAAACCGTGGTTCTGGCTGGTGATCATCACAACGCCGGTGTCCAGGTCCTGCACAGGGTGGTTGGCGCCGTGATGGCCATGACCCATTTTCAGGGTCTTGGCGCCGGAGGCCAGCGCCAGCAGTTGGTGACCGAGGCAGATACCAAATACCGGAATCTCGGTTTCCAGCACGTCCTTGATGGCCTGGATGGCGTAGTCGCAAGGCTCAGGATCACCCGGGCCGTTGGACAGGAACACGCCGTCAGGTTGCAGGGCCAGCACGTCGCTGGCAGGCGTTTGCGCCGGCACCACGGTCACGCGGCACCCACGCTCGACCAGCATACGCAGGATGTTGTACTTGACGCCGTAGTCGTATGCGACCACGTGATACGGCAGGTCAGCCGCTTCGATAGTCTCGTGGCTGTCGGTCTTCAAGTCCCAGACAGTGGAACGCCACTCGTACTGCTCCTTGGTGCTGACGACTTTCGCCAGGTCCATGCCTTTCAGGCCTGGGAAGCCTTGCGCTGCAGCAATCGCCGCTGCTTCGGAAATATTCTCACCGACCATGATGCAGCCGTTCTGCGAGCCCTTTTCACGCAGGATGCGCGTCAGGCGGCGCGTATCGATACCGGCGATCGCCACGACATTGTTAGCTTTCAGGTAATCGGACAGCGACATCGTGTTACGCCAGTTGCTCGCAACCAGTGGTAGATCACGAATGACCAGACCCGCCGACCAGACACGATCAGACTCAACGTCTTCCGGCGTAGTACCGGTATTGCCGATGTGCGGATAGGTCAGGGTAACGATCTGTTGGGCGTAGGAAGGATCGGTAAGGATTTCCTGATAGCCGGTCATGGCGGTGTTAAACACCACCTCTCCAACGGTTTGACCGTCGGCTCCAATGGCTTCGCCGCGAAAAATGCTGCCATCAGCAAGGGCGAGTATGGCTGGCTTAGTCAAGAAGACCTCCCGTAAATAAAGCCTGAAAGGGCGATCGCAGGTTGTAAAAAAGCGGAGTGACGTATGGACACGTCACCCCGCTTCTTCACTGAATTATTCTGCGCGCTTTTAGTGGACACACTAAAGCTGTAGCTTACAGAAAAAGGCTTTTTTGGTCCACCGCTAATGAGCCTTAAAGGCAGGAGAATGCGACAGGACGTCGCTTAGCGGGTAAAAACGGGGCCTTAGGATAATCCTGAGGCCCCGTTTTAGCTACTGATTAGTGCAGATCCAACACATCGCGCATGTCGTACAGACCAGGCTCGCGACCTTCCAACCACAACGCGGCACGCACCGCGCCTTTGGCGAATGTCATACGGCTGGAAGCCTTGTGCGTGATTTCCAGGCGCTCACCCTCGGTAGCAAACAATACCGTGTGATCGCCCACCACATCACCGCCGCGGACAGTCGCAAAACCAATGGTGTCACGTGCACGTGCACCGGTATGCCCTTCGCGACCGTAAACCGCCACCTTGGACAGGTCACGCCCCAGCGCGTCGGCAATAGCCTCACCCATGCGCAGTGCGGTACCCGACGGCGCATCGATCTTGTGGCGGTGATGCGTCTCGATAATCTCGATATCCGCCTCTTCCCCCAGCACCCGCGCCGCCATGTCCAGCAACTTGAGCGACAGATTCACGCCGACACTGAAGTTGGCTGCGAAGACGACGGGAATATCCTTACCCGCCTCCTCAAGCAACTGCTTCTGCTGCGCAGTCAACCCCGTAGTGCCGATCACCATCGCCTTGCCCGCCTTGCGGCAGAACGCGAGGTTTTTCAGCATTACCTCCGGCAGGGTGAAGTCGATCAGCACATCGAATTCGTCAGCCACCTGCTCCAGGCTGCCTGACAATGAGACACCGATACGCCCCAGCGAAGCCAACTCACCCGCATCCGCACCGATCAACGTGCTACCGGGACGAACAATCGCTGCGGTCAGCCCAGAGGCCGGGGAGCGCTGCTGCACTGCCTCGACCAGCGTCTTGCCCATGCGCCCGGCAGCGCCCATTACGGCTATACGTCGCATACTCACTTCCTTACAGGTCGCCGAAGAAGCGCTTCACGCCTTCGAAAAAGCCAGTGGTTTTCGGCGAATGCGTGTCATCGCCCTCCAGCGAACTGCGGAATTCCTCAAGCAATTCACGCTGACGGCGCCCCAGATTGACCGGAGTCTCCACGGCCACACGACACATCAAGTCGCCAGCACCGCCACCGCGCACCGGCGCTACGCCCTTGCCACGAATACGGAACTGCTTGCCGGTCTGCGTACCTTCAGGGATCTTGAGCTTGACCCGACCGTCCAAGGTCGGAATCTCCAATTCGCCACCCAGGGCTGCATCGACAAAGCTGATCGGCACTTCACAGAACAAGTGCTTGCCGTCGCGCTGGAAGATCGAGTGCTCGCGCACATTGATCACCACGTACAGGTCGCCCGTAGGACCGCCCTGGGTACCGGCCTCACCCTCACCCGACAGACGAATACGGTCTCCGGTATCGACTCCCGCCGGCACTTTCACCGCCAGGGTCTTGTACTCTTCGACGCGGCCTTCGCCGTGGCAGGAATCGCACGGATCGGAAATGATCTTGCCCTGCCCATGACAACGCGGACAGGTCTGCTGCACCGAGAAGAAACCCTGCTGCATACGGACCTGACCGATACCGCCGCATGTCGGGCAAGTAATCGGCGCGGAGCCTTTCTTGGCACCCGAACCATCACACGGCTTGCAGTTAACCAGCGTCGGCACGCGGATATTAACGCTGGTGCCACGCACGGCTTCTTCCAGGTTCAACTCCAGGGTGTAGCGCAAGTCGCTGCCACGCTGGGCACCACCGCGCTGACCACCCCGGCCACCACCAAAGAAGTCACTGAATACATCACCGAAAATATCGGAGAAGTTCTGACCGCCAAAACCGGCACCGCCGCCCCCCATGCTCGGGTCGACACCCGCATGGCCATACTGATCGTAAGCCGCACGCTTGTTGGGATCAGACAGGCATTCGTAGGCCTCATTGGCCTCTTTGAACATGTCTTCGGATTCTTTGCTATCCGGATTACGGTCCGGGTGGTGCTTCATTGCCAGGCGACGGTAAGCCTTTTTCAGGTCCGCCTCGCTGGAGCCGCGATCCACACCCAACACTTCGTAATAGTCACGCTTTGCCATAAGTCTTTGCACTCTTAAGGACGTCCAGCCAGACCCTCCTGAGCCTGGCTAAACTCGTTGAGCCCCAATACAGGCCCGGACCCAACTCACGTCAATTCAACGATCCTGGTCGTTACTACTTTTTAGCCAGGGACCCGGCCAAAAACGCGGTATTCATTGCTCGGAAAGCAGGAGCATCCCCGATCACACCGCCAACATCCGAACGCAGTCGCATGCTGTAAAAATTCGCATACCCCAGACACGCCAACGCGGGAGCAAGCTCCCGCGCGGCGACATCCTACCAGTCACCGCTTGATAGCGGTCAACCGGGCGACCAACTTACTTCTTGTCGGTAACTTCTTCGAACTCGGCATCGACAACATCGTCTTTAGCTTCAGGCTCTGCCTGTTGAGCAGCACCGTCAGCCGGCTGAGCCTGTTCGGCGTACATTTTCTGAGCCACTGGCGCGGAAACTTTCGACAACTCTTCAACCTTGGCTTCAATGGCAGCCTTGTCGTCGCCTTTAACAGCGGCTTCCAGGGCAACTACAGCAGCTTCGATCGCGGCCTTCTCTTCAGCGGTCACTTTCTCGCCAGCATCAGCGATCATTTTGCGTGTCGAGTGAACCAGTGCGTCGCCCTGGTTACGGGCACCTGCCAACTCTTCGAACTTCTTGTCAGCTTCAGCATTGGTTTCAGCATCACGGATCATCTGTTGAATTTCTTCATCAGAAAGACCGGAGTTGGCCTTGATGGTGATCTTCTGCTCTTTGCCGGTAGCCTTGTCTTTCGCCCCTACGTGCAGAATGCCGTTGGCGTCGATGTCGAAGGTCACTTCGATCTGTGGCACGCCACGTGGTGCTGGTGGAATCTCAGCCAGGTCGAACTTGCCCAGGGACTTGTTCTGAGCCGCCTGCTTACGCTCACCTTGCAGCACGTGAATGGTCACAGCACCCTGGTTGTCATCAGCCGTCGAGAACACCTGGGATTTCTTGGTAGGAATCGTGGTGTTTTTCTCGATCAGCGCAGTCATCACGCCACCCATGGTTTCGATACCTAGGGTCAGCGGGCTTACGTCCAGCAGCAACACGTCTTTCACGTCACCGGCCAATACCGCGCCCTGGATGGCAGCACCCATGGCAACCGCTTCGTCCGGGTTTACATCTTTACGTGCTTCTTTGCCGAAGAACTCGGTAACCAACTTCTGAACCAGTGGCATACGGGTCTGACCGCCTACCAGGATCACGTCGTTGATCGCACCAACATCAATACCGGAGTCTTTCAGCGCAATGCGGCATGGCTCGATGGTGCGTTGAACCAGGTCTTCGACCAGCGCTTCCAACTTGGCGCGAGAAATCTTCACGTTCAAGTGCTTAGGACCGGTGGCGTCTGCGGTGATATACGGCAGGTTAACGTCGGTCGACTGAGCAGAGGACAGCTCGATCTTGGCTTTTTCAGCAGCCTCTTTCAGGCGCTGCATCGCCAGCGGGTCACCCTTGAGGTTCATGCCGCTTTCTTTCTTGAATTCGTCAACGAGGTAGTCGATCAGACGAATGTCAAAGTCCTCACCACCCAGGAAGGTGTCGCCGTTGGTGGCCAACACTTCGAACTGGTGCTCGCCGTCTACTTCAGCGATCTCGATCACGGAAACGTCGAACGTACCGCCACCCAGGTCATAAACGATCACGGTGTGATCGCCCTTGGCCTTGTCCATACCGTAAGCCAGAGCAGCTGCGGTCGGTTCGTTGATGATACGTTTTACATCCAGGCCCGCGATGCGGCCGGCGTCTTTGGTCGCCTGGCGCTGGCTGTCGTTGAAATAGGCTGGAACGGTGATCACCGCCTCAGTCACTGTCTCACCCAGGTAATCTTCGGCAGTCTTCTTCATCTTCTTCAAGATTTCAGCCGAGATTTGCGGTGGCGACATTTTCTGGCCATTTACTTCAACCCAGGCGTCACCGTTGTCAGCCTTGGCGATCTTGTAAGGGACCATTTTGATGTCTTTTTGTACGACTTCTTCGTCGAACTTACGACCGATCAGGCGCTTCACCGCGTACAGGGTGTTATGCGGGTTGGTCACAGCCTGGCGCTTGGCCGACTGGCCAACCAGGATTTCACCATCGTTGGCGTAAGCGATGATCGACGGCGTGGTACGCGCGCCTTCGGCGTTTTCGATTACTTTTGCAACGCCGTTTTCCAACACGGAGACGCAGGAGTTGGTGGTCCCCAGGTCAATACCGATAATTTTGCCCATGATTTACTCTCCCGAAACTTGAATTTGGTTGCCGCAGCAGTGGTGGCTAACTGCGGTAGCACTTAAACGCTTGACTTATAGATGGGGGCCTTACGGCGGATTTCAAGCCTGCTCATCAATAGAAGGTGCAACGGGTGCAGGAGCCTTGCTCACTACCACCATTGCAGGGCGCAACAGGCGACCGTTAAGCTGATAGCCCTTCTGGAACACTTTCAACACACTGTTGGGTTCGAGGTCGTGGCTTTCTTGCATGGCCATGGCTTGGTGAAGCTCAGCACTGAACGGTTCGCCGCCTTGCGGATCAATGGCTTCCAGCTGATAACGCTTCAGGGTGTCCTGAAACATTTTCAGGGTCAGTTCGATCCCTTCGCGCATCGGGCGGATGTTTTCGTCATCCGGGTTGGACAACTCGAGGCCACGCTCCAGGCTGTCAATAATTGGCAGCAGGTCGCCCGCGAACTTCTCCAGCCCGAACTTGTGAGCTTTTTCTACGTCCTGCTCGGCACGGCGGCGGACGTTCTGCAGATCGGCGGCAACACGCAAAGACTGATCCTGCGCAGCGGCCAACTGCTCTTCGAGCACTTGCACACGAGTTGCCAGTTCATCACCGACAGCCGAATTGGCGTCCGGAGTTTGCGTATCCTGCGTCTGTTCGTCAGCCATAGATTTCTCCTTTCAAAATCATGCGCGAACTCAACTCGCGCTTCTGTTCCCGTATATGGGGCCACAATTTCCAGGTTCAAGGGTACAGGCGCTACCAAAAGTCTTTCGTCTGCCCCAGATCAACTTCGGCCTGATCATTCTCCTTTGCACTAAAAAAGCTGAATAACCGAGCAAATTGAGCTAAGCGTCAGGATTGTCAGCCCAGAACAAAACACTGTATAAATAACCAGACCTAAAGCCTGGGAGCGGCCGTCATGCTCGTGCACCTGTCTGTACACAACTACGCCATCGTTGAACATCTGGACCTCGAACTGGATAGCGGGATGAGCGTAATCACAGGCGAAACCGGCGCCGGCAAGTCGATCATGCTCGACGCCCTGGGCCTGACCCTGGGCGACCGCGCCGACAGTGGCGTGGTGCGCCCCGGCGCGGATAAGGCCGACATTCTGGCCACCTTCGACCTCGCGGACATCCCCGAAGCCGAAGCCTGGCTGGTCGAGCGCGACCTTAATAACGACGGCCCGTGCATCCTGCGCCGAGTCATCACCGCCGAGGGCCGCTCACGCGGCTATATCAATGGAACGCCCTGCCCCCTTGGCGACCTGAAGGCCCTGGGCGAACTGCTGATCGACATCCATAGCCAGCATGAACACCAATCCCTGCTCAAAACCGACACCCATCGCCGCCTGCTCGACGAATACGCTGGCGCCACCGACCTTGCCCGGCAGGTACAACTGGCCGCCCAGCGCTGGCGCCAGACCCGACAGGAGCTGGAGCGACTGTCCAATTCCGGTGACGAGCAGCGCGCTCGCCATCAATTGCTCAGCTATCAGCTTGAAGAGCTGGAAAGCCTGGGTCTTGGCGAAACCGAGCTGGAACAACTGGAACAGGAACACAAGAACCTCACCAACGCCGAAACCCTGCTGTCTATCTGCCGCCAGGTGGTGGAGCAATGCAGCGAGAGCGATTCCGGCAATGTGCTCAACGCACTCACCGCCAGCCTCAACCGACTGTCCAGCGTTAACAGCGCTTCGGGCTCACTGAGTGAAGCCACCACCCTGCTGACCAGTGCGCAAATCCAGGTAGAAGAAGCCGTCGGCGAACTCAATCGCTTTCTCGATCATTTCGACGCCGACCCGGCGCGACTGCAGGAAATAGAAGAGCGCCTGGACACCATCTATACGCTGGCGCGCAAACATCGAATCCAGCCCACCGAAGTGGCAACCATGCAGCAGAAACTGCTGGATGAAATCGAGACCCTGAACGCGAATGACGAATCCATTGAGCGACTGGGCGAAGAGCTCGGCTCTTTTGCCCGCCACTATCAGGAGAAAGCCCGCGAACTGAGCGATCTGCGCAAACAGGCTGCGACCAGCCTCGCTGGCGCCGTCGAGCAGGAAATTCAGCGCCTGGGCATGCCGGGCGGGCGCTTTACCATCGAGTTGCGCACCAACGCCAGCAATGAGCTGCAGCCCTACGGCCTGGAGCAGGTAGAACTACTGGTCAGCGCCAACCCGGGGCAACCGCTCAAGGCACTGGCAAAAGTGGCGTCTGGTGGCGAGCTCTCGCGAATCAGCCTGGCGATCCAAGTGATTACCGCGCAAACCTCACGGGTACCGACACTGGTGTTCGATGAAGTAGACGTAGGTATCGGTGGCCCCACGGCGGAAATTGTGGGTCAGTTACTGCGCCGCCTGGGGGATCGCGGCCAGGTGCTGACCGTTACTCACTTGCCGCAAGTCGCGGCCCAAGGGCATCAACACTTGTTTGTGCACAAGGTCAGAGGCAGCGAAGCGACACACACGGCAGTATCCAAACTGAACAAGTCGGAGCGCGTGGAAGAAGTGGCACGGATGCTCGGCGGGATCGACCTGACCAAAGAGTCTTTGGCACACGCGAAGAAAATGGTCGTAGCCACCAAGGCCTGAGCCGAGCTTTTCCTTATTATAGAAAGCACGAAGGCGACCCTAGGGTCGCCTTCGATCGTTTCGCAGAGCAATTCTGCGTCGCTTTTTACTTTTTCTTACGGATGTACAACACAAGATTGTGGTCGACCAAATCGAAACCATGCTCCTCAGCAATTTCGTGCTGGAGCTTTTCGATTGCCGGGCTGGTGAACTCGATAACCTCATTGGTATCCAGGTCAACCATGTGGTCGTGATGACCACCGTCAGCCAATTCGAACACAGCATGACCGCCGTCGAAATTATGACGAACCACCAGCCCTGCGGCTTCAAACTGGGTCAGTACACGGTAAACCGTGGCCAGGCCGACGTCCTCGTTAGACTCCATCAGCGCCTTGTAAACATCCTCGGCACTCATGTGGCGCTGCTCAGCAGAATCGAGCATTTGTAGAATCTTGACTCGTGGCAGAGTCACTTTAAGACCGGCTTTGCGTAGTTCGCTATTTTCAACCATGGTTAGCTTTCTCGCGGATGCTGCTTCGCAGCTTCTCTTAATACGGGTATGATCGGCGTTTACGTTGTCCCAGCCAAGATAGTGGAAGTCGCCCACCGATGCAAAACACCAAGCTCTTGCTAACCAGTTTCACCTTTGTGGGACTGCTCGCACTCGCCGGTTGTTCATTCCCCGGGGTTTACAAAATCGACATCCAGCAGGGCAATGTCGTCACGCAGGACATGATAGACCAGTTACGCCCGGGAATGACCCGACGGCAAGTACGGTTTATCATGGGCAACCCCCTGCTGACCGACACTTTCCACGCCGATCGCTGGGATTATCTCTACAGCCTGCAGCCTGGTGGCGGTGAACGCCAACAGGAGCGCGTCAGCGTCATTTTCAATGGCAATGACCAGCTTGTCAGCCTGTCGGGTGACTTCATGCCAGGCGTAAGCCGTGATCAAGCACTGCTCGGCAACGATAACGGCACCAACGTGACTGCACCTGTGCAGGAAAGCGAAAAGCCGAAGTCCGAAGTACCGGCCAAGCCAGGCTCCTTGCTCGACAAGATCCAGAAAGACGTCGACGGGGTCGAGACGGTCCCAGTCCCGACGCCTCAGCCTCTGGACACCAGCCCGCAGTAACATTGCGGCGCATATAAAAAGCCCGGCATGCCGGGCTTTTTGTTGCCTGTCATTCAACCAGCCTATGGATGCTGCCGCTTCGCCAACGCCGCCTTGGCAGCACGCAGCCTGCGCACTTCTTTAGGGTCCACAAGCAAGGGCCGATAGATTTCAATGCGATCGCCCGATTGTACGGGACGGACCTCAGCCCCCGTGACGATCTTACCGAATACCCCCAAGGGGCAAGCAGCCAGATCCAGCTCAGGAAACTGCATAGCCATCCCTGACAACTGCACGGCTGCACGCAGACTGGTTCCCGAAACCACCGTCAGCGCCAGCAGAACCTGGCGATCCTCGGCGGCATAAACCACCTCGATCTCAACCATGCAATTGCTTGGCTCGCTGGCAGAATGCATCCACCAGGGTATTGGCCGCCTGGTTGAACAACGGCCCCAATGTCGCCCGCACAATCGGCCCAGCGTAATCAAACGACAAATCCAGGCTGATCTTGCAGGCCTTGTCGGTAAGTGCCTTGAAAACCCATACACCATGCAGCTGGGTAAACGGCCCTTCCTGCAAATTCATTTCAATGGACTTGCCCGGCACCAGCGCATTCCGCGTAACAAAGTGCTGACTGAGCCCGCCTTTCGCCACCCCAACACTGGCAACCATATGTTCATCACTGCTTTCCAGCACCTCGGCAGTTGAGCACCAAGGCAGGAATTCCGGGTAACGCGCCACGTCGTTGACCAGGTCATAGAGCGCCTGCGCCGGATAGGGCAACAGGGCCGAACGTTGAATATGCGTCGTCATGTGTGCGTGATTTCCACAGCTGAGCGGCAAACATCGCGAAACAACAGTCCGATCCGCGAAAGAAAAAAACCAAAGAACTGCCGGTATTGTCCGGGATTCGACCAACACGCTCAAGCACGCAGGTTGACCGTAGCCGACACGCTCGCAACTCCCTATAATGCCGCCCCTATGGCTAAACAAAAGAAACACCCCACAGGGACCATCGCGCAAAATAAAAAAGCGCGACACGATTACTTCATCGAACATCGGTTCGAGGCTGGTCTGGTCCTGGCCGGCTGGGAAGTAAAGAGTCTGCGTGCCAGCAAGTTGCAACTGGTCGACAGCTACGTATTGCTCAAGGATGGCGAGGCATGGCTGCTTGGCAGTCATATCACCCCGCTGACAACCGCGAGCACCCACGTGATTGCCGATCCGGTGCGCACGCGCAAACTATTGCTCAATGCCCGTGAACTGGAAAAGCTCGCCGCAGCCGTGCAGCAGAAAGGCTACGCCTGTGTCTGCCTGTCCTGGTATTGGAGCAAGCACCTGGTCAAGTGCGAGATCGCACTGGGCAAGGGCAAGAAGGAATACGATAAGCGTGATACTGAGCGCGAACGCGATTCCAACCGCGAACTGCATCGCGCGGTGCGCAACAAGGGCAAGGAAGAATAATCCTTCTAACCATGTAGCCTCGGGACGTCCCCCGGCTACATCCCCTTGCGCCGCTCCGCCCGCGCCACGCGCTGAACCTCCTGACGTACTTCCTCCAACACTTCCTGCACGTATTCCAGGTGACGTGTCGAGACTTCTCGCGCCTGTTCTGCCCGGCCCTCGATAATCGCCATGTACAGCTCCCGGTGCTGACTGATCAGCATGTCGCGCGTCTCCGTACGTTGCTGATACATGCCGCCAATATTGGTTACCACGTTCCGCTTGAGCAGGTCGAACAAGCCGCGAATGGTGTGCAGCAACACCGCGTTATGGCTGGCCTCCGCAATGGCCAGGTGAAACTGTGCATCCGCAGCCCCCTCCTCGACCCGGCTCACGTCGTCGACGCGGGCATAGCAATCCTGCAACGCTTCGAATGCAACGGTCAGCCGCTCACGGTCGACCTCAGTCGCTCGCAATGCTGCGTAATATGCACAGGACGCTTCAAGGGTCTGGCGAAACTCCAGCAGGTCACGCTGGGCCTCGGGATTGTTTTCCAGCAGGTGCAGCAGCGGATCGCTGAACGTCGAGCCCAGTGACTCGGCAACATAATTGCCCCCTCCCTGACGGCTCACCAACAAGCCCTTAGCCGCCAGCTTCTGAATCGCCTCCCGCAACGACGGACGCGACACGCCAAACTGTTCAGCCAAGGCGCGCTCGGCCGGCAAGCGCTCACCCGACTTCAACGTGCCCTCAAGGATCATCCCCTCAAGCTGCTCGACAATATCGTCAGACAAACGGCGCTGACGCACCTGATCAAACCCCATAACTCACTCTCCACCATCCCGACCACTCGCCGGGCCCTCTATTCTGGCCTATCGCCGTTCTTCCAGCACCTATCAGAACCGCTTCGATTCACCCGATCAAACCACCTCGCCTGCCGGGCTACGACCAAAGTTTCGCGAGCGGCAAATTGACACATCCCGCGAAGACTTTTAACCTAGCCTCCAGCGATTGTAAATTGGTATTACCAATTATCCAAGTCGACTATGAAGTGCCTGACCAACAACAATTAGGGGCTACCCCATATGCAAACCTGGCAACAGCTCTACAGCCCGCTCGGCAGCCTCGGCCTGTCCGCACTGGCCGCCGTTATTCCGATCGTGTTCTTCTTCCTGGCTCTGGCCGTGTTTCGCCTCAAAGGTCACGTGGCCGGCAGCATCACCCTGGCACTCTCGATACTGGTGGCGATCTTTGCCTTCCACATGCCAGTGGACATGGCGCTGGCAGCCGCCGGTTACGGTTTTGCCTATGGCCTGTGGCCTATTGCCTGGATCATTGTCGCGGCGGTGTTTCTCTACAAACTCACCGTCAAGAGCGGCCAGTTCGAGATCATCCGCAGCTCTGTCCTGTCGATCACCGATGACCAGCGTCTGCAGGTGCTGTTGATCGGCTTCTGCTTCGGCGCATTCCTGGAAGGTGCTGCCGGTTTCGGCGCCCCCGTGGCGATTACCGCCGCACTGCTGGTAGGCCTGGGTTTCAACCCGCTGTACGCGGCCGGCCTGTGCCTGATTGCCAACACCGCACCCGTCGCCTTTGGCGCCCTGGGAATTCCGATCATCGTTGCCGGGCAAGTGACCGGAATCGATGCATTCAAGATCGGCGCCATGACTGGCCGCCAACTGCCGCTGCTGTCGCTGTTCGTGCCGTTCTGGCTGGTCTTCATGATGGATGGCCTGCGCGGCGTTCGCGAAACCTGGCCAGCTGCGTTGGTCGCGGGCCTGAGCTTCGCCATTACGCAGTACTTCACGTCCAACTTCATCGGCCCGGAACTGCCGGACATCACCTCGGCCCTGGCCAGCCTGATCTCTCTGACCCTGTTCTTGAAAGTCTGGCAACCTAAACGCACTGCGGGCGCGCAGATTGCCGGCGCCACTTCCGACGCAGCGATTACCGCCAGCGCCGGCGGCTTCGGCCTGCCGCGCAGCACCGTCGCCTCACCTTACAGCCTGGGCCAGATCTTCAAGGCCTGGTCACCTTTCCTGATCCTCACCGTGCTGGTCACCATCTGGACCCTCAAACCGTTCAAGGCGATGTTCGCGGCAGGCGGTTCGATGTACAGCTGGGTATTCAACTTTGCGATCCCGCACCTGGATCAAATGGTAGTCAAGGTCGCACCCATCGTGACCAACCCGACTGCGATCCCAGCGATATTCAAGCTGGACCCGATTTCGGCGACCGGCACCGCGATTTTCTTCTCGGCACTGATCTCGATGTTGGTACTCAAGATCAATATCAAGATTGGTCTTACCACTTTAAAAGAGACCTTCTACGAGCTGCGGTGGCCGATCCTGTCTATCGGCATGGTGCTGGCATTCGCCTTTGTCACCAATTACTCCGGCATGTCTTCGACCATGGCGCTGGTATTGGCCGGCACCGGTGCAGCCTTCCCGTTCTTCTCGCCTTTCCTCGGCTGGCTGGGGGTTTTCCTGACAGGCTCCGACACATCGTCCAACGCCCTGTTCAGCTCGTTGCAAGCCACCACGGCGCACCAGATCGGCGTCAACGACACGCTTCTGGTCGCTGCAAATACCAGCGGCGGCGTGACCGGCAAAATGATTTCGCCGCAATCGATCGCCGTGGCCTGCGCCGCTACCGGACTGGTGGGTAAAGAATCCGACCTGTTCCGCTTCACCCTCAAGCACAGCCTGTTCTTCGCCACGATCGTGGGGCTGATCACCCTGGCCCAGGCTTACTGGTTTACCGGCATGCTGGTGCACTAAAGCCGTAGCAATAGGGTCATAACCGACGCCGGGCTATAACTTCGGCGTCGGCTTTGCGCAATCGTGTCAATACGGCGCCCAGGGGGTGCTGATCCTGGAGGACCAATGAGTCTGCCTGCCGCTTTCCTTGCTGACGTCGCACAGCTGATCCCACAAGATCGACGTTTCGACGACCCACTTTCCACCCTCGCATTCGGCACCGACGCCAGTTTTTACCGATTGATCCCACAACTGGTGATCCGCGTCGAGTCGGAAGACGAAGTGGTGGCACTGCTGCAACTGGCCCAGCGTGAACGTGTGCCGGTAACCTTCCGCGCAGCCGGCACCAGCCTGTCCGGGCAAGCGATAAGCGACTCGGTACTGATCGTGCTGGGGGACAATTGGAACGGCCGTGAGATTCGCGGGCAAGGCACTCAGATCCGCCTGCAGCCCGGCGTGATCGGCGCACAGGCCAACGCCTGGCTGGCGCCATTCGGGCGCAAGATCGGCCCAGATCCGGCGTCGATCAATGCCTGCAAGATCGGCGGAATCGTCGCCAACAACGCCAGTGGCATGTGCTGCGGTACGGCGCAGAACACCTATCACACCCTGGCCGGAATTCGTCTGGTCCTGGCCGATGGCAGCCGCCTCGATACAGAAGACGCAAGCAGCGTTACTGCGTTTCGTGAACAGCACGGCGCACTGCTCGAGCGCCTGGCCACACTCGGCCGTGAAACGCGGGCAAACGCTGAATTGGCAGCAAAAATCCGCCACAAATACCGTCTGAAAAATACCACCGGCCTGTCACTCAACGCCCTGGTGGATTTTGATGAACCACTGGATATCCTCAGCCATTTATTGGTGGGCTCCGAGGGAACCCTAGGGTTTATCAGCGCAGTCACCTACGACACCGTGATCGACCACCCGAACAAGGCGTCGGCGTTGATCGTGTTTCCGGATGTGGAGACCTGCTGCAACGCAGTCACCGTACTGAAAACCCAACCAGTGTCGGCCGTCGAGCTGCTGGATCGACGCAGCATGCGCTCGGTGCAGGACAAACCGGGCATGCCCGCATTCGTACAGCACCTGTCAGAAAGTGCCTGCGCTCTGCTGATTGAATCCCGCGCCGCATCGCCATCATTGCTGCATGAACAATTGGCACTGATCATGGCGTCGCTGGCCGGTTTCCCGGTGGAGAAACAGGTCGACTTCACCGAAGACCCGGTGGAAAACGCCCGCCTGTGGGCCATCCGCAAGGACACCTTCCCCGCCGTAGGTGCTGTACGCAAAACCGGCACCACGGTGATCATCGAAGACGTCACCTTCCCGGTCGAGCAACTGGCCATTGGCGTGAACCGTTTGATCGAACTGTTCGACAAGCATCACTACGACGAAGCCATCCTTTTCGGACATGCCCTGGAAGGCAATCTGCACTTTGTGTTCACCCAAGGCTTCAACAGCGCGGATGAAGTCACACGCTATCAAGCGTTCATGGATGACGTCGCGCAATTGGTGGCCGTGGAGTTCGGCGGTTCGCTGAAAGCCGAACACGGTACCGGCCGCAATATGGCACCCTTCGTGGAGCTGGAATGGGGCAGCGACGCCTATCAATTGATGTGGCAACTCAAACGCCTGCTCGACCCCAACGGCATCCTCAACCCGGACGTGGTGCTCAGCCAAGACCCGCAGATTCACCTCAAGCACCTCAAGCCGCTGCCTGCGGCCGACGAGCTTGTGGATAAGTGCATTGAGTGCGGTTTCTGTGAACCGGTGTGCCCATCGAAAGGCCTGACGTTGAGCCCGCGCCAGCGCATCGTGATCTGGCGAGATATACAGGCGAAAAAACGCGCCGGCGTCGACACCACCGAATTGGAGGCGGCCTACCACTACCAGGGCATCGACACGTGCGCCGCCACCGGCCTATGCGCCCAACGCTGTCCGGTAGGAATCAATACCGGCGACCTGGTGAAAAAACTGCGAAGCCGTGACGCCGACCGTACGAAAACCGCCGAATGGCTGGCCACCCATTTCGCCACGGCACTGCAAGGTGCGCGCTTTACCCTGCATGTAGCCAATGGTGCCCGCATGCTGCTGGGAGCGCCTCGCCTGGCGAAGCTGTCGGCCACCATGACCAAGCTGTCCAAGGGGCAGATCCCGCAGTGGACCAACGCCATGCCACAACCGGAAAAAGCCATTCGCTTCAGCCCGGCGGTGACGGATGAGCGGCCACGGGTGGTCTACCTGGCGGCCTGCGTCTCACGCGCCATGGGCCCGGCGGCAGGTGATAAAGAGCAGATGTCGTTGTACGAAAAAACCCAGGGCCTGCTGGAAAAAGCCGGTTACCAGGTCGTGTTTCCCGACAACCAGGACAACCTGTGCTGCGGCCAACCTTTCGCGTCCAAAGGCTACGCCGAACAGGCAGAACACAAACGCCAGGAACTGATCGGCGCCCTGCTCCATGCCAGCCGCGGAGGCCTGGACCCGATCTATTGCGACACCAGCCCCTGCACCCTGCGCCTGGTGCAAGACCTCGGCGAAACGCGCCTGGACCTTTACGACCCCGTACGTTTCATCCGCACGCACCTGATGGACCGTCTCGATTTCACCCCCCAGGAAGCGCCGATCGCCGTACACGTCACCTGCAGCACCCAACACCTGGGAGAAAGCCAGGCCCTGATCGACCTGGCCCGTCGCTGTGCCAAAACCGTGGTGATCCCGGAAGGCATCCACTGCTGCGGGTTTGCCGGCGACAAAGGTTTCACCACGCCGGAACTCAACGCCCACTCGCTGCGCTCCCTCAAGGATGCAGTGCAGTATTGCAGTGAAGGGATCTCCACCAGCCGCACCTGCGAGATCGGCCTGAGCCAGCATGGCGGCATCGACTATCACGGATTGGTGTACCTCGTGGATCGCGTGACCCAGGCCCGAGCCCATTAACCCCGCAAAAAAACAGAACCCCTGCGCACTGGCGTAGTCATCTGCATAGGCCTCGACGCACGAGGCCCATCAGTGATGTCGCTGGCAGCCCATGAACGCCAGCAGCGTCGAGCCTTTTTTGCGCGAGGAGATACCCTATGAAGCGTTCCGCTCTTGCTGGCTTGTTCATTACCGCTGCGATGTTGGCCTTCCCTGCTTTCGCTGCTGGCGAGCCCGACCTGTGCAAGATCAACCTGGACAAAATCAACAACGGTAAAGCGCTGCTCGCCACTGACACCAGTGGCAAAAGCGGCGAAATCGACACAGCCGCCTCCCAAGCCAAGGCCGCCCACGCCGCTGGTGATGACAAGAAGTGCATCGAAATCACCTCCAAGGCCCTGCAAGACCTGCAGAACCTCGACAAAGGCGGCCAGTAAACGAGAGGGTCAACCTTCGGGTTGGCCTTCCGTGACCGTTTGGCGTACACTGCACAGGCTTGTCACTCACTATGAAACAACGAGTTACAAGCACGGGGCCGTTTAGGATTCGACGCCGGTCGCGAAACTTTAGGTGCATGCCGAGTTGGTAACAGAACTCGTAAATCCACTGTTGCAACTTCTTATAGTTGCCAATGACGCCAATCCAAGCTGGGAAAACTCTATCGCTGCGTAAGCAGCCTTAGATCCTGAGCTTCTGGTACCTTCGGGTCCAGCAATCACCAGGGGATGTCTGTAAACCCAAAGTGATTGTCATATAGAACAGAATCGCCGTGCAGTACGTTGTGGACGAAGCGGCTAAAACTTACACAACTCGCCCAAAGCACCCTGCCCTTCGGGTCGCTGAGGGTTAACTTAATAGAAACGGCTACGCATGTAGTACCGACAGCGGAGTACTGGCGGACGGGGGTTCAAATCCCCCCGGCTCCACCACTTCATCATCTAAAGACGTCCACGGACGTCTTTTTTTGTGCCTGAAACCCAGCAAAATCAAGGATTTAAGCGCTATCGGGCTTCGTAGAGGTTTTCTGAGTTCCAGCCGTTTGGGTATTCCAAATGGTATTCCAAGCCATCCGGTGCTATTTTTTGGAATACCAAAACGGTGTCAGAGGTAGCTCTCATGCCTGCTCCAGCCCTCCGCCTCTCCGACCGCCAGCTCAAGGCAGTCAAGGCAAAAGACAAGGATTACGTCCTTAGCGATGGTGATGGCCTCCAGCTCCGAGTCAGGAGCAACGGCTCGATGCTGTGGAACTTTAACTACCGCGAGCCGGTAACCAAAAATCGTATCAACATGGGACTGGGCACGTATCCAGAACTCTCATTGGCGAACGCCCGAAAGAAAGTCGTTGAGGCACGGGAGCTACTTGCACAAGGCATTGATCCCAAGGTGCAACGCAACACTCAGAACGAAGCCAAACGAGCGGAGACCGAACACACATTCGAGAACGTCGCCACCGCCTGGTTCGAATTGAAGAAAGATTCGGTCACACCTGCGTATGCCGAAGACATCTGGCGATCGCTCACACTGCATATATTTCCAGACCTGAAAACAACGCCGCTCTCGAAAATTACCGCACCGATGATCATCGAACTGCTTCGGCCAATCGAGGCGAAAGGCAGCCTCGAGACCGTGAAGCGGTTGAGCCAAAGGCTCAACGAAATCATGACCTATGGGGTTAACTCCGGGCTGATCTTTGCCAACCCTCTCATCGGCATTCGCGCGGTCTTCAAGAAACCCAAGAAAGAGAACATGGCCGCACTACCAGCTGATGAGCTTCCCGAGCTCATGCTGGAAATCGCCAATGCCGCCATCAAGAGAACAACCCGCTGCCTGATTGAATGGCAACTGCACACCATGACCCGCCCTTCCGAAGCAGCGACCACCCGATGGGCAGACATCGACTTCGACAAACGCATCTGGACCATCCCACCGGAGCGCATGAAAAAGCGTCGCCCGCACACCATCCCGCTGACCGACCAGGCACTCGCGCTGCTGGAGACACTCAAGTCTCACAGCGGTCACAGGGAATACGTGTTCCCAGCAGACAGAAACCCACGCACCCACGCCAACAGCCAGACCGCCAATATGGCGTTGAAACGCATGGGCTTCCAGGACCGCTTGGTCAGCCACGGCATGCGTTCAATGGCCAGCACCATCCTGAATGAGCATGGCTGGGATCCCGAGCTGATCGAAGTCGCCCTGGCGCATGTCGACAAGGACGAAGTTCGGAGCGCCTACAACCGGGCGGACTACATCGAACGCCGGCGGCCGATGATGGCTTGGTGGAGTGAGCATATTCAGAAGGCGGCCACCGGCAGCCTCTCGGCATCTGCGATCAACCACACAAGGGACCGCAACGTCGTGCCGATACGCTGAGCGCTCACCGGATGGCGACAGCGGCGACAACCCGTGTAATCCATGGCGTGCAGCATGGCGACAGAGTAGCGACTGTCGCCAAGTGCTTAGTCAAACGCCAGTGCGAACTAGGCAGTCCCCATGATTGAGTCAGTCGCCATCAAGCTGCCGCACTGCGTTTGATTGCCGCGATCACCGAAATGATCGCGTTGGCATCCGCGTTGCCAAACGCACCGTCTAATCCCTCATGGTGCAACGCGGTAAAAGGCGGTTCATAGAGTTGACCCGCCTCCATCACACCCTGTCGGGTGAGACGCTCGATAATCATTTCAACAAAACGAATCTGCTGACTGCTGTAGCGGTTTTCGTCGAGGAATTGACCGAAAGCCTCTTTTGCGGCGTTACGATCCAAGCCGACCAATGACCGGATCAACAGGGTCAGCGGTTGGTCAGCGCCGTAGCATTGTTCGAACTGCTCGCGACTCTGAACCGGTTCCGACTCGTAGACAAAATGCTCCAGCTCGCTCAGATCGCTCTGAGTCAGCGCCCGGTTGAATTTGAGCTTAGCGATGGCCACATGGTTCTCGTTGCCACGGATATAGGCTTCGACCTTTTTCTTGTACTGCTCCAGATTGATGCCAGTGTTGAAATCCTTCAGGTTGACCACCGTCGCTTCGCCAATTTCGTCGCTGAGTACGCTATAAACGGGGTTGCTCGGGCGGCGCTCGATAAACTTGATCAGCTCGCGCATCTTGCGCCGCAGTTGCTCAAGCATCGGCAAGCGGATGTCCTGCCAGTACTCGTCGGTTTGCACGTCCTGAAGCAACGCCAGCTCAGCATGCACTGCTGGAATGCTGTCCATCACCTCTAGCTGGCTGGCCAGCTCGACCACCTTATCGCGATACGTCACGAAGTCGCTGGTCGAGCGCACTAACGCCAGCTGTAAATTCAGGCACAGGAGATCGAACAACCTGGCGGTGATGTGCTCAGGAGCGCGCTCACTCGGCAAGCCGGCGACGTGACTGCGCAGATCACCCAGCGCCGCATCATCCAGTGCATTCCAAACTTCACGCTCGGCAAAGCGGGTTACGTGCTCAAGTTCGGTACGCACGATGAAGTTGTCCTTATTCATCGCCGCGACTTCGTCGTGCAGCTCGTCGGTCAACTCCGTGCGCAACTCGACAAAGGCATCGTACCGGCCTCTGGTTTCCGCCAGATCACCAGGCTCGCGAACGTCCTTCGGCGCTAACAACGACAGCAGATCCAGCCGTGCTTTGAACAACCGCTTGCCTAGCGGTTCGGCCGTACCGCCCAAAGCGCCTTTAGGGTTTTCGTTGAAGTATTCGAAGTTGGCGCAGAAATCGAAGATGGCGAACTCGCGCTTGTGCACACCCGGCGCAAACAAGTCCGGGCATAGGCGCGTGCCGCGGCCGATCATCTGCAAGAACTTCACCTTTGAGCGAACGGCTTTGAAGAACACTAAATTCAGCACCTGTGGTACGTCGATGCCGGTATCGAGCATATCCACGGAAATGGCGATCTGCGGCTGCTTGTTCAGCTTGCTGCTGAAGTCATCGATCAGAGTCTGCGCATAACTCACCGCATGGGTGATAACCCGGGCAAACTCCCCCTTAAAGTGTGGGTAATGATGATTGAAGCGCCGGGCGATAAAATCAGCGTGCTTCTGATTCACTGCAAAAACAATGGTCTTGCCGAGCTTGTCACCACCCTCCACAGTCAGGCCATTTTGCATCAAATGCTTTAGCATCAGGTCAACGGTTGGCTCGTTGAATAACTGCTTGTTGACCTCAGACGCTAGCACCTCGGTAGGTGCATCACCTTCGGGACTGTAATCGCCCCAATCTAGCGACTCCCAGTGCTCCTTCTCATCATCGCTGAGCTGGTCGTAACGGATGCCTTCGCGAACAAACTTGATCGGCACCGAATAAGCCTTGGGCGGCACCAGATAGCCATCATCTACCGCTTCACTCAGGCCGTAGGCATCGGTCGGTACACCGGTTTCCAGACCGAATAGGTGATAGGTATCGCGATCCACTTCGTCGCGCGGGGTAGCGGTCAGCCCCACTAGATAACTGTCGAAGTAACGGAAAATCGCGCCGTACTTTTGGTAAACACTGCGGTGCGCCTCGTCGATCACGATCAGGTCGAAATGGCCAACGCCATACTTGCGACGGTCGCCCTCCATCTGGTCGATCAAGCCCATCATGGTCGGATAGGTGCACAGGTACACCCGGCCTTGGCCATTTTTGTCGGTAACAAGATTGACAGGACTAGAGTCCGGCAGAAACTCCTTGAAGGCATTCGCGGCTTGTTTTACCAGGGCTACCCTGTCAGCCAGAAACAGCACCCGTTTGACCCAGTTGCCCCGCATCAACAGCTCGATCAGGGCAATCGACATCCGCGTCTTGCCAGTGCCGGTGGCCATGGTTAGCAAACCGGCGCGGCGGCCCTGACTCAGCGATTCGGTCATCGCTCGAATTGCCCGGTGTTGATAAGTCCGCTCGACAATCTCGCTATTGATCGACAGCTCGCTCAGCTTGTTTTGCAGGCTGCGCCGCTGAATCGCCAGTTCCAGCTCATCGCGAGTATAAAACCCCTGTACCTCACGTGGCGGCGCACGGCGGTCATCCCACAGCCAGGTGTGGTTGCCGTTGCTGTAGAAAATCAGCGGCCGCTGACCTTTCTCGGCCTCCAGGCAATCGGCATACAGCTTGGCTTGTTGCTGGCCCACGTCCGGGTCTTTCAGGCTGCGTTTGGCTTCCACCACCGCCAGCGGTTTACCGTTCGCACCCCACAGCACGTAATCGACAAACCCCTCGCCCTGCGCGTTGGGCATGCCGCTGACTGGTACTTCGGCGTCGGCGTTTTTGCCCAATTCCCAACCGGCCTCGCGCAACAGCACGTCGATAAACAACCGGCGGGTATCGGCCTCGTCGTAATCGTGGCTATCGGGTACAGCAATATTGTTGGCCTTGGCCTGGGCCAGTGCCGCACGGGTGGCGACCAGTTCGGCATCCAGCTTCGCCAGCAAGGCTTCGCGTTCGCTCAGGCTTGCAGCCTGTTCGGCAATCGCTGCCTCGCGGGCTTCCAGAGTGCCGTGCTGGGCAGCGATCTGTTGCTGGAACTTGGCTTCCTGCTTCTTCAATTCATCGCGGGTAAAGGCCGCCGCATCGCTAGCACTGACCAACTGCGGCACGCGCTTTTCGTCAAACGCCGCATCGATGCTCTTTGGGTCGCTTTTTCGGGTATAAGTCCGAGCCAGCCAGAACAGCAGATGAAACAGCTCTCGCACCAGCTTCATCGCATCGCTGTAGCTAATCGGCTGATTGGCGTGCACCGCCTGATTGCCGAACTTCTGAATCAGCCGCGCCTTTTGATGAATTTGCGGCGGCAGCAGTCGCACAAATTCGAGCTGAGTCAGCAGCAGGTTAAGGCCTTTGTCGTAAGGCATGCGCAGGTCGCGGTCATGCTCGTACAGCCAATGCACAGCCTGTTCCAGGGCATGGCGGGTGCGCATGCAGCAGGCACGCGGGTCGGAATACACCAGCTGTTCCGCACCCTTGGCCGGCTCAAACAGGGTTTTGAATTCGGGGATGAGAAATTCAAAGTTGCTCATATCAACCTACCGCCTTCTGTGAGCCCATTTCGGCGAAGCGACGTTCGCCGGAGCTGTCGAAACGACAGACGGTGCGGGCGGGGAAGAATTGCGCCATACGAAGTTGCCTGTTCCTTGGCGTGCTGGGGCACTGGTTATGACCTAAAGCGCACCTGCAAATGCACGTTGCTGGAGCGCAGCAAAAAGCTCGTTAGATCGGTTTTCCTGACTTATCACCTGCGCGCTCTGCCTTTCTAGCGATTTCTTGATCGTGACAAAACGGCGCTGATCTTCCAACGAGGGTAACGCAACCGGTAGTTCTTTGATGATTCCCATATTGAGCCCCGCCATGATTGCGCCTTTTGCTCGACTTTCAAGGTATCTCCGGGCAATGGGATGCATCATGAAGTACGAGTGCAAAAACTCCGGCTCGCAGCGCGTGCGGTCGAGCGAGATGCAGCAAAGATGCTTTGTATTAATAGCTGCTGGAACGTCGTCAGGTACCACAGCACATCGCCCACAGGTCCCCATGATGGTGATTAGTACGTCGCCTGGATTAACCCGATAGCGAGAGAGCTGAGAATATTTTTCTGCCGTAATGAATCTTGGCTTCGCCCATATAAATTTATTGGATACAGCATTATCTATACCAAGGACAGCGATGCCGTGATCAACAAGCTCGCTATGCAGTAATTGACTGCCAAAGGGACCGGTCCGAATAGCACCCGCAGAAGGTGCAAGCTCAGCTACTGATGTGGTCGTTCCGGTGCTGCCGCCGAACATTTCCAGAAATACGGATTGCAGCAGTTGATCGAGCTTGGCGATGGCTTCGCGGCGCTTGGACCGCAGAGCATCGGCCTTATCCAGAATCGCCACGATACGACGTTGTTCGGTGATTGGTGGAAGAGGGATTTCTAATGACTTAACCTCAGCCAAGCTGAGATTAGAAATCACACCTGTGACTTTAGAGGTTGCAATCTGCGCTTTAGCGTTCTGGCTTTCCAACCAATAGCGCAGGAAGTCGCCATCAATTTCTGAAGTACATCGAATTATACAAACCGCTTGATTGCAGTTCATAGCGGGTGAATGGTCCGGGACCCTGGAAGCCCGCCCGACTGTTCCCGCGATTGAGAGAAGAACGTCACCCGGAAGAATTCTAGAACGCTTCAACAAGTCATCGGTCGTTTCATCAATGAAAAGAACATCTTTCGCTGGATCAACGTATGCTCCGACAAGATTGTTGGCACGAATAAAAGGTATACCGGCACCTACATAATCGTGGCCTAACGTTGTTGGGGTAGTTCCTTTGGTCACAACCTCTGCAAGCTCACCTAGCTGCCGAGTTGACCTAACAAGGTTATTCGGCACCGATCATTCCCCCCAACTCATCCATCCCTCGCAAAATCTCCGCCTCCAAAACCCTTAACTCAGCCAGAATTTTCTGCGGCGCTTCGTGCTGCAACTCTTCATACACCACCTGCTTGTAGCGGTTGATCGATAGGTCATAGTCGTTGGCAACGATCTCGTCCTTAGGCACCAGAAAGCTTTGCGCGGTGCGGTCGAGGCCGGTGCTGGTATTACGCTTATGCCAGCGGTCGAGGATATCGGGCAGGTTGTTGCATTCGTGTTTGCTCGCGTCCAGCTCATTGCGCTTGTCGTCCAGCGAGAAGCCGTCGGCATGCATGTTGTAGAACCAGACGTGGTTGGTGCCGCCGGAGTTGGTTTTGGTAAACAGCAAGATCGCGGTAGACACCCCGGCATACGGGCGGAACACGCCGGAGGGCATGGAGACAATGCCGTCCAGCTTGTGCTCCTCCACCAGCATCTGCCGTAGTGTTTTGTGCGCCTTGCTGGAGCCGAACAATACGCCGTCCGGAACGATCACCGCCGCGCGGCCGCCGGCTTTCATCAGGCGCAGGAACAGGGCGAGAAACAACAGCTCGGTCTTTTTGGTTTTAACGACTTGCTGTAAGTCTTTGGCGCAACTCTCGTAATCCAGGCTGCCGGCAAACGGCGGGTTGGCCAGAATCAGGCTGAACTGACCTTCGACACCGGCATGGCCTTCGCTAAGAGAATCGCGGTTTTCAATCGCCGGGTTTTCCACGCCGTGCAGCAGCATGTTCATCGAGCCAACGCGGAGCATGGTGCTGTCGAAGTCGAAGCCATGGAAAGTGTCGTGGTTAAAGCGCTTGGCGCTGGTTGCGTCCTGATACAACTCGTGGTTGTGATGGGTGTTGAGGTACTCGGCAGCCGTCACCAGAAAACCAGCGGTGCCGCAGGCCGGGTCGCAAATGGTGTCCGACGGCTTGGGCGCCATCATCTCGACCATTAATTTGATGATGTGCCGTGGTGTACGGAACTGACCATTTTGCCCAGCACTGGCGATTTTGCCGAGCATGTATTCGTAGAGGTCGCCCTTAGTGTCGCGGTCTTCCATGGGAATGGCGTCGAGCATGTCCACCACCTTGGCCAACAACGCAGGGTTGGGAATAGTAAAGCGCGCATCCTTCATATGCGCGGCGTAGGTGGACTCGCCATCTTCGCCGCCCAGCGACTTGATAAAAGGGAACACCTTATCGGCAATCAGCGCGTATAAGCTGGCCGGATCACCCAGTGCCTTGAACGCCGCCCAGCGCAAATCTGCCTGGTAGGGGCTGAAAATCGGATTATCAATCGGCTGCCCGGTGCGCGCGGCCTTACGCTCTTTAACCGTCTGCAACTCGTCAAGACGCTTGATAAACAGCAGATAGGTCATCTGCTCGATAACTTCCATGGGGTTGGAAATACCGCCGCTCCAGAAGGCATTCCAGATCTGGTCAACTTGGGATTTGATGGCGCCTGTGATCACTACTGATGACTACCTGAATTGAATAATGGATTTGATGCTCAGCGAAGCAACACTGAGGGCAATATGCCAAGCCGGGGAAACGCCAGCCTGACAAGGTGCGCGCAGTGTAACGACTAGCGGTTGAGGCTGTCAGGTACAACCGCGAGGACAGCATCGAACGCCGCCGTACGATGATGGATTGGCCCAGCGATCAATTAAACGCAGGACCGCAACGCCATACCGATACGTTAAGCACTCAGTGGATGGCGCCAGTATCCGTAACACCTCAGACGCAGTGACAGTTCTGTTGGCGACAGCGGCGACAGTGGCGACAACCCGCGCATTAACGGGTCTGGCATATGGCGACAAATCGGCGACAGTCGCCACCATCTGCGTTGCCCTTGAGCTTTACCGGCCAAGCCCCTGAGGGCAGGAAGGCTTCGCCTTCCCGTCCTCAGGGGCTCACTTAAAAAAACCGACGAATGGCCTCTCGTCCACTCAATGCCACCCTCTTCCATACTCGTACACCGCATAAAAAACCCACCGCACACTCGGTTGACCACCCGCCGCGCAAGCGTTACACCAGAACCGTAAAGCGCTGTCCTCGACAGCATGCCCAGGTAGCCAGGACCTTTAAGGCTACGCCACGCCGTGGCGGTCCATGCCCATGCGCGTTCGCTTCCGGTAGTACGCGCGGTCACGCCCAACGTGATGGAAGCCAACTTATCCACAGTGCAAATGCGGCAACCCAAGCCCGTCTCTTTCTCCCGGAAAGAGACGGGCGCCGAAACCACTGCCGCAGCCCTTACCCGGCAATGTATTGCGGCTTTTGTCCCAATGACAATCGGAATGACAAATCCCGATGTCACCCGCAGCAGCGATGCAGATGATGGTGCCGCAGCCCATGGAATGGACTGCACCTGACTGACAGTCAGGCACGCCCCGGTCATCGCATTACTACCCGCAACCGACTCAGGATCTCGCGGCGCCGGTCTCGTCACCCGACGCAGCCTCCACCCGCCCACCGGTATCGGTGCTCAGGGGGCCAGATCATGAGATGCCCAAGCTCTCGGCCGTAAGGAGCCGCCAGTCCCGCGTTAGTGGACAAATCTCACAGGCAGCAGGGGCCTTGATCCCTGATAACACTCAACAACCGTGGCGGGGAAAGTGAGGAAAAAACTCGAAGCACCAGGAGAATGGCGATGCAATTGTGCGAAACGTTCGACCTGCCACGGCCGCTGCTGGAGTATCGGCCCGAGCCGCTGGCGTATCCGGTCGAAGCGTTGGGACAGATATTGGGGCCCGCGGTGGAGCGGATGGCCGACGTCATCGGCGTGCCTTGCGCTATGGCCGCGCAATCGGTGTTGGTCACCTCAGCCCTGGTGAGCCAGCCGCACGCCAATGTGCATCTCGATGGCCGCATTTATCCGTTGTCCCTGTATATGCTGACGGTGGCGTCGTCGGGTGATCGCAAAAGCGCGGTGGACCACTTGGCGCTGACAGCGGCGCGCGAATGGGAGCGGCAGCAATGGGCCTTGTACTCGGAACAGCTGAAAGCCTACCGCGCAGCCATCCGTGGAAAGCTTGAAGCCCGTGAGCTTTCCGAACCCGTACCGCCCAGGTTGATCATCGCCGAACCCACTATCGAGGCTTTGATCAAAAGCCTGTGCCATGGTTTGCCCAGCATGGGGTTATTCAACGATGAAGGTGGCCAGTTCCTCGGCAGCAGCACCATGAGCAAAGAGAACCAACTCAAGGCCATTACTACCCTATCCTCGCTCTGGGATGGCAGCCCAATCGACCGAGCGCGCTCCATGCCCGGGGAAAGCCTGCGTGCCTATGATCGCCGTCTAAGTCTGCATCTGATGCTTCAGCCTTACCTGGCCAACCAGCTACTCAAAGATCCGGTAATCAATGGTCAAGGCATCCTAGGCCGCTGCCTGATCAGTTGGCCCGAACGCCTGGTCGGTCGGCGCCTGTACAAGGCAATCGACCTGACGCGAGATGCAAAGGTCCAGCGCTACCAAGCACGCATCATTACCCTGCTGGATAAGCCGTTGTCGCTGCATAAGGACGGTTCACTTAACCCAGCCAGGCTGGAACTGACGCCTAGCGCCCGCACTGCCTGGATTGATATTCACGACACAATCGAATGCCAGTCTGGCGAATTCGGCGAACTGGCCAGCATCCAATCCGTCGCGGGAAAAGCGGCAGCCAATGTGCTGCGCATTGCCGGCGTACTAGCAGTAATTGAAGACGCCAAAGTGGTAGGCGAAGTCCATATCCAGCGCGCTTCGACGCTGATGGATTACTACCTGGCTGAGATCCAGCGCCTGACAGAACAAGAACCCATCAACACGTTACGCGAAGAGGCGGATCGCCTGCTGCGTTGGCTGACGCAAAAAGGCTGGAACCAATTTACCGTGCGCGATCTCAATCGTAATGGCCCCCGCTTTGCCCGCAGAAGCAGTCATCACACCATTACGCTGCTGGTCGAATTGATCACGCATAACTGGTTGAACAGTCGCGATGCCAAGACTTTCGAGGTGCGCCATGTTCCGCCTCAATGAGGCAGTGCGCCGTTATCAGGCGCAGTATCAAACCCGAACTCCGTTGCGGTGTGTCGCCACTTCTGTCGCCGCCTTGTCGCCAGGTCCCAGGCCAGCAACTGCGGGCGTTGTCGCCACTGTCGCCGTTGTCGCCACACCCACCTTAGGTTCCGCCGACATAAACCTACTTATCCAGCAGTTGCGCGAAGAAGGAGTCATGCTGCAGCACCAGAAAAATGCCCTGCTAATTCGCCCCACACACTGGCAACAGGTGGACAAGATCAGCCGCCACTGGAAAGCCGTGCTGTGCTTTCTGCAAGACAATGAAAACGGTGACGCAGATGGCACTGCTCGGTCGGCGTGATGGGCGAAACTTTGGCTACGGCCGCCAATTGAGCTATGCCGGCCCGCAGGCACTGAAAGATATGTTTGCGGGCGGCCACTTCGCCACGGTCAAAGCACACAGCGATCGCTGGCAGGCGTTTGTGAAATGGTGTCGGTCTACGGACGGCCCAGGTTACAACGATGCCCGCCAGATAGATCGCAGTACCTTGCAAAGCTACGCCGCGCACCTGCGCCAACAGATCCAGCAAGGCGAACTCTGCATCGCCACCGCGCAGAACCGCCTGAGTAGCGTCAACCGCACCCTCGCTGCGCTACGCGGTGATCAGTACGTGAAAATCACCAGCCCGAGTAACGCACTCGGCATGCAGCGATCAAGCGTACGCACCCGAGCACCGGATGGCCAAGACCACCAACAATTGAGTCGAGTGATTGAAGCGCTTCGCGAACAGCGGCACCACCGCGTAGCCGCGATTGTCTGCTTGGCCCGCGCAACCGGCATGCGCCTACGCGAAGCGATCCTGGCTGATCTCCCACGTTTGCAACGTGAGGCTAAACACTTAGGTCGCATCAATATTCAGGATGGCACCAAAGGCGGCCGGTCCGGGGCTTCGGCACCGCGATGGATCATCGCAAATAAAGAGGTGAAGGCAGCCTTGCAGATAGCTCGTCACGCTTCGCCGCCCCACAGCCGCAATTTGCTGGCCCAAGATGAAAGCTACGCCAAGTTCCAGCAACAGTCCGTTAGGCCCACCCGTGAATTACTACAGAAGTTGGGGCTGAAGGGGCTTCATGAACTGCGAGCGGCCTATGCGTGCGAGCGTTACGCACAATTTACTGGCCACGCAGCCCCCGTCAACGGTGGCCGATGCTATAGCATCGACCGCGTTCTGGACCAACAGGCGCGACGGCAAATCAGTCTCGAGCTTGGGCATAACCGAATCGATGTGGTTTCGGCCTACATTGGAGTTCGAGCATGACCAAGCCCTACGATATGGGGCTGTTCCTCAGCGGTGTCTTAACTGGCTCAAAGGCCACTCGACAACGCCATCTACGGCAAGCCCAAATCATGCAAACAGCCATTCACCAGCGATGGCAACGAGATAATCCCTGGGCCTGGCAACTCAAACATGTGCACTGGTTTTTTAATCAGCACCTAAAAGCCCATTCATACGCCTCCCGGTATTACTACCAACTCACCGCTCTCATTATCTGGAAGCGAATGAGGAAAAACCCCTTCAAAGTTAATCCCCACCCTAAATGACACCTTTAAAAAACCAACACCAATCAGCTAGAGCCCTGATAACCCGTTAATTTATTAGCAAGATAAATCACGCATCATCAATAAGGCCCTTATCAAATTTATCACTATTTTTCTGAAACCTTTTCACCAAATGATATTTATCGCTGTACGGTGGTGTAGTCAAAATATCTGGAAAATCATTATCGACTACAATGATCTGGCAAGGAATTTGTTTTTCCTCAGCATAATTAACAGCGTCTAATAATTGCTGATAGATTTTCTCATAAACATCCGGATCGGAAACGCTTGCATCACCATCATCCGCTGAACGCTTTCGACCGATATTCTGCCCAGGGGTATCAATCATAAGAAGCGGAGGCAAATTACTTTTATGATCCAGCGTGTATAAGAAACGCGTCAGATACATCCCAATCGAAGTAACAGTTTTTATACCACCCGAAAGATGATCATAATAGGAAACCCCCCTCAAGCTAGCTGTAAATGTCTTACTATAACTGGCCGCTTGGACATTCTGAACCGCGCTACGGCTCATGTAATTACGAAACATGGCGCCTAATTCAGTTACTACATTATCCAAATCAACCAGACCACCCTCGACGGTAGAAATGGCATCATTAAGATTATCAATCACCGCCTGTTTATTTCGAATTTTATCTTTTATTTCCGTATATTTATTATATATCGATAAGTTTCGCTTCAATTGGGAAAGATCAAGATGAGCTTGTATTTTCGTTTTTTCAGAAGCTTCAATCATCGAAATCAATGGAGAAATGCTAGACAGATTACTCTGATCGAAAATCTGAGTATTTTCGTTGATCAAGCTTTCTATATGAGCAGTCTCAGTTTTTATACTCTCGATTTTTTCTAAAGAATTTTTGATTGACGCATCTAACCCCGCCAAACGATTTTTAAGAGAACGTTCAAGCGCGGCTATATCCTCCTCGGGGATAACCTCCGTATCGAGCGACAACTCGGAAGTGCATAAAGGACACGCAATTATCTTACAGGATTGCATACTAAAAATATGAGGCCGTGCCAGCTTGGAGTACTGAAGACTGTCATATTCAAGCCGATAAGTACTTTTCAATTTTGTAAAATTGTCAATTTGCTTTTTTGCGAGATCGATCGCTAAATTTTTAGTGTCAAGTTCCGATTTGAAATTTACTATAGTTTGACGCAGAGCTAATGAGGCTTGAGTGCTAAAACCCAAGTCATTTTTTAACTCTTGAGTCGCAGCATCTAGCTCTTGAATTTTACTCTTCGCCTCATCAATCTGATCGCCAGCAGAAAATCTATCAAGAGGAATTCTTACGTCTTTTAAAAATGCAGATATTGTTTTTTCGCTTTTTTGAAGTTCATTAAGTATTGTAGATTCTAGATTTCGTTGAGTTTTTAGATTGGAAAGCTGTTCATCATGAACATTAAAAACAAATTTTTGAACATTAACATTCTTAAAAAATACCGACTTATTCTTATAGTCTAACAGACCGTCAGAACCGACTTCGGTTTGTTTTAAAAACATTAATTTCATTAGATCACGAAAGCTAAGACGATCTTCGCCTGCGTTCGGATTCCTAGAGGACTCAGTGATTTTTACACGAGCGATCCCCAAGCTTTCGAGAATGAAGTCCGACAGCCAGCCATCAGGCATAGAGCCTTGCGAATCAGCGGACATAAACTGAGGAAAAACCTCATCGCGATTATCGTAGGGGCAGGCATAAACTTTGACTGCAGCTTTAGAATCCAGCAATTGGCGCTCGAAAGTAAAAACTTGGCCGTTCAGCGAAACCTGAAGAGATATTATACGAACTTTTGCTCTTACCTCGTCATATAGAATTTTCCTATTTGACCCACCAAGGCAATAATTGATCATGTGAAGAATTGTAGATTTTCCAGAGTCCATTGCACCACGAACGATATTCAGTCCTGGCGCAAAAGTAGACTCATAATTCTTGCTTACCCCAGACAAAACTAATCGCTGGATTATTAAAGACGGTCTATTGCTCATTCGGCACCTAAAATCATTTTCTCGATAATTGCATCCGATTTACTAAGGATGCCTTTTATTGCAACAAGCTGACTCTTGAGGTGAACAAGACTCTCATCTTCACTAATCGGCAGCGGTTGCAAGCACTGCAAGTAGTAGTCCTCCTCCTCACGAAAGAAGTTAACTACTCCATCTTTTTGCAGGAGAAGAACTTTAGCTAGAAAGTCTTTTTGCCGAGTTCTATGGCTTTTATCGACATGAGTACTGTATAGAACGTCCCCCACCACTCGAGCAGTTCCTTTCCCGCTCAAAAACTCGCAGGTTCGCCGAAACAAAGACGGGTTTTTCACTATCAAATCAATGAGCAGAGCCTTATTCAAGGTCAAGACATTGCGCCCCTTACTATTGCGGTCTAATGTCTCAGCAATCGCCCATATTCTGAACATACTCGTATACTGTTCTTCCCGATAATCGAAGAACATGTAGTCGATGCTCATTGAGTCTTCCTATGTAATTCGTCAAGATCGGTGTCGTCGTGCCAAACAACGGTAGTGCATAGCTTATTGGCAACCTGATGAAGCAATCCCTTTTTATGCAGAAAATTTACATACTTAGCACCCACTTCAAGACTTTGTCTGTCTTGCGATAGAAGCTTCTCATGCACTTGTGCAAAAACCACATTTGGTGAATTCTGGATTGCTGTGTAGTGATTGTACGTTTGGCGGTAGAGGGATATAACCTTCGCTCGCAAGTCGCGTAACATTTCCTTGTCGGCGTCGTCGGCTGCCTTGGTGATTATTTCCGCATTAAAAAATGACTCTTTCGCATCATCTATCCCCTTTGGCCCGATTTCAGCAAGAATCATTTTTATGACGAAAATCTCTTTATCATATTCAGGGGCAGCTTCGTCATATGAAACATTTAAAGCTGCCTCCATCATTTTCGCTTTAGCGATTTTTGAGATAAATTTAGCAACTGCTTTGAATGATCCATCAGCAGGACCTACCGGTTTGGAAATAGTGTTGTGATCGTGCGCCAATGTAAAGTGCTTGGTATTGAAAGGAAGTGCACTGGTACTAGGCACGTATTGATCATGCTGCCCGACTAAATACAAGGACTCAGGAAGACTACTCTTTTGATCTATCCATCTATTATTTAGCTGATCGTTATATTCATTAAGAGGAGTAAATTCTTTGGCGTTAGTGTTAACACCTGAAAGAAGCATTGCATTGAGAGACCCCTTATGCGGAACTGCTACAGACACATAACCAACTATTTCTGGAACCTCTCCTCTCACTTGCGATAAAACTACTTCCTTACAGATTAGTCCACCCATGCTGTGCCCTATTAATACTATGCCTTCATAAGCATCAGCATTCAACTGGATAAACGTTTGAAGCTCCTGGGCCAACTTGTTAATTGGCCTATTATATCTGACAGCACTACGCCCAAACCCCAAAAAGCCTGCAGCCTTCTGCAAGAGGTTTGTATTAAAAATACTTACTACCTTAGTAAAGTATTCGAACTCGACAAAATCGAACTGTTGGTTGATTTCAGGCTCTGCTGCGAGCAGGCTCTTGAAAGTTAAGCCGCTAGGGTTTTTCCACGTTTCGCTACCGCCGGTGAAGCCATGCACGAAAACGCCCAGCATGGGCTTTTGATGATTAGTCATGCCATTCTCTTGGTGATGGTATTGGAGAGTGCTGGAGCGCAAACATGGAACGCACAGCCCAATTCTGGAGCAGAATTGATGCGCTGATCGATACCTAGCGAGTCCATTCTCTACGGCCTTTGGAAAAGATCTGAAATATTAGCATTCAGAAAGGCAATGAGCCATCAAGGACAGGAAGCAATCGCCGATGATAGCCAGCGGCTTATGTCCTTCAACGGGAGACCGCAGCCGTTGAGCCGACTGAAGCTTGATGGATTTGGCGAAAAAAATATCCGTTGCCAGCCGATACATTTTGAATCTTTGAATCAGTGGTATTCCAGTTGGTATTCCAAAAAAAATAGTTAATTGGAAATAATAAACAAAATCAACGTGATACGCGGACAGTTCAGATTACCCCGGCCTAAAGACGTCCACGGACGTCTTTTTTTGTGCCTGAAATCCAGAAAAACCAAGGGTTTCGGAGCTATTGGCTTCCATATAGGCCTTTTGCGTTCCAGACGCTTTGACACCCCGGCTACCCAGCCCCCCGCCTTGGGAAAGCCCCTGCACTTGTGCAGACGACGTCCTCCCCACAATCCTCCCAATCCATTTCCAGTAGGAGCACAAGCGGGATACGGTGCTGAACAAGGGTACCGGCGTAATTCACTCTGATGCAGGAGCTCTGCGCAAAGTCCACTTGATGTTCGCCAAATCCTCGTCTCACCCAACGCCATGACCAGGCCTTCGAACTCGAAGGCGCCAACCGGCACACGCTACTGGCCACCCACCAATCCACTGTGCTGGGTGAACTGTTGGTCGAAGGCGTGTTGCTACTCACCGGAGACGCCTGCGCACTCCAGTAACAAAAGTAGTCATACGCGCGAACCCTACGCTTTTTCAACCTGAATCATTCTCAGCTGCAAAAATAGCAAGTTAGCCAACTAACTATTTTCAAACATCCGCCTGAATAGCTACTCATCCGCATCGCTGCTGCTTTAACGATAAACCCCTCGATTATTTTTATTTCACATATATTTTACATTCCCTTACATATGCTAATGTCATTACGACATCAACGCTGTTCCAACCAGAATCAAGGGGTGTGTATGGCAGGTGTAATGGCATCCGTTAACAGCCGTACACAACTGGTCGGTCAGAACAGGCTGGAATTATTGCTATTCCGCTTCAACGACCAACAGCTGTACGGAATCAACGTCTTTAAAGTTCGGGAAGTTATCCGCTGCCCCAAGTTATCTCTACTACCAAAGTCTAATAACAACATTTGTGGCGTTGCCAATATACGCGGCGCTTGCATTCCTATTCTAGACCTCGCGATGGCAACGGGGCTGCCTGGCATCACGGATAAAGAAAGCGCCTTTATTATACTTACGGAGTACAACAACCGCGTTCAGGGCTTCCTGGTGTATGCGGTTGAACACATCGTCAATTTGAACTGGGAAGACATTCATCCGCCCCCCAAGGGCAGCGGCGACAACAATTACCTGACGGCCGTTACCCGTGCCGATGATCGTCTGGTCGAAATCATCGACGTGGAAAAGGTGCTGACGGAAATCTCGCCCTCGTCCGAGGAAATATCCGTCGGGGTGGTGGATGACGCGGTCACCCAACAGGCCAGGCATCTGCGTGTGCTGACCGTGGACGACTCGATGGTGGCGCGTAAACAGGTGACCCGCTGCCTGGAGACGGTAGGCGTCGAGGTGGTCGCCTTGAACGATGGGCGCCAGGCGCTGGATTACCTTCGGGCCATGCTTGACGAGGGGCGCAACCCGCACGAGGAGTTCCTGATGATGATTTCGGACATCGAAATGCCGGAAATGGACGGTTATACCCTGACCGCCGAAATCCGCGGCGACCCGCGCATGGCCAAGTTGCATATCGTGCTGCACACCTCCCTGTCGGGCGGTTTCAACCAGGCCATGGTCAAGAAAGTCGGGGCCGATGACTTCCTGGCGAAGTTTCGCCCGGATGACCTGGCAGGCCGCGTAGTCGCGCGTATCAAGACCGCGAGCCCGACCTGAAAGGCAAGACAACACTGCTCAAGCCAAGGAGGCTGATGAGAAAGGTATAAGAAGAACATCAACAGAGGGCATACCATGTTGAAGTGCAATGAACTCAATCTGCAGGCGCCTGACGGCGAGGCAAAGCCATTCTGGCGGGACGGCGTACCCTCAGAAGGGCCGTGCGCGCTGAGCTGCGGCACTCAGCCAGCCACCCAGGCCCCGACAGCAGCGCCAGCCGTCCCCGCCGTCCCCAGATCCATGCAAGACGAGTTGGTGGCCGCACAGCAAATCTGTAGCCGCGCCAAGACCGCCGTTGTCGAAATGTTCGGCCATGCCCGCATGGGCCGGGCCCTGGAGCTGGAACACATCAGTGCACTGGTGGACGACATTTCGAGCTCCATCGCCCGCCATCCCAACGCCTTTATCAGCCTGGCACGCCTGAAAAGCATCGACGACTACACCTACATGCATTCGGTCGCCGTGTGTGCGTTGATGATTGCCCTGGGTAATCAATTGGGCCTGTCCACCGCACTGATTCGTCGGGTCGGGATGGCCGGGTTGCTGCACGACATCGGCAAAATGGCCATACCAGGTGCCATCCTCAACAAGCCTGGCCGGTTGAGCAGTGACGAATTGCAGTTGGTGCGCACCCATCCACTGGAGGGGGAGAAAACCCTGCTGGCGGCCTCGCAGATGTGCGAAATGGTCGTGGATGTGTGCCTGCATCACCACGAAAAAGTCGACGGTACCGGCTACCCCCATCAGTTGGCGGGTGACCAGATCAGCCTGGTGGCCCGGATGGCGGCGGTATGCGATGTCTACGATGCAATCACCTCGGACCGTTCCTACAACCAGGGCTGGGACCCCGCCGTCGCCATCCAGCAAATGTCCACATGGGACGGACACTTTGATGACGAGGTATTTCGTGCGTTTTTAAAGTCCGTGGGTATTTACCCGATCGGTTCTATCGTTCAATTGAAAAGTGGCAGTATCGGTGTCGTCATAGAGCAACATCCCGACTCTTTATTGACGCCAAAAATCAAAGTGTTTTTCCTGCCCGTTCTAAATATCTATGTAACGCCGAAAATAATAGACCTGAGTGATCCCGCACACTCCGACCGAATTGTCGCGAGAGTACCGCCCCAGCGTTACGGTTTTAAAAATACCGAGCATTTATGGCTCGATGAAGAGATGCCAAAAGAGCATTAAGCAAACTCAGCGCTGTACCGCATGCATATGCCTAAGCAGCCAATGATAGAACACTATGCCTTGCGCCAAGAAAGTACCGGAATGTCGACATTCGATGATGTTGGCAACTATTAGCATGGGCAGGAAACATCATGAAATTCAACTCATTGCAGACTCGAATCTGTTTCACCGCCGGGCTCTGCCTGTTTATCTCTTGCGCGAGCCTGGTGTTATATGGCCTGTATTCCTCGAATGCCAACCAGGCTTTTGTAGGTGCTGAAGTTTCAACCCTGATTGAAAGCGCCACTATCCGCGAAGTGCAAAACCTGGCTGAGGCGCGTGCCAATGCCATCCAGGCAAAACTGCAAAACGCCTTGGATTCGGCACGCACAATGGCCAATACCCTGGGAGCGAGTAAAAGCGCCCAGAGCCCGCTGACCCTGGGCCGCGAGCAGATCAATGCGATGCTGCTCAGCGTGCTCAAGGACAACCCCGACTTCAACGGCACCTATTCATGCTGGGAGCCGGATGCGCTGGACGGCCAGGATCAAGCCTTTCGTATCAATGAGGGCGGTAACAACCCGCTGACGGGCCGCTTCACGCCTTACTGGACACGCAGTTCAGACGGCCATATCGCCGTGCAACCGCTGGTTGAGTACGATTCCGATGCCCGCCACCCCAACGGTGTGTTGAAGGGCGGCTGGTATTCCGGCCCGCGGGACACCCAGAAAGAAAGCGTGCTCGACCCGCTTCCCTACGTAGTGCAGGGCAAAAATGTATGGCTGACCACGCTGTCGGTACCGATCATCGCCAATGGCAAGTTCTACGGCGTGGTCGGTGCAGACTTCGACATTTCGTTTATCCAGAAACTCAGCGAGCAAATGTCCGCCGACCTGTATGGCGGCAAAGGCTCGGTGTCGATCCTGAGCAATCAAGGGTTGGTGGTGGCCGACAGTAAACGCCCGGAACTCATCGGCCAGTCACTGAAAGCCTTGCTGCCCGGCACGTGGGAAAAAGTGTTGGCCAATGTGCAGAAGGGCCAGGGAGACAGCCGGCTCAACCCGGACTCCCAGGAAATCGAAGTGCAGATGCCGATCAACCTGGGGCGCACCGGCAAGCCTTGGGCGATCGTGATCCATCTGCCCAAGGCGGTGGTCATGAGCCAGGCCATGGCCCTGGAGCAGGAACTGCAGTCACGCGGTGTCAAAAGCAGCATCTGGCAGGTCTCGGTCGGCGTCGGCATCTCCTTGCTGGCATTGCTGGCGCTTTGGTTGGCCACGGCAAAAATCGTCGGTCCGATTCGTGAAGCCGCGGCCCTGGCCGCCAACATCAGCCTGGGGGATTTCTCGCGTCGGCTGGTGCAAAAATCTGAAGATGAAGTGGGCCAATTGTCCTTTGCCTTGAACGATATGTCGGAAAGCCTGCAACGCCAGGTGCGCGTAGCCGAGCGAATTTCCGAGGGGGACCTGGATCTGGAAGTGCGCCTGTCCTCGCCCAATGACACCCTGGGCAAGTCGTTGGAAAAAATGGTCGGCAACCTGAACACCTTGATTTCCCAGGTGCAGGCCAGCGCCACGCAAATCACCGGCAGTTCCGCGCAGGTCACCGAGTTGAGCCAGTCGCTGTCCGACGGCGCGTCCAACTCTGCATCGTCCATCACTGAAATCAGTGCGGTGATGACCCAGATGGCAGCGCAAACCACCGACAACGCCGCCAATGCGAAAAAGGCCGATGAGCAATCCCAGACCTCCCGCGCCGACGCCGGGGAAAGTGACAAGTTGATGAGTGAATTGATCGCGGCCATGGCGGAGATCGACAACTCGGGCAAAGACATCACGGCCATTATCACCACCATCGACAACATCGCCGCTCAAACCAACCTGCTGGCGCTGAACGCGGCCATCGAGGCCGCGCGTGCCGGCGAACTGGGCCGTGGCTTTGCGGTGGTCGCCGATGAGGTCAGGAGCCTCGCCGCCCGCAGCGCCGAAGCCGCCCAGCAAACCGCCGCGCTGATTGCCGACTCCTCGACCAAGACCCAGCGCGGCATGATCATCGCCGGCCGCACAGCCGACTCGTTGAGAAATATCGTCAGCGGCACCAGCACGGTGTCCAGCCTAGTGTCGTTGATCTACCAAGCCTCCAGTGAACAGGCTTCCGGCCTGCAGCAGGCGAGCATCGGCCTGGAGCAGATCGACGAAGTCACCCAGCAGAATCAGGTCAACTCCCAACAATGCGCGGTGGCGGCCAAGAATCTCTCGGAACGAGCCAACGCCATGCAACAGGGCCTGAGCCGCTTCAAAGTCAAAGCCTCGTAATGCCTCACGCAAAGCCAGGGGGTACATCAACCTCCTGGCCCAGCGATATAAACCCACTCCCATTCATGAAATATTAAGAATCGTCTCCCTATACTCACCGATTGCGAGCCGTTCCCCCGAACGGCCTTCTGCCTCGGTAGCCAGACTCCATGACGCGCCCCGCCCCCCTGCTGCTCCTGCTTGCTGCTCTGTTGTTTTTCTTTGCCCTGGGTAACCACGAACTGCAAGGCTCCACCGAGGCCCGCGTCGCGGGGATCGCCATGGCCATGCACCTGGACAATGACTGGGTCGTGCCGCAACTGTTTCGTGAACCCTTCCTGGAAAAACCGCCCTTGAGCCTGTGGCTGGACGCCGGAGCGATTCGCCTGTTCGGCGGCACGCCTGGGGCGGTCCGTCTGGCCTCGGCATTTGCCGGTCTGTTCAGCGTGATGCTGTTCTATGGAATGCTGCGCCGGTTCGGGCGCCCGAAAACATTGGCCTTCAGTGCGGCGCTGATCCTGGCGACCATGGCCAGCTACTGGAGCAATGTGCGCGGCGTGGGGGAAGACTCACTGCTCAGCCTCGGCGTGACCACCGCACTGCTGGCGTTCTACCAGGCAATGCGGCCTGAGTCCGAGCGCCAAGGCTCCACGACCTGGGCCTGGGCGCTGTTTACCGCCGGCATGGTGATCGCCACCTTGAGCAAAGGCGTACTGGGCCTGGCGATGCCGGGCATCGTGATTTTCGTGTACCTGGCCAGCACCAGCCTGATGGACAAGCGCCTGCGCCTCGCCGACTGGCTCAAGCCGGCGTTGTTCACCCTGCTGGCATTGGTGCCACTGATGATTTGGCTGGGTTTCCTGTTCCAGCGCGGCGGAATGCAGGCCGTGGGCGAAGTGCTGTGGACCAACAGCGTCGGGCGCTTCAGCGGCTCGTTCGTGGAGGCCGGGCATTACGAACCGTTCTATTACTACATCGCCAAGCTGCCCGAGGCCTTCCTGCCGTGGAACATCCTGGTGTACCTGGGCCTGTGGCATTTTCGTAAAAGCCTGGTGCGCAACCGCTACCGCCTGTTTTTCAGCGTATGGCTGGTGGCGCAATTCACCCTGCTGACGCTGGCCTCAAGCAAGCGCACGGTTTACCTGATGGCCCTGACACCGGCCGCCGCCGTACTGGCTGCGGAATATGTGCGGGTACTGCTGAAATGGCTGAAGGATCACAAGCCGGCGTTGTACGCCTATCACCGCCGCGTGATTGGCGGCGTTTTCACCCTGGCAGTGGCGTGCTACCTGATCGCTGCTTTCTGGTTCGCGCCCAAAGCCGACGTGCGCCAGTCGTTCGTGCCGTTGATCAGTCAGATCCAGGCACTGCAAGCCGAAGGCAAGGAGGTGGTGTTGTTTCAGCCCAATGAGAGGATCGCCGGCGCCAGCGTGTTCTACACCCAGGCCTACCTCCCGATCCTGCAGACCGAAGCCGAGCTTCAGCGCTTTTTGACCGCCAAGCCCGGCAACGTCGCGCTGCTGGACCATACCAACGACTTGACCACCAAGGTCACAGTGATCAAGGAGATGGCCATCAACCGCCAGCCCTACTACTTCATCGAGCAGTAAGGCCAGCGCGGGGCATCAGTGCTTGGTGACCTTGTCCAGGTAACCCATGGCGAACGCCGAGATCACGAAGGTCATGTGAATGATCACGTACCACATCAGGTGTTGCGGATCGACGTTCTTGGCGTCCATGAAGATGCGCAGCAAATGGATGGAGGAAATCGCCACGATGGAGGCCGCCACTTTCATCTTCAGCGATGAAGAGTCCATGGTGCCCAGCCAATTGAGCTTTTCCTTGCTTTCATCGATGTCCAGCTGCGAGACGAAGTTCTCGTAGCCGGAAATCATCACCATCACCAGCAAGCCGCCGACCAGGGCCATGTCGATCAACGACAGCAGCACCAGGATCAGCTCGGACTCGGCCATCGAGAACACGCTCGGCAGCAGGTGAATCACTTCCTGGAAGAATTTCAGCGCCAGCGCCAGCAACCCGAGGGACAGGCCGAAATAGATAGGCGCCAGCAGCCAGCGCGAGGCGTACATAGCATTTTCGATAAAGCGTTCCATTGGATCTCACACAGCATGGCTAGAAATGGCGGCGAGTATACCAGCCGCTATAAGACACCTGTAACCACGAGAAAACTGACCTGGGCGGCATCTGTAAGAGAATTTTTCTGCTAGTGTCGAGCCCAATAACTCGGCTCGATGACGTCGGACAGGAAAAAACTCAGATGATGGATGTGCGATCCCCTTTGGCCAGCGTTGGCCTGTGCGCCGCCTTGTTGCTGGCCGGCGGCTGTTCCCCAAGCGATGAGCAGAAACAGGCCACCCTCGAAGAGAAAACCGCGAAGTTCGAGCAGTCCCTCGACAGCATCCAGGATCCGAAACTGCGCGACGCCATTGCCGACCTCGGCGGCTCGCTGCTGCTGCTGGAACGGGCGCGGGTCAAGCTGGCCACCAAGCCCATCGAGGCCGAATACGGCGAGGACAGCCTCGCGCTGCTCAAGCACTACCCCACGCCGCAAGGGCTGGTGGACACCTACATCAATGGCTTGTTCGTACTGCGCAAAGCCTCACATTCCGACTACCTGACCGATCTGCAGCCGGTCTTCCCGTTCAACTTCAATGTGCCGGACCAGTTCCCCTTCCCCCACGGCCTGGAATGGCAGTCCGTCACCTTGAGCAACAACAAGGTCGTGCCGTTCCAGCCGGAATGGTCGGAAACCGATCCCGGCATCCAGTTGAGCCCCAGCAGCTCCAACCTGACCAACCCGGATGACCTGACGGTCACCTACCCGTTCATCGATGGCATCGAGACGGAAAACAAAAGCCAGCCGCAACCCGTTCGCCTCAAAGGCGCAGTGGAAGTGATCGCACCGGGCAAAGTGCTGACCTTCGACTTGTCGAAAAAGGACGTCGGCCACAAACGCACCGAAGGCAATATCACCGTCAACCTGCTGCTCCTGGAAAAGAACTACGCCGAAATCGAACTGACCAACAGCCAACCACTGGCACCCGAAGTGGGTGACGAATCGCCCAACCCCTTACTGGTACAGGCGCGGGACAGCACCGGGCAATTCCTCACACGCTCGGGTTCGATCAACGAAAGCAGCGCGCAAGTCGAGTTCTACCAGAAGCAATTGGCCGAGATGCAAAAACAGAAGGCCTGGTCCGATGGGTTTGAAAAGCAACTGGTCGATGAGCAGAAAGCCTTCGAACACAAGCAGAGCAGCCATTACGCCAAGGTCTATTTCAATGGCCTGATCGACACCCTGCAGATCAACGTGCTGGATTTCTCCACGGCCACAGTCACGCGCAAGGACCTCGACCTGCCGGTCCTGCGCTTCGACAAGAACAGCCTGGAAAAAACCGTACAAGCCTTGCCCATGCCGGTCACCGTGTACGACGACGGCGCCGCCAGCTGGCTCAAGGACGCCTCGTTGACCGAGGAACAACTGAAGAACAGCGTCACCATCAGCCAGTCCGTCGAAGACGCCAGCGCCGCCCATATCGTGTTCGACCACCCATTCACCTTCAATGACGACCTGGTGGGCAGCGAGCGCAACAGCAGCGAATCACCGGTGACGTTCTTCACTGCCGATGAGAAAGGTGAACGCGGCGAGCCCATCGAATTGCCGACCGAGGCGTATGAATTGAACCCGGCCCGCGGCACCCTCACCTACGACCTCAACCTGTTCCCGGAAAACCCGGCGTTTGTGGTGGGTTCGATCCCGCTGTTCCTGGCGACTATCGAGAAAGGCGACATCGATGCGGCCAAGCTGCCCAAGGGGTTGTCGCTCAAAGACAACGCACTGATCGTCGACCAAAAGGAATTCCCCGCCGACAGCTGGCGCTTCTATGCCAAGGACGCCAGCGGCAACTACCTCAAGGAAATCCTCGGCGTCAGCCATCGCGCCGAGGAATACGGCACGGCCTTGTTTGACGTGCATTACTTCTACGGCCAGCCGACCGCACTGGAAAGCTACCAGCGCACCGACCTGAGTACCGTGCAATACGGCTTTGAGGTCAAGCTGGACAAACCCGAGAGCAAATAACCGCGCCTACAGCGCCAGTTGCTCATGGCTGCCATTGAGCTGCCGCAGATGGGCCTGCATGTGCAGGCACCAGATCTGCGGGTCACCCGCCAGCTCATAGCCGTGCAGGGTCAGGCTGTCGACGATCGATTGCAGCATGCTTTCTGCCACGAAGGACCCATGAAACGGGCCCTGGGACTTGATTGTGGAAGGCTGCTCACCCGTCATTCCGGCGGCAAACAACAAGGTCCACATCCCGTTATCCCCCGCGAGCGGGCGAACGGAACATTCGATTCGGGTAACCAGGCCGAAGCACTGGCGGGTAAGGCAAAGGTTGCGCGGCATGGCGGCGACCCTCGGTAGATCGGTGTTCAGCCTCAACCTATGGCGAGGCTGTTTCTATCCAGCGACTCCTGTGGATATCCCTAAGGCTCAGAATAGAATAAAAACATGACAAACCAAGGCTGTAGGGACCAACGGACGTTGGCCCCTCGGAAGGACGTCAATTTAGTGACGTAACCAGATCCAAATGTGTGGGGGCTTGCTCCCGATGCAGTGTGTCAGTCGACATCTACATGACTGACCTATCGCAATCGGGAGCAAGCCCCCTCCCACATGTTTGATCCGGCCTGGCCTCAGAACTCAGGTGGGCTTGGCTTCGGCCAGCGCCTGCTGCGCCAGCTCCTTCTCCGCTTCCTTCAGGTCTTCCTCGCTGATCATCTCGGCAATCGCGCGCAAGCGCTCGACCACGCGGGCATTGACCGTGCCTTCCGGGAACTGCCCCTCGGCGTCCGGCTCACCGGCATCCTCGCCCACCAGCAGGCTCAATGCCTCGTCGGCCTGACGCACCGCATAGATGTGGAATTGCCCGGCGCGCACGGCCTGCAACACCTTCTCATCCAGCATCAACGTGGCCACGTTGGCCTGGGGAATGATCGCCCCTTGCTCGCCGGTCAAACCGCGGGCTTCGCACAGGCGGAAGAAGCCTTCGATCTTCTCGTTGACCCCGCCCACGGCCTGCACTTCACCAAACTGGTTGATCGAACCGGTGATCGCAAAGCACTGCTTGAGCGGCGTCTTCGACAAGGCCGAGATCAACGTGCAGGCCTCGCCCAGGGACGCGCTGTCACCGTCCACGTAACCGTAGGACTGTTCCAGCGCGATACTCGCCGAGATCGCCAGCGGGAACTCCTGGGCATAGCGGCTGCCCAGGTAACCGGTGAGGATCATCACGCCTTTGGAGTGGATCGGCTGCCCGAGGTTAACTTCACGCTCGATGTCGACGATGCCGCTGCCGCCCGGGTACACCGTGGCGGAAATCCGCGCCGGCACCCCGAACGCCGAGTCGCCGACCTCCAGCACCGTCAGCCCGTTGCACTTGCCGACCGCCGCGCCGGCGGTGTCGATCAGGATCACCCCGGCGAGCATATCGTCGAGAATCCGCGCCGACACACGCCCGGTGCGCGTGGCCTTGGCCTTCAGCGCACGCTCGATATGGCCCGCATCGGTCATCTCATCGCCTGCCAGGTGCCGGATAAAGTCCGCTTCGCTAACCAGCTGGAACAAATCCCCAATACGTGCCGACAAACGGCCCTGGTGCTCCGCCAGCCTTGCGCTGTAGGTGGCCAGGCGCGCCACCGCTTCCGAAGTCAGCGGCGCCATGCCTTCTTCCGAAGTGCGGGTCTTGAGCAACTGGGCGAACTGCTCCAGGCTCTCGTCCACCATCGGGATGTCTTCGTCGAAATCCACCAGCACCCGGAACATCTCCTGGAAGTCCGGATCGGCGTCCTGCAGCGCGTAATACAACTGGCGCGAACCGATGATGATGACCTTGACCTGCAACGGGATCATCTGCGGGTTAAGGGTCACGGTGGCCAGGCGGCCCAGTTCGCCCAGGGGCGATTCCATCTTCAGCTTGCGCGACTGCAGGGAACGCTTGAGGGCGTCCCACACAAACGGCTCGCTGAGCATCTTCTCGGCTTCAAGAATCAGAAACCCGCCGTTGGCACGGTGCAACGCACCCGGGCGTAACTGGCGATAGGTGGTGTACAGCGCGCCCTGGTCGGTGCTGTATTCAATACGGCCGAACAGGTTGTCGTAGGTCGGGTGCGGTTCAAATACCACCGGCGCGCCACCGTTGACCGGATGGCCCACCACCAGGCTCGGGCAGTATTGCTCTTCGAGCAGCTTGCGGGCCTGGGCGTCGGTCTTGGCGTCGTCCACCAGTTGCTCGACCACGGTTTTCAGCAGGTACACCTGCATGGCCTGCAGATAACCGCAGACACCGGCGTTCTCCGCGTACTTTTCCGACAGCGGTGCGAGCAAAGGCTGCAGGGCCAGGGTGATGGTTTCTTCGTTGAACTGACGCAGTTGGTTGTTGGACTCGCGCTTCCACTGGGGCAGGCTGGCCAATTCCTCGTTGAGGCGTTCTTCCAGCTCGGAAATATCCGTGTGGAAACGCTCGCGATCCACTTCCGGCAACTGCGAGAACTCGGCCTCATCCAGGGCCTTGCCGTCGAGCATCGGGGTGAAGGCGATATTTGAGCTGTCGCGGTACAGCGCCACGTCCTTTTCCAGGGCCAGGCGCTCGATCACGTCCAGGGCCTTGTCATAGCGCTGGTTGAAGGCGCGGTCGATGGCACTCTTGCGCTGCTGATAAGTCGGGTGTTCGAACACCGCCGGGAAGGTCGCGACGAGGTTGTCGACCAGGCCATTGATATCGGCAATGAACGCCGCCGCACCGCCGCCTGGCAATTCCAGGGCGCGGGGTTCGCGAGGTTCGTCAAAATTGTTCACATAGACCCAATCCGCCGGGGTCTGCAGGCGCTTGCCCTCGGCTTTCAGGTAGCGTTTGACGAACGAAAAGCGGCCGGTGCCCGGCTCGCCCATGACAAATACGTTGTAACCGGGGCGCGGCATGGCCACACCGAACTGCAACGCTTCAACCGCACGTTCCTGGCCAAGCACACCGCGAAAGGGCTCCAAATCATTGGTGGTCGAGAAGCTGAACTGTTCAGCGGAGAAAGGGCGAGTCAGCGCTTCGGGCGCTAGACGCAAGCTGGCAGCAACAGGATCAGGCATCGGGCTTCCTTACATCAGGCGGGGCAGATGACGGCATTCTGGCTCCCTGTTGCGCGCTCTGGCAAGGCGCGCCGTTGGGAAACCCTGGACACGGGAGGCACCCTGCAAAAAAAATTGCGACATTGCCGCTTGTTTTATAAAAACACACGGAACCCTTGGAACGTGCCTAAACTCCAAACTGCGCGGGTTGGACTAATAACCGATCCCTAGGGCGCTATGAAGTGCCTGAACCCTTGTCCATTGGTTTGCACACAAAGAGAACAAAGCTATGAAACGGATCCTTCTCGGTACTCTCTTCACCGTCGTCTCCCTCAATGCAATGGCTGAAGCACCAGGTGGCCCGAACTGCGGTTGGGGCAACATGTTGTTCGAAGGCCAGCGCGGTACTCCAGCTCACTTCCTGGCTTCCACCACCAACGGTACTTCGGGTAACGCCACCTTCGGCATGACCTCGGGCACCAACGGTTGCAGCACCAACAGCGCGCTGACCTACGGCGGCAAGTCCTGGATTGCCATGAATGGCATGATGAACGAGCTGTCCGAAGACATGGCCAAGGGTAATGGCGAAGCACTGACCACCTACGCCGTGGTACTGGGCGTTGCTCCGGAAGATCGCGAGCACTTCGCTGCCGTGGCTCACGAACACTTCCAGCAAATCTTCAGCAAGGCCGATGTGACCGCTGAAGACGTGCACAACAACACCCTGGCTGTACTGAAAGGCGATGCCCGTCTGGCGAAATACGCTACCCAGGCTTAAGCTCGTCCTGCCCGCGCCTACCCAGGCGCGGGTTTTATTTTTGGACCCGCCTCTCCTTGGGTCTCTCTAATTTCCGACTTAAGTTGCCCCTATGCTCAAACGCTTTGCCTGGATGGCACTCTTTGCCTGCGCCCCGCTGTACGCGGCACCGCATCTTGATGATCAACGTTTGCAGCAACTGGCCAATGATCCGTTCTGGCTTTCTCTGGGCCATTACGAAGCTGGCAAAGTCAGTGGCTGGCGCAGCTATGTCAGTGAAAAGAAATTCTTCCTCGCCGCCGATGGCGCCCACCACCCGGATGCAGAACTCAAGGCCACCGTTGAAGCGCTTTACGCTCCGGCCAGCCTGGGTAAAAAACACGCCCAATGCGTTTACCCCGCACGTACCCGCTGGCTCAAGGATCAGTTGCACCTCACTGACCTGCCCGCCGTGGACTGCAAGGAATTCAAGCAATGGTTCAAGGACGTCGCGCCCCATAGCGCGGTGATGATCTTCCCGGCGGCCTACCTCAACAGCCCGTCGTCGATGTTCGGTCACACCCTGCTGCGTATCGACCAGGCCGACGTGCAGAGCAACAAGACTGCGCTGCTCAGCTACGCGATCAACTTCGGCGCCTATATCGAAGGCTCGGACAACAGCATCCTGTACGCCTGGAAAGGCCTGATGGGCGGCTACCCCGGCCTGTTCGCCCTGGTGCCCTACCAGGAAAAACTCTCCGAATACCGCAGCCTCGAAAACCGCGACCTGTGGGAATACCGCCTCAACCTCACCCAGGTCGAGACCGAGCGGATGGTCGAGCACGTGTGGGAACTCAAGCAGATCCAGTTCGACTACTTTTTCTTCGATGAAAACTGCTCCTATCGCCTGCTGGAACTGCTGCAAGTGGCCCGCCCCGGCCTGCGCCTGACCGAGCAATTCCCGCTCACCGCGATCCCCACCGACACGGTCAAGGCCGTGAAGGACGCGGGACTGGTGGAAAAGATCGACTACCGTCCCTCCCGCGAGCGCGAGTTGCTGGAGCGTGCCAAGCCGCTCGACAGCGACGAACAGCAATGGGTACTGAAAGTCAGCGACGACCAGCAGCAATTGCAGGCGCCAGCCTTCAAAGCATTGCCTCGCGACCGCCAGGCGCTGATCATCGACGCCGCCTACCGCCTGGGCCGCTACCGTGCCAATGGCCTCGAGCGCGACACCGCGCGCTCCCAACGCAGCTTCGAACTGCTGCGCGCGATCAACCAGAACCCCGCGCCCGACCTGACGATCACACCCCCCGGCCTGCCCGAAAACGGCCATGAATCGCGCACCTGGCAAGCCGGCCTCGGCACCCGTGGCGACAAGGCCTTCGGCGAATACGGCCTGCGCATGGCCTACCACGACCTAAACGACAACGCCGAAGGCTTCCCCCTCGGCGCCCAGATCGAAATCCTGCAGATGAAACTGCGCCAGTACGAAGGCAACCACTGGCAACTGCAGCAACTGGATCTGGCCACCATCCGCTCCCTGACCCCGCGCAACGCCTTGCTGCAGCCGTGGTCCTGGCAAGTTACCGGCGGCCTGGAGCGGGTACCCGGTAAACACGACGACGAAACCCTGGTCGCCCACGTCAACGGCGGCGCCGGCGGCACCTGGCAACTGCGCGACGACATGCTCGGCTTCGCCCTCGGCACCGTGCGCGTGGAACACAACAACGACTTCAACGAAGCCATCTCCCCCGCGGCCGGGTTCAATACCGGCGTGCTATGGAAAAACCCCCTGGGCAACTTGAGCCTGGAGGCTAAAGGGGACTTCTTCACCAATGGCGAGGTACGTCGTAGCCTCAGCCTGAACCAGCAGTGGGAACTGTCCCGCAACCTGGGCCTGCGCCTGAGTGCACAGCGCGAGTACAGCCACTTGTCGACGCCGGTGAATGAAGTGATGCTTGAGGTGAAGTGGTATCACTACTGACTAACACCTTTTGTCAGCATTGCCCGCACCATCAGGAGTTCATTCGACATGGCCGTTACCTGCACCACCCTTGAAGAAGTTCGAAACAACATCGACCGCCTCGACCAGCAAATCGTCACCCTGCTGGCCGAACGCGGCCGCTACGTCTCCCAGGCGGCACGCTTCAAAAAAGACACCGATGGCGTCAAGGCCCCGCAGCGGGTCGAGCAGGTGATCGCCAAGGTGCGGGATCTGGCGCAGACCGTGGGCGCCAACCCCGAGGTGACCGAGCAGGTCTATCGCGCAATGATCGAGGCGTTTATCCAGCAGGAATTGGCGGATCATGCGGCCCTGGCGACCAACCAGGCGACATAGGCCCTTGTGGTGAGGGCGCCAACGACTTCGGCGCCCACCGCTCGATCTCATCGCACTCCACACCTTTCTCACACCCCTTTCACACCTCCCCGACAAATCCCTATCTAGACTTCTCCTATCAGCCGTGAAGCGGCCAGGGAGCAAGCAATGTGGCGGTATGCAGTAATGCTGTGTGCGGTGGTGTGGCTATCGGGTTGCCAGTCAACCCATCAGGAATTGCTGGCCCGGGGCTATCCGCCCGCCTTTGCCGATGGTTTTGACGATGGGTGCAGCAGCGGTCGCCAGGCGGCGGGGGTGATCACCGGGGTGTTTCGCAAAAACGTGCCGCGTTACCTGAAAGACCGGGTCTACGCCGAAGGCTGGGAGGATGGTTTTCGCCAGTGCAAGGCCATGCGCGAGAACGAGGAGCTGCGCGACTACAAGGACAATCACTGGGATGAGCGTGAACGCGCCTGGCAACAGGAGAAGAACCGGGATGCTGCGCGGGCCTATCGCTCGCAATAGGTCGCTTTCAGACATCCATCGAAACTAAAGCGCGGCGAACATGGCCCAAGCTCCATAGAGGGAGAACGTCATGAGCCGAGCTTTTGTAAATGAGGACAACGCCGCCGCCCAGGCCGATCAGCCGGTGGAGCGCCAGGTCAGTGAGCAGCCCAATCGCCTGACCGCGCAAGGGTTGGCGCAATTGCAGGCCAAGGTTGCGCAGCTACAGGTCGCGCACAGCGCCGAGTCCGCCAAGGGCGAACAGGCCGATAAGCAGCGCCAGGCCGACCTTGAGCGGGATTTGCGCTACTTCAACCAGCGCGTGCAGAGCGCCCAGGTGGTGGCGCCCGCTACGTCTACCGACAAGGTGCAGATCGGCAGCTGGGTGACGTTCGCCAATGAGCATGACGAGCAGCAGCGCATTCAATTGGTCGGGGAAGACCAGGCCGACGCCAGCGCCGGCCTGATCAACTGGGGCTCGCCCCTGGGCCGTGCCTTGCTGGGCGCCCAGGAGGGTGACGAGGTGCTGTGGAAGCGCCCCGTCGGCGACCAGTTGATCGAGGTGCTGCGCATCGAGGCCGAGGCTTAGACGATGCCCTGGGCCAGCATCGCGTCGGCAACCTTGACGAAGCCCGCAATGTTCGCGCCCTTCACGTAGTTGATCCGACCGTTCTCTTCACCGTAGTGCACACAGGCATGGTGGATCGACTGCATGATGTTGTGCAGCTTGCTGTCCACTTCACCGGCGGTCCACAACAGGCGCATGGCGTTCTGCGACATCTCCAGGCCGCTCACGGCGACGCCGCCGGCATTCGATGCCTTGCCCGGCGCAAACAGGGTGCCCGCCTCGATAAAGATATCCACAGCCTCAAGGGTGGTCGGCATGTTGGCGCCTTCGGCCACGCAGATGCAGCCGTTGCGCAGCAGCGTGCGGGCCGCTTCGGCGTCGAGTTCGTTCTGGGTAGCGCATGGCAGGGCAATGTCGCAGGCCAGCTCCCAAGGGGTCTTACCGGCGCGGAACTCCAGGCCGTAACGGCCGGCCAGTTCGCTGATGCGCCCGCGCTGCACGTTTTTCAGCTCCAGCAGCGCCGACCATTGTTCCTCGGTCAAGCCGCTTTCGGCGTAGAGCGTGCCTTCGGAGTCGGACAGGGAAATCACCTTGCCGCCCAGGTCCATGACCTTGCGCGCCGCGTATTGGGCGACGTTGCCGGAGCCGGAGACCGCCACGCGCTTGCCTTCCACTCGCAGACCGTCGCGCTTGAGCATTTCTTCGGCGAAGTACACACACCCGAACCCAGTGGCTTCCGGGCGGATCAGGCTGCCGCCGTAGGTCATGCCCTTGCCGGTGAGCACGGAGGTGAATTGGTTGCTCAGGCGCTTGTACTGGCCGAACAGGAAGCCAATTTCACGGGCGCCCACGCCGATGTCGCCGGCCGGCACGTCCACGTCTGCGCCAATATGGCGGTACAACTCGCTCATGAACGCCTGGCAGAAGCGCATGACTTCGGCATCGCTCTTGCCTTTGGGATCAAAATCCGAGCCGCCCTTGCCGCCGCCCATGGGCAGCGAGGTCAGGGAATTCTTGAAGGTCTGCTCGAAGGCGAGGAACTTCAGCACCCCCAGGTTTACCGACGGATGGAAACGCAGGCCGCCCTTGTAGGGGCCGATGGCGCTGTTCATCTGGATACGAAAGCCGCGGTTGACCTGGACCTTGCCGTGATCATCCACCCACGACACCCGAAAGGTAATCGCACGCTCCGGCTCGCAGATACGCTCCAGAATGCCCGAGGCCAGGTAGTGGGGATTGGCTTCAAGAAACGGCCACAGGCTGCGTAGGACTTCTTCTACGGCCTGGTGGAATTCCGGCTGGTCAGGGTCGCGTTTTTTCAGGCGGGCAAGGAAGGATTCGACGGATTCGATCATGAGAAGTCTCGGCAAATTGATTGTTTTTAAATGAGATTGAGCCGGACTTTATCAATTCATGCCGCACCGCGACAGGGCAAAATGTCGCTTTTGTGAATTTAAATGGTGCATTAGATATAAATAAACCCAGGAAAAAGGGATTTATCGCACTTAAAAGGGGATTGCCAAGGCAGGTTATGCACCAGCAGGGAAAAAGCTATCGGGGGCAAGCCCCCTCCCACTTTTGATCGGTGTGGGTCAGGAAAAATGTACAAAAAAAAACGGAGTCCGAGGACTCCGCTTTTTTCACACCAGCCGGATCAGGCCAGTTTTTTGTGGCGCACACGGTGCGGCTGGGCAGCCGCTTCGCCCAAACGCTTTTTACGGTCCGCTTCGTACTCGGTGTAGTTGCCTTCGAAGAACACCGCTTGCGAGTCGTCTTCGTACGCCAGGATGTGGGTCGCGACGCGGTCAAGGAACCACCGATCGTGAGAGATCACAATGGCGGCGCCCGGGAAGTCCAGCAGGGCTTCTTCCAGGGAACGCAGGGTTTCAACGTCGAGATCGTTGGACGGTTCGTCGAGCAGCAGGACGTTGCCGCCCTCTTTCAGGGTCAGGGCCAGGTGCAAACGACCGCGCTCACCACCGGACAGGTCCTTGACGAACTTCTGCTGGTCGCCGCCCTTGAAGTTGAAACGGCCGACGTAGGTGCGCGACGGGATTTCATAGTTGCCGATGCGGATCTGGTCGGAACCGTCGGAAATTTGCTGGAACACAGTCTTGCTGCCATCCAGGTCTTCGCGGCTCTGGTCCACACAGGCCAGTTGCACGGTTTCACCGATTTCGATGCTGCCCGAATCCGGCGTTTCCTTGCCCATCAGCATGCGGAACAGGGTGGATTTACCCGCACCGTTACCACCAATGACGCCGACGATCGCGCCTTTTGGCATGGAGAACGACAGGTTGTCGATCAGCACGCGGTCGCCATAGCCTTTGCACACGTTCTTGAACTCGATGACCTTGTCACCCAGGCGCGGGCCGGCCGGGATGTAGATCTCGTTGGTTTCGCTGCGCTTCTGGAATTCCTGCGACTGCATTTCTTCGAAGCGTTGCAGACGTGCCTTGGATTTGGACTGGCGGGCCTTGGCGCCTTTTCGTACCCACTCCAGTTCTTCCTTCATGGCTTTTTCGTGGGCCGATTGCTGCTTGGATTCGGCAGCCAGACGGTCGGACTTGGCTTCCAGCCAACCGGAGTAGTTGCCCTCGTAAGGGATACCGGCGCCACGGTCAAGCTCGAGGATCCAGCCGGCAACGTTGTCGAGGAAGTAGCGGTCGTGCGTGATCGCAACCACGGTGCCCGGGAAATCGTGCAGGAAGTGCTCCAGCCAGGCGACGGAGTCGGCGTCCAGGTGGTTGGTCGGCTCGTCGAGCAGCAGCATGTCGGGCGCCGACAGCAGCAGGCGGCACAGGGCCACGCGACGTTTTTCACCACCGGACAGATGTTCGACCTTGGCGTCCCACGCCGGCAGGCGCAGCGCATCGGCGGCGACTTCCAGCTGGCGCTCCAGGTTGTGACCGTCGCCGGCCTGCAGGATGGCTTCGAGCTTGGCTTGTTCAGCGGCCAGCTTGTCGAAGTCGGCGTCCGGTTCGGCGTAGGCGGCGTAGACCTCGTCCAGGCGGGCCTGGGCGTCCTTGATCACGCTGACGGCTTCTTCGACCACTTCACGCACGGTCTTGGTCGGGTCCAGGATCGGCTCCTGGGGCAGGTAACCGATGTTCAGTTCCGGCATCGGGCGGGCTTCGCCTTCGAACTCGGTGTCGACGCCGGCCATGATTTTCAGCAGCGTGGACTTACCCGAACCGTTGAGGCCGAGCACGCCGATCTTGGCGCCGGGGAAGAAGGACAGCGAAATATTTTTCAGGATTTCCCGCTTCGGAGGGACAACTTTTCCCAGCCGATGCATGGTGAAGACGTATTGAGCCATGGTGAACCTAGCGTCAGTGACTGATGAATTAAGCGGGCGAAGCCCGTGCCAGGCCATGCGCCGCGCGGGCCGTTGACTATCATCAATGCCAGCGAGCGGAAAAAGCCTGAATGTCTGGGGCTGGAACGCCCCCGCGTAACCGGCAAAGCTACCTGAATGCGCTTGGTCAGTCCAGCCAAGCGGGGCTGGCACTTTGCCACAAGTCAAGGCATGCTAGCCGCCCTCCGGGCGTCCGGCTTATAGTGCACGTCGCGCGCCAGTCCAGCCAAACCGCAGGATCACAGCTTGTCCAAAGTCACGCCGCCAACGCCCTTGCGCGCCGCTCATGTAGCGCCGGGAACGCCCCTGCACGGCACCCTCAAAGGCGCATTGGCGACGCTTGTCCTCCTGCTGCTCGCATTATTGTTCTGGCAACTGCTGGACCAGTTGCAGCAAAACCAGAAAAACCAACAGCAATACACCATCGACTACAGCGCCGACCTGGCTGAACAGATCAGCCTGAACATGGCCCTGAGCGCAAAAATTGCCCTTAACCTGCTACCGATGGTCGAGCCGCCACGCGATATCGAACAGCAGCAGGCCTTGACGCGCACGTTGCAGCGCTCGCTGCCGGAACTGCGCAGTATCGCCCTGCTGGCGCCCAGCGGCGCGATGATCAGCGACAGCGCCAATGACAGCCAGGACAGCGCCTGGCTGGAAGAGTTGGTGCAGCGCAGCCACGGCCAACCCTACTACCTGAGCAATAACAACGACGGCACCCTCATCTATCTGTTGCTGCACCAGCCCAGCGGCGACTCAAGGATGTACTGGGCGCTGCGCCTGGCACCCGAGTACCTGGTCAACCTGACCCGCCAGGACAGCCAGGGCCAACGGCCGATGTGGGCCATCGAGAATCGCCTGAACCACCGAGTGGTCAGCCGTGACAGCGGTATGCCGGCGCAATGGGCCGGCGCCCTGACCCCGGATGACCTGAATAAAAGCGTGCTGGTCACGCCCCTGAGCAAAAGCGACTGGCAGTTGCGCGGGATGTTCGACCGCGCAGCCGTGCTGGAACAACTGCTGCCGGCGTTTATCGGTAAATGCCTGCTGGGCCTGGCCTTCTCGCTGATCCCCGTGATCGTGCTGCTGAATATGCGTCGCCGCCAGCGCCAGGTGCATGAAGGCCGGCGTCGGTATCAGGATATTTTCGAAGGCACCGGCGTCGCCCTGTGCGTACTTGACCTGTCGGGCCTGAATGCATTCTTTGGCAAGGTGCACTTGCAGACCCGCGAGCAACTGCACGCCTGGCTGCAAAGCTCCCCCGAGGAATGCCGGCAGTTGCTCACCGAACTGCGCATCACCGAGATCAACCAGGTGGCGGTGAGCCTGCTCAGAGTGGGCTCCTGCGAGGAAGCGTGGGAGCGGCTGATCGATGATTGCCCGCGCAACACCACGTCCATCGGGCATCAGATACTCGAAGCGGTCCTGACCCAACAGAATCAGCTTGAGTTGGAAATCCAGCTCAAGGATGTGGCCGGCAACGAACAGTACCTTTGGATGGTGATGCGCCTGCCGGAGCAGCAGGACGACTTCAAGGCGGTGATCCTCAGCATCAGCGACATCACCAGCCGCAAGCTGATCGAACTGTCGCTGGTGGAACGCGAAAGCTTCTGGTCGGACGTGGTGCGTACCGTGCCCGACCACTTGTATGTGCAGGACGTGATCAGCCAGCGGATGATCTTCAGCAACCACCATCTGGGCCACACCCTCGGCTATACCAAGGCCGAACTGCAGCAAATGGGCGAGTATTTCTGGGAAATCCTGCTGCACCCCGAAGACGCCGAGCATTACCACGATTTGCGCCAGCAGCAACGCCAGGCCGGCTACGCGACGCAGTTGCACTGCCAGTTGCGCTTTCGCCATCGCAACAATCAATGGCGGCGCTTTGATATCCGCGAGCAGGCCCTGGCGCGGGACAAATCGGCGCAAGTCACGCGCATCATCGGTGTGGCCAAGGACATCACCGACCAGATCGAAGCCAGCGAGTCCCTGCGCGACAGCGAAAAGCGCTACCGCATGCTGGCCGAAAGCATCAGCGACGTGATCTGCTCCACCGACAGCCAACTGGCCCTCAACTACATCAGCCCGTCGGTCAACGCCGTGCTGGGTTACGACGTGGATTGGGTATTCAAGAACGGCTGGCAGTCGATCATCGCCAACCCGCAGCAACTGACCGGCATCTATAGCTTGCTGGAACAGGTCAGCCGGGCGCTGGGCGATCCCGACGCGCTGAACAGACTCCGCGATCAAGTGCAGACCCAATTGTTCCTGTTCGACTGCCTGCGCGCCGACGGCCGCAAGGTGCCGATCGAGCTGCGCCTGGTGCTGGTGTGGGATGAGCACGGCGCCTTCGAAGGCGTCCTCGGCGTGGGCCGCGATATCAGTCAGCAACGCCGCGCGGAAAAAGACCTGCGCATGGCCGCCACCGTATTCGAACACTCCACGTCGGCGATCCTGATCACCGACCCGGCCGGTTATATCGTGCAGGCCAACGAGGCGTTCAGCCGGGTCAGCGGTTATGCAGTGAGTGACGTACTCGACCAGTTGCCGAACATGCTCACCGTCGACGAACAACAGGAAGCCCACCTGCGCTACGTGCTCAAGCAATTGCACCAGCACAGCACCTGGGAAGGTGAAGTGTGGCTCAAGCGCCGCAACGGCGAGCACTACCCGGCCTGGGTCGGCATTACGGCGGTGTTCGACGACGAAGGCGACCTGGCGAGTTATGTGTGTTTCTTCAGTGATATCAGCGAACGCAAGGCCAGCGAACAGCGCATCCACCGCCTGGCCTACTACGACGCCCTGACCCACCTGCCCAACCGCACGCTGTTCCAGGACCGCCTGCACACCGCGCTGCAATCAGCCGAACGGCAGAAGTCGTGGGTGGTGCTGATGTTCCTTGACCTCGACCGTTTCAAGCCGATCAACGACTCCCTGGGCCACGCCGCCGGCGACCGTATGCTCAAGGAAATGGCGACCCGCCTGCTCGGTTGCGTGGCCGAAGACGACACCGTGGCACGCATGGGCGGCGACGAGTTCACGTTGCTGCTGCAACCACGGGTCAACCGCGAAATGGCGCTGAACCGCGCGATCCATGTGGCCGAGCAGATCCTCGCCAGCCTGGTGAAGCCCTTCGTGCTGGAGGGTCGCGAGTTCTTTGTGACCGCCAGTATCGGCATCGCACTCAGCCCCCAGGACGGTAACGAGCTGAGCCAGTTGATGAAAAACGCCGACACAGCGATGTATCACGCCAAGGAACGCGGCAAGAACAACTTCCAGTTCTACCAGGCCGATATGAACGCCAGCGCCCTGGAACGCCTGGAACTGGAAAGCGACCTGCGCCACGCCCTGGAGCAGGACGAATTCGTACTCTATTACCAGCCGCAGTTCAGCGGCGACGGCAAACGTCTGACCGGTGCCGAGGCGCTGCTGCGCTGGCGCCACCCACGCCGTGGACTGGTGCCGCCGGGGGACTTCATTCCGGTGCTCGAAGAGCTGGGCCTGGTGGTGGACGTGGGCGACTGGGTGATCAGCGAAGCCTGTCGCCAGCTCAAGACCTGGCACCAGAACAAGGTGCGGGTGCCGAAAGTCTCGGTGAACATCTCTGCGCGGCAGTTCTCCGACGGCCAACTGGGCACGCGCATCGCCACCATCCTCAAGGACACCGGCCTGCCGCCGGCGTGCCTGGAACTGGAGCTGACCGAAAGTATCCTGATGCGCGAAGTCAACGAAGCCATGCACATCCTCGACAGCCTGAAAAACCTGGGCCTGAGCATCGCGGTGGACGACTTCGGCACCGGTTATTCGTCCCTCAACTACCTCAAGCAATTCCCCATCGACGTGCTGAAAATCGACCGCACCTTCGTCGATGGCCTGCCCTCCGGCGAACAGGATGCGCAAATCGCCCGCGCCATTATCGCCATGGCCCACAGCCTCAACCTGGCGGTGATTGCCGAAGGTGTGGAAACCCATGAGCAGTTGGACTTCCTGCGCGAGCATGGTTGCGACGAGGTGCAGGGGTATCTGTTCGGGCGGCCGATGCCGGCACATCGGTTCGAGGCGCAGTTCAGCAATGATGCGCTGTTCATGTTCGATTGAGCGGTGTGATGAGGCCGGCACAGTCACCGCCCATCCCGAGATGAGCCCCACTTGTCCGCGACATGATGTCCTTTCATATGCCATCTAAAACCCATTGGGTTAGAATGCCCTCCTTTTCTGCCCCCGATCCTTGAGGACCGCCATGTTCAGCCGTGATTTGACTATTGCCAAGTACGACGCCGATCTCTTCGCCGCCATGGAGCAAGAAGCCGTGCGCCAGGAAGAGCACATTGAGCTGATCGCTTCGGAAAACTACACCAGCCCTGCGGTGATGGAGGCTCAAGGTTCGGTTCTGACCAACAAGTACGCCGAAGGCTACCCAGGCAAGCGCTACTACGGTGGCTGCGAGTACGTCGACGTGGTTGAGCAACTGGCCATCGACCGTGCAAAAGAACTGTTCGGCGCCGATTACGCCAACGTCCAGCCACACGCCGGCTCCCAAGCCAACAGCGCCGTGTACCTGGCCCTGCTGCAAGGCGGCGACACCATCCTGGGCATGAGCCTGGCCCACGGTGGTCACCTGACCCACGGCGCCAGCGTTTCCTCCTCCGGCAAGCTGTACAACGCCGTTCAGTACGGTATCGATGCCAACGGCCTGATCGACTACGACGAAGTCGAGCGCCTGGCGGTCGAGCACAAGCCAAAAATGATCGTGGCCGGTTTCTCTGCCTACTCGCAGATCCTCGACTTCCCACGCTTCCGCGCCATCGCCGACAAGGTGGGCGCCTACCTGTTCGTCGACATGGCTCACGTAGCCGGTCTGGTCGCCGCTGGCGTCTACCCGAACCCTGTGCCTTTCGCTGACGTGGTGACCACCACCACCCACAAGACCCTGCGCGGTCCACGTGGCGGCCTGATCCTGGCGCGTGCCAACGCCGAGATCGAGAAAAAGCTGAACTCCGCCGTATTCCCGGGCGCCCAGGGTGGCCCACTGGAACACGTGATCGCTGCCAAGGCGATCTGCTTCAAGGAAGCCCTGCAGCCTGAGTTCAAGACCTACCAGCAACAAGTGGTGAAAAACGCCCAGGCCATGGCCGGCGTGTTCATCGAGCGCGGTTTTGACGTGGTGTCCGGCGGTACTGAAAACCACCTGTTCCTGCTGTCCCTGATCAAGCAGGACATTTCCGGTAAAGATGCTGACGCCGCCCTGGGCAAAGCCTTCATCACCGTGAACAAAAACTCCGTGCCGAACGACCCACGTTCGCCGTTCGTCACCTCCGGCCTGCGCTTCGGCACCCCGGCTGTGACCACTCGTGGCTTCAAGGAAGCAGAGTGCAAGGAACTGGCCGGCTGGATCTGCGACATCCTGGCGGACCTGAACAACGAAGCCGTGATCGACGCGGTACGTGAGAAGGTCAAGGCCATCTGCAAGAAGCTGCCGGTATACGGCGCGTAATACAAAGAAGCCCACTGTAGGAGCGAGCTTGCTCGCGAAAAACGTCAACGATAACGCGTGCATCTTGGGTGCACGCGTTGCCTGTGAGTTCTTCGCGAGCAAGCTCGCTCCTACAGGTGGGCTTTTTTATGCCTGATAGACCCGCTCAAAGCCTTCTCGGATCTTGTCCTCCGGCAATTCATCGGCAATAAACACGATCACACTCTCCCGCGCCTCACCCTCGGCCCACTCGGTATCCCAGTCGAAACCATAGAGCTTGAGCACGCCCTGGAACACCATGCGGCGGTCTTCGCCGGCAATATTGAGCACGCCCTTGTAGCGCAGCAGCTGCTTGCCATGGTCTTCCAGCAGTTCGTTCATGAACTCACTGAGCCGGTCGATATCCAGCGGCTGGTCGGTGCGCAGCACCAGGCTGGATATACGGTCGATGGACGGCGCCTTGCTCACCGGGCGCAGGCTCATGCCGGCGTTGAGATTGAAGCCGCGCACATCGAGCAGTTCGGCCAGATCAATCTTGCCGTGCTCGACCACGCGAATCGGCGCGCGGCGGTTGATGCGTGTGAGGCGTTCACTGAGTGCTTCGAAGGTAGCGTCATCCACCAGGTCTCGCTTGCTCACCAGCAGCCGGTCGGCAAAACCGATCTGCGCCTGGGCGATGGTCTGGGTCAGGTGATGCTCGGCGTGGGCGGCGTCCACCAGGGTGATGATGCCGTCGAGGATGTAGCGCTCGCGCAGTTCTTCATCGATGAAAAAGGTCTGGGCCACCGGCGCCGGGTCGGCCAGGCCGGTACACTCGATCACCAGGCGGTCAAAGGCGATCTCACCGCTGTCCAGGCGCTCGAGCAACAGATACAGGGCCTTGGTCAGGTCGGTGTGGATGGTGCAGCACACGCAGCCGTTGGACAGGGTCATGACTTGCACCGGTTCTTCGCCCAGCAATTGGGTGTCGATACCGGCGTCGCTGAATTCGTTTTCGATCACGGCAATTTTCAGCCCGTGCTCTGCCTTGAGCAGATGGCGCAGCAAGGTGGTCTTGCCCGCGCCGAGAAAGCCGCTGAGAACGGTGACTGGAATGGGAGAGGACAAAAGAAATTCTCCTTAAAGGAACACAGAAACAAATGTGGGAGGGGGCTTGCCCCCGATAGCAGTGTGTCAGGCACTGATCTGTCACTGACACACCGCTATCGGGGCAAGCCCCCTCCCACAGGGAGTTGCGTTAAATCAACAGCACTTGGGCCCACCCTTGCCGCCGTAACGGGCCTCCTGGCGTTCCCGGAAGAACGCCTTGTAGTCCATCATCGGCTTGTCCGGGTGCTTGGTTTGCATATGCTCGACGTACGTGTCGTAGTCGGGCATGCCGACCATCAGGCGCGCGGCCTGACCGAGGTATTTACCGAGGCGACTGATGTCATTGAACATGCTTGCAATCCTCGATTATGCGTCCGGTACTGCCTGGAACGGGGCTTCTTTATCCGTACGCTCTTTGTTGCCCCAGGCAGCGACGCCGACCTTGAGCGCATAGAACAGGATGCTGAACACCACGAACAGGAACAGCACAGTCAGCGTTGCGTTGGTGTAGGCGTTCCAGATCACGTGCTGCATCTGGTCCACGCTCTTGGCCGGGGCCAGGATCTGGCCGTTCGCCAGGGCATCACTGTACTTCTTCGCCAGCGACAGGAAGCCGATCGCCGGGTTGGCGTCGAACAGCTTGATGAAGCCCGCGGTGGTGGTGCAGATCAGCAGCCAGACCGCCGGCAGCATGGTCACCCAGATGTAGCGCTGGCGCTTCATTTTGATCAGCACAACGGTGGCGAGCATCAGCGCGATACCGGCCAGCATCTGGTTGGAGATACCGAACAGCGGCCACAAGGTGTTGATGCCGCCCAGCGGGTCGATCACGCCCTGGTACAGCAGGTAACCCCACATGGCGACGCAACCGGCGGTCGCGATCAGGTTGGCGGTCCAGGACTCGGTGCGCTTGAGCGCCGGTACGAAGGAGCCGAGCAAGTCCTGAAGCATGAAGCGACCGGCACGGGTGCCCGCATCGACGGCAGTCAGGATAAACAGCGCTTCGAACAGGATCGCAAAGTGGTACCAGAACGCCATGGTGTTTTCACCCGGCAACACACTGTGCAGGATCTGCGCGATACCCACCGCCAACGTCGGCGCACCACCGGCACGCGCGAGGATGGTGGTTTCACCGATGTCATGGGCCACCGCCGACAACGCCTCGGGGGTAATTGCAAAACCCCAGCTGCTGACGGTTTGTGCCACGGTCACCACGTCGGTGCCGACGATTGCCGCCGGACTGTTCATGGCGAAGTACACGCCTGGCTCGATCACCGAAGCGGCAACCATCGCCATGATCGCCACGAAGGACTCCATCAGCATGCCGCCGTAACCGATGTAACGGGCGTGGCTTTCATTGGCCAGCAGCTTGGGCGTGGTGCCCGAGGAAATCAGCGCGTGGAAGCCCGAAACCGCGCCACAGGCAATGGTGATGAACAGGAACGGGAACAGGCCGCCCTTCCATACCGGGCCGGTACCGTCGATGAACTGGGTCAGCGCCGGCATTTTCAGGTCGGGCATGGTCACCAGGATGCCGATCGCCAGGGCGATGATGGTGCCGATCTTCAAGAAGGTAGAAAGGTAGTCACGTGGCGCGAGGATCAGCCAGACCGGCAGTACCGCCGCCACGAAACCGTAGCCGATCAGCATCCAGGTGATCTGGATCCCGGTGAAGGTGAAGGCCTTGGCCCAGACCGGATCAGCGGCGATCTGCCCGCCCAGCCAGATCGAACCGAGCAGCAACAGCACGCCGATGATGGAGATTTCACCGATACGGCCCGGGCGGATGTAGCGCATGTAGATGCCCATGAACATCGCAATCGGGATGGTCGCCATCACCGTGAAGATGCCCCATGGGCTCTCGGCCAGGGCCTTGACCACGATCAGCGCCAGCACCGCGAGGATGATGATCATGATCAGGAAGCAGCCGAACAGCGCGATGGTCCCCGGGATACGCCCCATCTCTTCGCGAACCATGTCGCCCAGGGAACGGCCATTACGACGGGTGGACAGGAACAGGACCATGAAGTCCTGCACCGCACCGGCCAGCACCACGCCGGCAATCAGCCAGAGCGTGCCGGGCAGGTAGCCCATTTGCGCCGCCAGTACCGGGCCGACCAGGGGACCTGCACCGGCAATCGCCGCAAAGTGGTGACCGAAAAGGATGTGTTTGTTGGTCGGCACATAGTCCAGACCGTCATTGTTGAGCACTGCGGGGGTGGCCCGCCGTGGATCGAGTTGCATCACATTATTAGCGATGAACAGGCTGTAGTAGCGATAAGCAACCAGATAGATGGCCACGGCAGCGACCACGATCCACAAGGCGTTGATCGCCTCGCCTCGGCGCAAGGCTACTACGCCCAGGGCGCACGCTCCTACGATTGCCAGCACCAGCCAGGGTAGGTGGCGTAGCAGGCTATTATTATTTTTCATTTTTATATTCCAGCCAGGGTGGACAGAAAGGACAGCCATCCGGAGTTTAGCGCTACTGGCCTTAAAGGCCACCCCCCTACGTTGGTCTAGAGCCTTGCAGAGGCAAAAAAAGCAGAAAAAACCACCCGATGATGGCGCAGGGCTACAATCCTTTTATCCACAGAGGGTTTCACCATGACCGAGCAAGCGTCTGATCGCCGTCGTTTTCGCCGGATCGCCTTTGATGCCAAGACCGAACTTCGGCAAAACGGCAACGAATGGCCGGTGCAATTGGTGGATTTGTCGCTCAAGGGCCTGTTGGTGCAACGGCCTGAAGAGTGGAAGGGAAATAAGGCGCTGCCCTTTGACGTCGATATTCGTCTGGATCCAAAGGCCCATATAAAGATGCAGGTGAAGCTGACCCACGAGGATCCTGGCCAGTTGGGTTTCGTATGCCAATACATCGACCTGGACTCGATCAGCCACTTGCGGCGGCTGATCGAGCTGAACCTAGGCGATCAGGAAGAACTGGATCGGGAGCTGGCGGCGTTGCTGGAAGTGTGATGGCTCAGGGGAACGCGGTACGTGCGGGAAATTCGCTTTCCGTGTCCCAGTAGCCCTTCTTCTGACTTGAGGCGCTGTGCCACTGCCCGTCGACAAACCGATAAGTCTGATAACGGGTGGCAAAGTCATCCTCACCGTCGCCGTCCATAAATGACGACACCTGCAGCAGTTCATCCGCGCCGCCACTGACTGGCGTTGCGATCGTCCACGCAGCCTTGCCGGTATGAGCCAGGGTCAGCACCTGGACTTTGCCGTCGGCGCCCTGGTAACCCAGCGGTTTGAGTTGCTGCTTGCCAGGCAGCAACAGCTGCGTGGCAGGCCCGCTGTAGCTGCCCATGGGGGCGGTCTGGTCGATGGTCAAAAAATACACAGGTTCGGGCAGCCCTTTGAGCGGGGCTTTCTTGACTTCGGCCAACGGGTAGCCGAGGTCTTCGTGGGCTATCACCTCGCCCGAGGCCGATACCCACCGCACCTGGGCTTCGAGCAGCGGGTTGTCGACCAAATCGCCGGGCTCGTCGAACGAGTCTTCATCCAGCCCACTGCCCCAACTGTCCTTGTGCAGCTGGGCGCTGATGCGTTGGTCTTCGAGCACCTGCAACACACTGCCGTCCTGTGTCACCAGCGTTTGCGCCAGGCGATAGCCCGTTGGCAGTTGAGCCCACGCCACGGCGGGCAAGGCGGCCAAGGTGATAAACAGGGCGACGACACCCCAGCGATTCGATCGTTGCATGGCGTCCATCCCTGAGTTATTCGAAAAGTGCATCCAACGCCTGTTCCAGGCGCGTGACCCCAATCACCTGCAATCCAGGTGGCATTTCCTTCGGCGCATTGCCCTTGGGCACAATCGCGCGTTTGAAGCCGTGCTTGGCCGCTTCCTTCAAGCGTTCCTGACCGCTCGGCACCGGGCGCACTTCGCCCGACAGGCCCACTTCACCAAATACCAGCAGGTCGTGGGGCAATGGCCGGTTACGCAGGCTGGACATCACCGCCGCCATCAACGCCAGGTCGGACGCGGTTTCCAACACCTTGACCCCGCCGACCACGTTGAGGAACACGTCCTGGTCGTGGGTCGGGATCCCCCCATGACGGTGCAGCACCGCCAACAGCATCGCCAGGCGGTTTTGATCCAGGCCCAGCGTGACGCGGCGTGGGTTGGCCAGATGGCTGTCATCCACCAGCGCCTGGACTTCCACCAGCATCGGCCGGGTGCCTTCCCACGTTGCCATGACCACGCTGCCCGGGACTTCTTCCTGGGCACGGGTCAGGAAAATCGCCGAGGGGTTGGAGACCTCCTTCAGCCCCCGGTCAGTCATGGCGAACACACCCAGTTCGTTCACCGCACCGAAGCGGTTCTTCACCGCCCGCAGCAAGCGCAAGCGGCCATCGGACTCGCCTTCGAAATACAGCACGGTATCGACCATATGCTCCAGCACCCGTGGCCCGGCCAGCGCGCCCTCTTTGGTCACATGACCGACCAGGAAGATCGCCGTGCCGCTCTGCTTGGCATAACGCACCAGCAGCGCCGCACTTTCGCGCACCTGGGATACACCACCCGGCGCTGATTGCAGTTGCTCGGTGAAAATCGTCTGGATCGAGTCGATCACCATGACCTTGGGTTTTTCGATCCGAGCCGTGGCGATGATGCTTTCGATGCAGGTTTCGGTCATGACCCGCAGTTGGTCCTGGGGCAAGCCGAGGCGACGGGCACGCATGGCCACCTGTTGCTGGGATTCTTCGCCGGTGACGTACAGCGCCGGCATGCGGCTGGCGATGCTGCACAGGGTTTGCAGCAGGATCGTCGACTTGCCGATGCCGGGGTCGCCGCCGATCAACACCACCGAACCATCCACCAGGCCGCCCCCCAGGACCCGATCCAGCTCACCGGAGGCCGTCGAGAAACGCGGGATCTCTTCAACGCTGACTTCCGCCAGGGTCTTGATCTGCGCCTGCTGCCCGGTCCAGCCGGCGCGGCCGGTGGGGGCCGAGGCGCCGCCGCTTTCGATCATGGTTTCAGTCAGGGTATTCCACGCACCACACTCGGTGCATTGGCCGGCCCACTTGGGAAAGGTCGCGCCGCACTCCGTGCAGCCGTACATGCGCTTGGCCTTTGCCATTTGAAAACCTCCAACCGAAAAACCGCGATGATAGCTCAGCGCGACGCCGGGGTCCGGATTTCACCGCAGGCCAATCGTGAAGCACTGTTGCCGACCGGATCTTCGGCGTTGAGATCGGCGCCCTTGGCCTTGAGTTCGTCGAGCAACTCGAGGCGCTTGAACAGGCCGGCGTACATGGCGGCCGTTTGACCGGCACCGTTACGTTGGTCGGGGTTGCAGTCGCTGGCCAGCAGGCGCTGGGCAATGTTCAACTCACCCTTGAAGATCGCCCCCATCAACGCGGTGTTGCCGCGTTTGTCCTGCACACAGGCGTCGACACCGGCGGCGAGCAAACGCTCCACATAAGCGCTTTCGCCGTGGTAGGCGGCGAGGATCAGCGCGGTGTAGCCCTTGTCGTCCTGGGTGTTGAGGGGGAAGCCGGCGTCGATGAAGGTGTTGAGCATGTCGAGGTCGCCACGGCGGGCGGCGTCGAAGTAATAGTCCTGGAGCTGCGCCTTGAGCGCGACCGGGTCGGGCGACTCGGCATGGGCGACAAAGGCCAGCATGGTCATCAGTAAACCGATAGAAATACGCATGGGTGCTCTCCTGCCAGAGGTCGACGCCCGGGAGGGGCGTCGACCGAAACCAACGTCAGTCAGTGAGTTTTTCGGCCAGCGCCTTCACGCGCGCCAGGTCACCCTTGGCGACCTTGGCCACGCCGGTGCCGTATTCCGGATCGGCCTTGTAGAGGAACGACAGGATGATGTGCTTGCTCTCGTCATCGGTAGTGGCCAGGGAGCCGCCGAAATTGTCGATCAAGTCCTGGCGTTCTTTCGGGCTGTAGGAGCGATACAGATCGCCGGCCTGCTTGAAGTTCTGCTCACGCTGGATCTTCGCCTGCTGGGTGCTGCCCGACAGCGCCGTCTGGCTGTAGCGCGCGGCTTGCGGCTCTTCACGGTTTTCCAGGCGGCTTGGCTGGTAGTTCACGCCACTGGTGGTCTTGCCAAAGTTCAGCGCGCCGTCCTGGTTACCGTTGTTGACGGTGACCCGTGGGGCGTTGATCGGCAGCTGCAGGGCATTGGCGCCCAGGCGATACATCTGCGTGTCGGCATACGAGAACACCCGGCCTTGCAGCAGGCGGTCTTCCGACGGCTCGATGCCCGGTACCAGGTTGGCCGGAGCCATGGCCACTTGTTCGGTTTCCTGGAAGACATTCGCCGGGTTGCGGTTCAGTACCATCTGCCCGACTTTGCGTTCGGGCACATTCGGCCAGATCTTGGTGGCGTCCAGCGGGTCGAAATCAAACTTGGCCAAGTCTTCCGGCTTGAGTACCTGCACGTACAGGTCCCACTTGGGGAAGTCGCCCTTGTTGATATGGGTGACCAAGTCATTGGTCATATGGCTGTAGTCACGCCCCTGCACTTCGGTAACTTGCTTGGGATCGAGATTCTTGATGCCTTGCAGACTCTTCCAGTGGAACTTGACGTAATGCACTTCACCCTTGGCGTTGATCAACTTGTAGGCATGTACGCCATTGCCGTCCATTTCCCGATAACTGGCCGGAGTACCGGAGTCGGAATACAACTCGGTAAGTGTGCGAGTGGCCTCGGGAACATGGGAGAAGAAGTCGAAGCGACGGGAGTCATCATCCAGGTTGGTGCGCGGGTCCGGCTTGAAGGCGTGGACCATGTCGGGGAACTTGATGGCATCGCGGATAAAGAACGTCGGGAAGTTGTTACCCACCAGGTCCCAGTTGCCATCGGCGGTATAGAACTTGGTGGCGAAGCCGCGCGGGTCACGCAGGGTTTCAGGGGAATGATTGCCGTGCACCACGGCCGAGAAGCGCACGAACACCGGGGTCGTTTCGCCAGCAGCGAAGACCTTGGCCTTGGTCAGGTCACTGAGGTTATCGGTGACGGTGAAGGTGCCATGGGCGCCGGTGCCGCGGGCATGCACCACGCGCTCGGGGATGCGTTCACGGTCGAAGCGCTGCAGTTTCTGGATCAGTTGCACGTCCTGCAGCAGCACCGGGCCGTTGGCGCCGGCGGTTTGCGAGTTCTGGTTGTCGCCGACGGCGGCACCGTTGTCACGGGTCAGGTTGGCGGCTTGTACAGAGAGGGAAAGCAGGCTGGCGGTCGCCAGTACCAGCACATGACGCGCCAATACCGGGCCGCGATTCATTGGATTCTTCATCAAGGTTTCCTCTGGTTTTTTTAGTGCACATTCAGTTGTGCTTGCCAGAGGCTAGTGACCCGCGAGTCAGAAGATAAATAGAAAAACACCACCAGGGCGATTAAGAAAATAATGTGGTAAGCCGCTGAAATGGCGCGTATTTCGCGCGCGACTGGTGGCACTTTGCAAACTATTTGCGATTTAATGTGTCGATAAAAACTGACAGTGTTAGCAGCTGTATCAGGCAAGCCGGTTACGACTGACTTACACTGAGCGGCACCCTTCTCATCTGTAACAAGGAATAACCTATGGGCGTGATCAGTGAGTTCAAGGCCTTCGCGGTCAAAGGTAATGTGGTCGACATGGCCGTCGGTATCATCATCGGCGCCGCCTTCGGCAAAATTGTTTCCTCGTTTGTAGGCGATGTGGTGATGCCGCCCATTGGTCTGTTGATCGGTGGCGTGGACTTTGGTGACCTGGCGATTACGCTAAAGGCGGCACAGGGCGATGTGCCTGCCGTGGTGCTGGCGTACGGCAAGTTCATCCAGAGCGTGATCGACTTTGTGATCGTCGCGTTCGCGATCTTCATGGGCGTCAAGGCCATCAACCGCCTCAAGCGCGAAGAAGCCGTGGCGCCGAGCCTGCCACCGACACCGAGCAAGGAAGAAGTGCTGCTGGGCGAGATTCGCGACCTGCTCAAGGCACAGAACGACAAGCCGCTTTAACCCATACCGGCTTGGAAAAAAGGCGCCTCCTTGAGGCGCCTTTTCATTACCAGTAGTTTTCCACTGCCACCTGCCCTGGCCGGCGGCTAAGGCTCAGTTGCATGTCGCGCTGCTTGAGCAACTGGCGAGTGTCATCCACCATCTGCGGGTTGCCGCAAATCAGCACGCGGGAGTGTTCCGGGGTCAGCTCGACGCCGGCAGCACGCTCCAATTCTCCGTTTTCGATCGAGGTGGTAATACGCCCGCTCAATGCACCCGGATAATCCTCTCGGGTCACGATGGGGATGTAGGTCAGTTTGTGCGCATATTCTGCCAGGTACTCCCGCTCGCCCAACCCCTCGATCAGCGACTGGTACGCCAGTTCCCGGGCTTCCCGCGCGCTGTACACCAGGATGATGCGCTCGAATTTCTCCCAGACTTCGAAGTCCTGCAGGATCGACAAAAACGGTGCCACCCCGGTGCCGGTGCCTAACATCCACAAGTCCCGGCCATCGACGAAGCGGTTCAGGGTCAGGAACCCGGTAGCCTGGCGCTCCACCATCAAGGTATCGCCCACCCGCAATCGGCTGAGCTCACTGGTGAATTCACCGCCAGGGACAACAATCGAGAAAAAGTCCAAGTGTTCATCAAACGGCGAGGACACCACGGAATACGCGCGCCACACCGTGCTGCCATCCGCCTTGGTAACGCCCAAGCGCACGAACTGACCGGCGGTAAACCGGAACCCGGGGTCACGGGTGGTTCGCAGGGTAAACAGGCTGGGGGTCAGGGATTGCACATCGAGCAAGGTCTGGCGGGTAAATTTCTCAGCACTGGCCGTCATGGGGGACTCCGTTCTACAGGTGCCCTAGTGTCCCTCAAACTCGAGCCCGGAAACACCTCTGGTTGGTAGTGGCATTATATAGGCACAACATAATGGCAACCTAATATCAACTCTGATCAATTTGCTATTAGCTCCTTTATCCGCGCTACAAGCACGCTCTAAGTTGATCCGCTACAGGTGCTTTAACTGACTAAAAAATCGAAAAAAACAACTAAGCCCCTTAGCTAAGCCCGCCGCGACCTTAGAGAAAATTTCTTAAACGCTGCCCTGCAAGAGCGAAAATTTCATCTCGTCATGTAGCTCATGTCCTACACTAATTTCCGTGCAGTGGGAGTTCAGGACGTATCCCATGTCATGCGGAAACCCATGGAGAGTTACCAATGGTCAACTGGCGCAATACCCGACTTCCCAAACTGGAAGGCGAGAGCGAGGTTACGACTCTTTTCGAGATGGCTGTCAACCACACCTACGCACTTGGCTTCCAATACTGTTCTTTTACGATGAGTTCTCAACTACCTAACAACCAAACGAAGCCTATTCGCCTCAACAACTATCCCGATGAGTGGAACAAACTGTATAACCAGGCCCACTTCTTTGAAGCTGATCCCGTGGTGGAACATTGCAAACGTTGTGTACTGCCCCTTGTATGGGAGGAAAAAACCTTTAAAGACTCACCCAACCTGTGGTCTTTAGCCCGATCCTTTGGTGTGCATTTGGGATGGACCCAAGCCGTGCATGATTTCCAGGGTGTGTTCAGCATGCTGACCCTTGGTCGCAGTGCGGGTGAAGTGACCCCGCAGGAGCTTTATGAAAAAGCCGGCCAAGTGCTGTGGCTGTGCCATGCGATGCATGCGGTAGTCACGAAGACTTACGCACACAAGCCCAGCATTAACCCTGCAAACAAATTAACCCCGCGCGAAACCGAAATCCTCAAGTGGTCAGCCATGGGCAAGACCGCTGCGGACATCGCCGTCATCCTGTGCCTGTCCGAACGCACCGTGGGCTTTCATATCTGCAGTTGCTTCAAAAAACTGGGGGTCAATAACAAGATCGCCGCCGTGCTCTGCGCTTCGAAAGCGGGGTTGTTTTAATCAGCGTTGAAACACCGCATGTAATCCCTCTGGAAAAAAAGTAACATTTACGACCCATTCTGAGTGCTGGGCTGTTCCCACGGGGTGCCGCCCGCTGTTCACTCAGACGGTTCCGCAGCCGACTGCCGAACACCCATCGATGACCCAGAGCCTCCCTCGCCATGCCCCTGCTCGACAGCCCCTTCGCCCAGCTCGATCTGATCCGCCAGCCAGAGCAACATAACGATCCGCTGCAAGCCTTCGACGCCGCCGACGAGTACCTGCTCAGCTACCTGGCTGAACAGCAACCGAGCGCTGCGACCCGCGTGCTGGTGCTCAATGACAGCTTCGGCGCCCTGGCTGCGAGCCTGGAAGGCCGGGTGCAGGTGACCTCCAGCGGCGACTCGTTCCTGGCCGCCCTGGGCCTGGATAAAAACCTGGTGCGCAATGGCAAGGCCTTTGACGCCGTGCCGTTCATCCCCGCCAGCGAGGTGCCCAGCGGGCCGTTCGACCGGGTGCTGATCCGCGTCCCCAAGACCCTGGCATTGCTGGAAGAACAACTGATCCGCCTGCAAGGCCAACTCGCGCAGGGCGCCGAAGTGATTGCCGCAGCCATGGTCAAGCACCTGCCCCGGGCGGCCGGTGAGTTGCTGGAGCGCTATATCGGGCCGATGCATGCCTCCCTGGCGGTGAAGAAGGCGCGGTTGCTGATTGCGACACTGGCCGACCGCCCCGCGGCGGTCTCGCCCTACCCGACGCGCTACACCCTCGACGCGCCGGCCATCGAACTGCTCAACCATGCCAACGTGTTCTGCCGTGAAGGCCTGGACATCGGCACCCGCGCCTTCCTGCCGCACCTGCCCAATAACCTGGGCAGTGCCCGCGTGGCGGACCTGGGTTGCGGCAACGGCGTATTGGCGATTGCCAGCGCACTGCAAAACCCCGAAGCCCGGTACACCTTGGTGGACGAGTCCTACATGGCCGTGCAATCGGCCCTTGAGAACTGGCAAGCCGCCCTCGGTGAGCGGGAGGTGACAGTACGCGCCGGGGACGGCCTCGCAGGCCAGGAGCCGGATTCCCTCGACGTGGTGCTGTGCAATCCGCCGTTCCACCAGCAGCAGGTGGTCGGCGACTTCCTGGCCTGGCGTATGTTCCAGCAGGCGCGGGAGGCGCTGGTGGTCGGCGGCGCCCTGTATATCGTCGGCAACCGTCACCTGGGTTATCACAGTAAGTTGGCGCGCTTGTTCCGTGGCGTAGAGCAGGTCGCCGCCACGCCCAAGTTCGTGATTCTCAAAGCGCGCAAATAAAAAAAGCCTGCCCTTCCAAAAGAAGAGCAGGGCTGAAAACCGGGCGCGAAGCCCGGATCGGGATGTCAGTGGGTGGTCAGGCCGGCCGCATTCATGAACATGCGCATCAGGCTGGCCACTACGAACAGGGCCAGCACACTGCCGGTCCAGATCATCGCCAGCCAGCCGAGGCGCCGCCACAGCGGCTGTTTCTCGGCCTGTTCGATCTCGTGCAACGTAGGTTTGCCGGACATGCAACGCCCCTCCTAGTGATAGCCGTCTTCGTGGGTGACCTTGCCGCGGAACACGTAGTAGCTCCAGAAGGTGTAGCCCAGGATGAACGGTATGATGAACAAGGTGCCCACCAGCATGAAGCCCTGGCTCTGCGGCGGCGCAGCGGCATCCCAGATCGACACCGAGGGCGGGATGATATTCGGCCACAGGCTGATCCCCAGGCCGCTGTAGCCGAGGAAGATCAACACCAGCGTCAGCAGGAACGGCGTGTAGTGGGCATTACGCGCCACGGCGCGGATCAAGCCGTACATGGTCACCAGCACCAGGATCGGCACCGGCAGGAACCAGAACAGGTTCGGCAGGGTGAACCAGCGCGAGGCGATTTCCGGGTGCGACAGCGGCGTCCAGAGACTCACGATGCCGATCACGGCCAGCACCACGAAGGCCAATGGCCGCGCCAGGTTGTGCATCTTCTCCTGCAACGGGCCTTCGGTTTTCATGATCAGCCAGGTGCAACCCAGCAAGGCATAGGCCACGATCAGCGCCACGCCGCAGAACATCGTGAACGGCGTGAGCCAGTCCAGCGAGCCGCCGGCAAACTGGCGATTGACCACCGGGATCCCGTCGATAAACGCCCCCAGCGCCACGCCCTGGAAGAACGTGGCCGCCAGCGAGCCGCCGATAAACGCCTTGTCCCACAGGTGACGCTTGTGGTCCTTGGCCTTGAAGCGGAACTCGAAGGCCACGCCACGAAAGATCAGCCCTACCAGCATCAGGATCAGCGGCAGGTACAGCGCCGACAACACCACCGAATAGGCCAGCGGGAACGCGCCGAACAACGCCGCGCCGCCCAGCACCAGCCAGGTTTCGTTACCGTCCCAGACCGGGGCCACGGTGTTCATCATCACGTCACGGTCGGTCTTGCCCGGGATAAACGGGAAGAGGATGCCGATGCCGAGGTCGAAGCCGTCCATGACCACGTACATCATGATGCCGAAGATGATGATCACGGCCCAGATCAGCGGAAGATCAATACCCATCTCAATTCCCCTTGTGCTGGATGTGGGCGTGGTCGTCATCGCTGCCATCATCGGCGGCGGACAACGGACGGGCCGGTGTGCGTTTCTGGCCAGGACCACCGTGGGTCGGTTCCGTGCCTTCGTGGGTCACCGGGCCTTTGCGCACCAGGCGCATCATGTAGCCCAGGCCGGCGCCGAACAGCGCGAAGTACACCACCACGAACAACACCAGGGTGATCGTCATCTGCGCCAGGCTATGCCCGGAAGAAGCATCCGCCGTGCGCATCAACCCGTAGACCACCCACGGCTGACGGCCGATTTCGGTGGTGAACCAACCGGCGAGAATCGCGATCAGGCCAGACGGCCCCATCCACAGCGCCAGGTACAGGAACGGCCTGGACGTGTACATTTTGTCGCCCCGGCGCAGCCAGAGGCTGAACAGGCCGGTGAAGATCATCAGGAACCCCAGGCCGACCATGATCCGGAACGACCAGAATACGATGGTCGAATTCGGCCGGTCTTCCGGCGGGAATTCCTTGAGCGCCGGCACCTGTTTGTCCAGGGAGTGGGTCAGGATCAGGCTGCCCAGGTACGGAATCTCCACGGCGTATTTGGTTTTTTCGGCCTTCATGTCCGGCCAGCCAAACAGGATCAGCGGGGTTGGCTCATTGCCTTTGTTTTCCCAGTGGCCTTCAATCGCGGCAATTTTCGCCGGCTGGTGCTCGAGGGTGTTGAGGCCATGGAAGTCGCCGATCACCGCCTGGATAGGCGCCACGATCAGGGCCATCCACATCGCCATCGACAACATCTTGCGGATGGCCGGGTTGTCTTTGCCGCGCAGCAAGTGCCAGGCCGCCGAGGAGCCGACGAAGAACGCGGTGGCCACGAACGCCGCCGTCGCCATGTGCATCAGGCGGTAAGGGAACGACGGGTTGAAGATCACCGCCAGCCAATCGGTAGGAATCACGCGGCCGTCGATGATTTCAAAGCCTTGCGGCGTCTGCATCCAGCTGTTGGACGCCAGGATCCAGAAGGTCGAGATCAACGTACCGACGGCCACCATCACGGTGGAGAAAAAGTGCAGCTTGCGCCCCACCTTGTTCCAGCCGAACAGCATCACGCCGAGGAAACCGGCTTCCAGGAAGAAGGCCGTAAGCACTTCGTACGTCAGAAGCGGCCCGGTCACGGCGCCGGCGAAGTCCGAGAAGCGGCTCCAGTTGGTGCCGAACTGGTAGGCCATGACCAGACCGGAGACCACGCCCATGCCGAAGTTGACGGCAAAGATCTTCGACCAGAAATGGTAGAGGTCACGGTAGGTATCGTTATGGGTCTTGAGCCACAAGCCTTCCAGCACCGCGAGGTAACTGGCCAGGCCGATGGTGATCGCCGGGAACAGGATGTGGAATGAGATGGTGAACGCGAACTGAATTCGGGCGAGATCTAGCGCCTCCAAACCGAACATAAGTCTTCCTCTGTCAGGTAATACCGGCTGCTGGCGGGAGCCTGCACCCACTGCCCCCACGGATATGGAGTCTGGCGAATTTCAATTCGTTTCTTTTTTTAACCAGCCACGCAGGGAATCGGGCCTTGCGGCCACCAGAACAAATTCTGAAATGACTTTGATCTGGGTCAATCACAGTGAAAAGAGTAGTCCCATTTTCACGGCTGGCCTGTGTGGTCTTTTGCCGCGTGACAGCTTGCCTCAGCCTTCTTCTCGCAACTAATTGTTACAGCTTGATGCTAATCTGCCTCTTCCCTCCGGCCTTGACCTGAACTCCCGATGCCCAGTGAACCCACGTTGCTGTTACGTCACCACCGCCCTTTCATCGCGTTCTGGCTGGCACGGATCTTCACCGCCAGCGGCTTCCAGATGCTTACCGTGGCCATTGGCTGGAACCTCTACCAACTCACCGGCAACGTGCTCGACCTGGGGCTGGTCGGTCTGGTGGAATTCGTGCCGCGCGTGCTGTTCATGCTGCACACCGGGCATGTGGCCGACCGCTATGAGCGACGCAAAGTCGCGGCCATCTGCCAGACCGTGCAGGCGCTGATTGCCCTTTCCCTGGCCATCGGCGGTCTCACCGGCAACGTGACCCGCGAGATGATCTTTATCCTCGCCTTCCTGCTCGGCGCCGCGCGCTCGTTTGAAATGCCCACCACCCAGGCCCTGTTGCCGAGCATCGTGCCCAGTGCGCTGTTCCCGCGTGCGGTGGCCTCGTCGCAGTCGGCCCAGCAACTGGCAACCATCGTCGCCCCGGCCCTCGGAGGTTTGCTATACGCCTTCGGCAGCGTCTGGGTGTATGGGCCCACGGTGGCGCTGTACCTGATTGCCTGTGTGCTGACCCTCAATCTGCCCGCCCGCCAGACCCCGCTCAACAAAGGCAAGGCCACCCTCGATTCACTGCTGGCCGGCATCCGTTTTATCCGCAGCCGCCCGGACATCCTCGGGGCGATATCCCTCGACCTGTTCGCCGTGCTACTGGGCGGCGCCACCGCGTTGCTGCCGGTATTCGCCAAGGACATCCTGCTGACCGGCGCTTGGGGCCTGGGCCTGTTGCGCTCGGCGCCGGCGGTGGGCGCGCTGTTGATGTCGTTGTGGCTGGCGCGCTTTTCGGTAGATCGGCAGGTGGGCCGAGTGATGTTCACCGCCGTCGGCGTATTCGGCGTGGCGACCATCGCCTTCGGCCTGTCCACCTCGTTCTGGTTTTCCCTGGCGGTGCTGGTGGTGCTGGGCGCGGCGGACATGATCAGCATGGTGATCCGTGCGTCTTTCGTGCAGTTGGAGACGCCGGATGAAATGCGCGGGCGGGTGAGTGCGGTCAATGGTCTGTTTATCGGTGCGTCCAACCAACTGGGCGAGTTCGAATCGGGGATTACCGCCCATTGGTTCGGCACCGTGCCCGCCGTGGTCATGGGCGGGATCGGTACGCTGGTGGTGACCGGAGTGTGGATCAAACTGTTCCCGACCCTGGCAAATCGGGATCGTATGCATGTGCCGGTGGAGGAGAAAAGCACTTAGGCACGGATGCAGGCCGAAGATGGAACGCATTCTTAAGCTGGGGTTACGTAAGGGTTACAACATTACTGGAATAATCCGGTGCTAACCAAGTACCTTTCGACAGGCCCTCAGTTGATGAACAACGTGAATAATGCCAGCGTCCCCATCGGGATGATGCCCCCCCACCTATTCCCGACTGCCTCCTGGAACACCCCCAACGACAACTACATCCTGATGAACGCCAAGGATCGGTTCACGACAAGCGTCGCAAAGGATCTGAACAGCGGATACATGAGTCCAGAGGTCAGCCAAATAGCCGATGCAGTGATGTGGCCGGGTAAAAAAAACAGCCCTCAAGTGCAAGTCAAGACCTTTGCCGTGGATGGCATCCAAGCCAGGGACATCATATTTATTCAGCGTGTTCCGGCTGTGCCTGACGAGCCGAATATCGTGCTATTTGTTCCAGAAAAGGAAGGTCGTTCACTTCACTCATTCACGACCACCGAAGAAATGAACGCATGGGTGAAAACCCAGGCCAACGAGCCCAAGCGACTGGAGTCCCTCAGCCAGCATTTTGCGGGCGGTGAGTCATCCGAAAAAAAAACACGGGTTATCGATACACTGATTCGGTTCAGAAACAATGATATCAACGCCATCGTCGGCCCCTATGCCAATGAAGGCGACAATATCTTCGGGCGTCTGGATAAAGGCCCCACTGCGCCGCCCACTGCGGTCAATGGCTTGACGAATATTAAAGAGGAAAGCTCTTCACCGAGCGGACGACTGCTTTATTCCGGGCAGCGACCCGACGGAGAAACAGTCTTGTTTACCTATGACGCCTACGGAAACCTTCTGGGCCAAGACAAACAGCACAACTTCTATTTTGTGAAAGATGGCTTGAACAGTCACAAGCCACTGGTGCCAATCACACTCGGCGAGTTCAAGTACAAAGTCCAGAACGAAGCGGCTGAAAATGTCGGAGCAAACGATCTCCGGGGATTCTACGAGGAGTTTCTCAAACACCTTGAGCACCCCTCTGCAGGTATCGCGGATGCCTTGCAAGTATTCGGTGTGAATAAAACCACCGCAGACACCGTAGAGCGCTACCTGGACAACCCATTCAGTGCTCTGTTGGTTGACTTGAATACAAACAATCAGCTTGGCAAGGTATTCGGTCTCGACAAGTCGACGCTGGACGCAGAGCTCAAAAACGTCGGTGATTTCGCACAGGGATTCATCCCTGCCTATGGCCAAGCCAGAATGCTGTCTTCGCTGCTGGCCAAAGCGCTTCGAAATGAGGCGCTGTCTGTTCAGGAGACAAGGGACCTGGCAGATGGGCTTGCGTTGAAACCGAACAGCCCCGCGAGGAAAAACCTGCCCGAGCCTAAACCGTCACTCAAGTCGAACAGCCCCACGTCAGCAACGCCTGCGACCCAGCCAATAAAAGAACCCGTCAGCGCCGTACCCGGTCCGGGGCCCACTGCCGACGAAGTCAATCGTCTGCGCCCGTCACAGTGGCTCGATATCAGCAACCACGCCGTCGTGGAGGGAGAACAACTGATCTCGGGGGCTCATGCCAACGCCAAAGGCATGTATCAAGTAAAAGGAAGTGATGGTGCAGACAGGTGGTTTATCCGTTTGACCGATGCTGAAGACATCAGCCGTATCTATGAGATCGACGGTAGGTTCAAACTCAGTGACGGGTATGCCCGCATTATTGATCCCGAGACGAGAAAGCCTGTGATGACGGTGCACTCCACCCAGGACGGCGCCTGGGAGCCGATCAACGGACCGGGAGGAATAAGGTGGCCATGGCGGTCAAGAGGTTCGGCGGAGCAAAGTTTTGACCCCGCCGCGTACGACTACCCTGCACAGGGAGAAGCATCAACGTCGAGGACAAACGAGAAAATCGACAAGCGAATGAAGCAGGACGCTGACACCTTCCATAAAAAGGCCAAGACCAAGGAGCGCCCCGCTCACTCGGATATCCCGGGCAATGCGTCAATGTCAGAGGTCATCAATACCGTCTACCAGAAATCCCTCGGCATGATTATTGGCGAAGACCATTCCCAATCTGCCGGTCTGCGACTGCTGATCGATAATGCAGCCGAGTTTGAGAGAAACAATGTCTCCACACTGTACTCGGAAGGGTTCGAGCATTCGTTGCAGCCCGATCTGGACAGGTTTTTCGAAACCGGTGAATTTTCACCCGCGCTAAGATCGAATTTGCGATTGATTGACCGCGCCCACAGTACACACGGGGCATACACCAATCGAGAGCTTCTGTTGACCATGCGAGCGCATGGTGTTCGAGTCAAAGCGATTGATGTGCCTTCAGTAGAACCGAAGTCCACACGTCTCAAAAACATGAACTACTACGCAACCAAACTGATCGAGCACGACCAAGCCGCGAACCCGCAGTCCAAATGGGTTGCAAGAGTCGGCAGCGACCATGTGTTCACCTATGACGGCGAACCTGCGATTCGAGGCATATCTCAGTTGACAGGCGCCACCGGGGTTAGTGTCGACGATGCAATCCCCGGCAAGGGCCCCTCGCTTATTCAATCCCGAGACAAGACAGAACTCTACATTGACCTGTAAACCGTTGGATAAGGTGCTCTAGAGCACCTTATCCAGGGTGATCGGAAACTCTCGCACCCGCTTTCCGGTGGCATGGTAGACCGCATTCGCCACCGCCGCCGCCACCCCGACAATGCCGATCTCTCCCACGCCCTTGGAGCCAAGGGCGTTGACGATCTCGTCATGTTCCTCGACAAACACCACGTCAATCTCGCCGATATCGGCATTTACCGGGATGTGGTACTCGGCCAGGCTGTGGTTCATGTAGCGGCCCAACTGATGGTCGATCTGGGTCTCTTCATGCAGGGCCATGCCGATGCCCCACACCACCCCGCCGAGGATCTGGCTGCGGGCCATCTTCGGGTTGACCACCCGCCCGGCCGCAATGGCGCTGACCACGCGGCAGACCTTGATCGTGCCCAAGTCTTCATCCACCCGCACTTCGACGAACACCGCCGAATGGGTGGCGGTGGCGTAACCCTCGCGCTTTTTGTCCGGCTCGCTGTCGACCTGGACTTCCACGCTCTCTTCACCGCTGTCCTTGACCAGCTGTGCCAACGACACGCTCACGTCGCCGGCGTGCAGTTGGCCGTCTTCAAAACGCACGGACTCGGCATCCTTGAACACCGGGTAAGTCTGCCGGGCGATGGTCAGCAGCCTCGCGCTCAACGCTTCGCAGGCTTGCTGCACGGCGGTGCCGACGGACGACACGGTGAACGAGCCGCCTTGCAGCGGCGCGGTGGGCAATGAAGAGTCGCCGAGCAGGAACACCACGTCCTCAACCGCCACGCCACTGGCCTGCGCCGCGATCTGGGTCATCACCGTGTAGGTGCCGGTGCCGATGTCCGTGGTCGCACTGCTGACGGTCAGCTTGCCCTCGGCGTCGATGCGCGCCTTGGCGCTGGCCTTCATCTGCATGGCCTCCCACACGCCACCGGCCATGCCCCAGCCAATCAACTGGCAGCCGTCGCGCATGCTGCGCGGTTCCGGGTTGCGCTGGCTCCAGCCGAAGCGCTCGGCACCTTCGCTGTAACACTCGCGCAGGGCCTTGCTCGACCAGGGTTTGTCTTCGTTCTGGTTGCGCTCGGCGTAGTTGACCAGCCGCAATTGCACCGGGTCCATCCCTAACGCACAGGCCAACTCGTCCATGGCGCATTCCAGGCCGATCAAGCCCAAGGCGGCGCCGGGCGCGCGCATGTCCAGGGGCGTGAATACATCCAGCGGCACCAGTTTGTAGGTCAGTTGCACGTTGTCGCAGTGATAGAGCATGCCGCTCCACTCCACCACGTGCTCGCTGAAGTCTTCGAAGCGCGAGGTCTGGCCAATCGCCGTATGCCCCAATGCCAGCAGGCGACCATTGGCGGCGGCGCCCATCTGCACACGCTGCAAGGTGCGCGGGCGGTAGCCGAAGGTGAACATCTGCTGGCGGGTCAGGGTGACGCGCACCGAGCGCTTGAGCGCCAGGGACGCCATCACCGCCAGCGACAATTGATACTGCGGGCGCAAGCCCGAGCCGAACGCACCGCCGACGAACGCGGCGAAGATCCGAACCTGGCTTTTATCCAGGCCGAACACCTCTTGCACATAGGCCTGGCAGTTCTGCGGCCCCTGGGTCTTGTCATGGATATGCAGGGTGCCGTCCGGCTGATACAGCACGGTGCTGGCGTGGGGTTCCATGGGGTTGTGGTGTTCGATGGGGGTGCTGTAGTGCAGGTCGAGGCTGACGGCGGCAGCGGCCCACTCGGCCTGGAAATTGCCACGCGGCTTGGGCGGCGCCTGCGGTGAAGCATGGGCCTGTTCCTGCTGGGCGAGCAGGTCGGTCTCGAAGTCTTCCCGTGCGTAGTCGATCACTACCAACGAGCCGGCATGCCGCGCCAGCTCCAGGTTGTCGGCGATCACCAGGGCCAGGGGTTGGCCGCTGTACAGCACCCGGTCGTTATACAGCGGGCGAAACGGTGAGCCGTCCGCCGCATCGTCATCCTGGAAGGCCTCGTCGTAACGGGCGATTGTCGGCCGGTTGAGGTGATGGATAACCGCCACCACACCCGGCAGGGCCAGTGCCCTGGACGCGTCGATCGCCAGCACACGGCCCTTGGCGATGGTGCTGGACACCACACTGCCGTGGAGCAGGCCGTCCTCGGGAAACTCACCGGCATAACGCGCCTGGCCGGTGACCTTGAGCAGACCGTCGACACGGTCCAGGGGTTTGCCAATAGCGGTCATGGGCGATCTCCTGCGACAGCAGCGTCGCTCAGGGCACGGATGATTGCGCGGCGCGCCAGCTTGATCTTGAAGCCGTTGTGTTCCAGCGGCTCGGCGTCTTGCAGCACGGCGTCGGCGGCATTGCTGAAGGTTTCGCGGCTGACCGCCCGGCCGATCAGCGAGGCTTCCACCGCACGGTCGCGCCAGGGCTTATGGGCCACGCCGCCGAGGGCCAGGCGCGCGTCGACGATTCGATCGCCGTCCAACTCGAGAGCGGCGGCCACCGACACCAAGGCAAACGCATAAGACGCGCGGTCGCGGATTTTCAGGTAATGGCTGTGACGGGCCAGGTGGTCAGCGGGCAATTCGATGGCGGTGATCAGCTCATCGTCGGCCAGTTGGTTGTCGCGTTGCGGCGCATCACCGGGCAGGCGGTGGAAGTCGGCAAACTCGATAATCCGCGCGCCGCCTCGGCCTTCGACATGCACCCGCGCCTCCAGCGCCGCCAGGGCCACGCACATGTCCGACGGGTGAGTGGCCACGCACTGTTCGCTGGCACCGAGGATCGCATGGATACGGTTCAAGCCAGTGCGCGCCGGGCAGCCGCTGCCGGGCTCACGCTTATTGCAGGGCACGCTGGCGTCATAGAAGTAGTAGCACCGGGTACGTTGCAACAGGTTGCCGCCGGTGCTGGCCATATTGCGCAGTTGCGGCGAAGCACCGGCAAGGATCGCCTGGGACAGCAACGGGTAACGCTGTTCGATCAGCGGGTGCCAGGCCAGGTCGGCATTGCTCACCAGCGCGCCGATGCGCAGGCCGCCCTCGGCGGTTTGTTCAATCTCATTGAGCGGCAGGCCGGTGATATCGATCAGGTGCTCGGGGCGGCTGATGTTTTCTTTCATCAAGTCCAGCAGGTTGGTGCCCCCGGCAATAAAGCGCGACGCGGCGCTGCTCAGGTGCACGGCTGCGTGGACATCCGCCGGTTTGCTGTACTGGAAGGGATTCATCGCTCACCTCCCTGGGCCCGGCACGCCGGCAAAGCCTCTTCGATGGCATCGCGAATATTGCTGTAGGCGCCGCAGCGGCACAGGTTGCCGCTCATCAGCTCCTGGATCTGTGCGCTGTCGTGGGCACGGCCTTCATTGACCAGGCCGACGGCGGAGCAAATCTGACCCGGCGTGCAGTAACCGCACTGGAAGGCATCGTGCTTGATAAAGGCTTGCTGCATCGGGTGCAGTTGGTCGCCGTCGGCCAGGCCTTCGATGGTGGTCAGCTCGGCGCCGTCGCACATCACCGCCAGGGTCAGGCAGGCGTTGATGCGTTTGCCGTCGCGCAATACTGTGCACGCACCGCATTGGCCGTGGTCGCAGCCTTTTTTGCTGCCGACCAGGTTCAATTGCTCGCGTAGCAGGTCCAGCAACGTGGTCCAGGGCAATACGTCGAGTTGGCGGTCCTGACCATTGAGGGTCAAGCGTATGGAGTGGGCGACGAACGGTTGGGCCGCCGCGCCATTGGGGATCGCGCTCATAAACACCTCACGGGTTGGTGTACATCCGCGGCGTTCAGGAAAGTCGCCGTCTCAGGGGTACGACTTCCCGGGGTTTTGAGCGTTCAAGCTGATTGATCAGCGGATATTGAGCAGGGTCTTCAAGGTGTTCCGCGGGCCGTTGATCGACGAGTTGCTGTATTCGAACCAGCCTTGGGCCTGGACATTCAGGTCAAATACATAGATGTAGCCCATCAGCGTGCCTGCCCCACTGCAGGCCTCGCTGACGCTGCCGACCTGGCACACGGGCGTACGTTGCCCGTTCAGTTCGGCACCATTGAAGCGCCCCATCGGGTTGTTACCCAGGCCGACTTCCATCACCGACACTTGGGTGGGCCCACGGTGCGTGCACATCTGGGTGCTTTGCGCGCGTTCCGGGATGGTTTCCGTGCAGTGCGCCGATTCGACCTTGAATACGCGCACCTCGCTCAAGGGCGGTGCAGTCGCGCCCCACACCGGTGCCGCGCCCAACCACAGGCCGAGACAGGGGATCAGGGCTAGACTCCACGCGTTGGCTTTTTTCATGCTGTCGATGACCTGCTGTTGAACGTCGCCGCAGTATGCCTCAAGGCCATGCGCCACACAGCCTCGGCTGCTGGTATGATGCGCCGCTTTTTCCGATCCTCTCTGGAACCACAGGCGCTTGGCGCAGTTTGTGCTTTGACTTAGAGGTCAACAAATAACGACGCAACATAGCGTCACAGGGAGCAGGCATGCTGGAAAAGCTGTTTCAACTCAAGGCACACAACACCAACGTGCGCACCGAGATCCTCGCGGGCATCACGACATTCCTGGCCATGGCCTACATCCTGTTCGTGAACCCGAGCATCCTCGGCGAGACCGGCATGGACAAGGGCGCGGTGTTTGTCGCGACGTGCCTGGCGGCGGCCATCGGTTCGACTGTGATGGGCCTGATCGCCAACTACCCGATCGCGCTGGCACCGGGCATGGGCCTCAACGCCTTCTTTACCTACACCGTGGTGTTGCACATGGGTCACACCTGGCAGGTTGCGCTGGGTGCGGTATTCATTTCGGCGGTGCTGTTCTTCCTGCTGTCGATCTTCCGTATCCGTGAGTGGATCATCAACAGCATTCCCCTGCCCCTGCGTTCGGCGATTGCCGCCGGTATCGGCCTGTTCCTGGCACTGATCGCCCTGCACAACGCCGGGATCGTGGTCGGCAACCCCAACACCCTGGTGGGCATGGGCGACCTGACCAAACCGGCGCCTATCCTGGCCATCCTCGGCTTCATGCTGATCGTTGCGCTGGAAGCCCTGGCCGTACGCGGCGCGGTGCTGATCGGCATCCTGGCGGTGACCATCGTCTCCATTCTGCTGGGCGTCACCGCGTTTGGTGGCGTGATGTCGATGCCGCCGTCCCTGGCCCCGACTTTCCTGCAGTTGGATATCAAGGGCGCGCTGGACATCGGCCTGGTCAGCGTGATCTTCGCCTTCCTGTTCGTCGACCTGTTCGACAACTCCGGCACCCTGATCGGCGTGGCCAAGCGCGCCGGGCTGATGGGCAAGGACGGCCACATGCCGAAAATGGGCCGTGCGCTGATCGCCGACAGTACCGCCGCCATGGCCGGTTCGCTGCTGGGTACGTCGACCACCACCAGCTACATCGAATCCGCTGCGGGCGTAAGCGCCGGTGGCCGTACCGGCTTGACCGCCATCGTGGTGGCGATCCTGTTCCTGCTGGCGCTGTTCTTCTCGCCGCTGGCCGCCAGCGTACCGGCCTTTGCTACCGCGCCGGCGCTGCTGTTCGTCGCCGTATTGATGACCTCGGGCCTGGCCGAAATCGACTGGGATGACATTACCGTTGCAGCGCCGGTGGTGATCACCGCCCTGGCGATGCCCTTCACTTACTCCATCGCCAACGGCATTGCCTTCGGTTTCATCGCCTGGACCGCCATCAAGCTGCTTTCGGGCCGCTACCGTGAGCTCAACCCGGCACTGGTGATTCTGTCGATTCTGTTCGTGATCAAGCTGGGCTGGTTCAACGCATGACTTTTGACGCCGCACGCTACACCGCTCAACTGCAAGACAAGGTCACGCGCTTGCGTGACCTGCTGGCACCGTTCGACGCACCCGAGCCGCAGGTCTTCGAGTCGCCGCTGCAGAACTTCCGCCTGCGGGCGGAGTTCCGCCTGTGGCGCGAAGGCGGTGAACGCCACTACGCGATGTTTTCCCAGGACGACAAGCGCACGCCGATCCTGATCGAAGCGTTCCCCATCGCCAGCACACGCATCAACCAACTGATGCCCCAGCTCAAGGCCGCCTGGCAAGCCAGCGCTGCCCTGAGCCACAAGCTGTTCCAGGTGGAATTCCTCACCACCCTGGCCGGCGACGCGATGATCACCCTGTGTTATCACCGCCCGCTGGACGAGCACTGGCACACGGCGGCGAATAAGCTGGCGACTGAATTGAATGTGAGCATCATCGGCCGCTCCAAGGGCAAGCGCGATGTGATCGGCCACGACTACGTGGTGGAAAAACTCGACGTCGGCGGCCGCACTTTCAGTTACCGCCAGCCCGAAGGCGCCTTCACCCAGCCCAACGGCACGGTGAACCAGAAGATGCTCAACTGGGCATACGAAGCCTTGGGCGATCGCCCGGATGACTTGCTGGAGCTGTATTGCGGCAACGGCAACTTCACCCTGCCCCTGGCCACCCGTGTGCGTAAAGTGCTGGCTACCGAGATCAGCAAGACCTCGGTGAATGCGGCCCTGAGCAACCTCGATGAAAACGCGGTGGGTAACGTCACCCTGGTGCGCCTCTCCGCCGAAGAGCTCACCGAAGCGCTGAACGAAGTGCGCCCATTCCGTCGCCTGCACGGCATCGACCTGAAGAGCTATGAATTCGGTAGCGTATTCGTCGACCCGCCCCGCGCCGGCATGGACCCGGACACCTGCGAACTGACCCGACGCTTCGACAATATCCTGTACATCTCCTGCAACCCGGAGACGCTGGCGGCGAACATTGCGCAACTGCATGACACCCACCGCATTACCCGGTGTGCGATGTTTGACCAGTTCCCCTGGACGCACCATATGGAATCCGGGGTGTTATTGACCCGGCGGTAATTCAGCGTCCTCAGGCTCCTTCTTGCGTGGCCGGCCGCCCTTCTTGCCATTGGCTCGGGCGGCGGCGGATTTGGCGGCGCTGCTCTTGCGACCGTTGCGTGACGCTACCAGGCTGGTGGCCAGGTCCATCAGCGGCTGGCTTGTGGCGATCAGGCCCGTGATCGAAACATCCAGATCCTGAGCCTCACAGCTAATAGCCTTGCCACCGAAACTGACTTCCAACTGCTGGAAATCTTCCTCTGAAAACCCTTCGAACTCCGGCAGCCCTGCCACCGGCAGCATGACGCGACTGCCGTCGCTGAAACCGATGGAAATGCAATCGTCTACATAACGCACATTGCTGGCGTTGGCGTACAGGCGCTTTAGCCTACGGCCACGGGCGATTGCCTTGTCGATGTCGGCGTCAGTGAGAGGTACATAAGGTATGACTTTGGCTTTTACGATTTTCATAAATTAATCCCCACGCAATCTGGCGCTCTTACCAGATTCAAAATAGTCCGTTGCGCTACAGCGTCGTGCCAGGCGCTTGCGATGACGTAGACACCACGTCGAATGACTAACCCTGGAACCAACTCACTGGTGTCCCAGTTCCATGAATGGTTCTCCAGGCAAACCGTTTGCAGTTTTTCCCACCAAATCCTGCGTGCCCGTGCCAGATAATGTCGCTGCATGATTACCTCGCGTATTTCCTTCAGAACCGCCGTGGGTGGCCGCCTCCGTTCAGGCTCTACGTCCCACAATTCAACGTCCCCATCCAAAAAACTGAAACGAAACCGCGCATCCCACTCCTTGCCCCTGACATGTACATGAGGCGGACAATGCTAGTCCCTGATAAACACCGAGATGACATATCCCTTGTAAGCACCTACTTTCATCGTAACCCATCCGTTAGGTTATTTTCCGCCAGGTAACAATTTCCCCCTGCCACCCGACAACCGGCTCCCTATTCCCGAAGCTGTTTCACAGATTAGTAACCACAAAAAAACCGGCGAATGCCGGGTTGTAACCACTCATGCCGAAGGCTGGAAGTACCCCGCCAAGGCCTGCAAGTCCTGCTCGCTCAGCAACCCCGCGTAATACTTCAACTGAATCCTGGCCAGCAGATACGCATGCCGCGCATTGGCCAGGTCGCGGCGGGCAGTGAAGAGTTGTTGTTCGGCGTCGAGCACGTCGAGGTTGACCCGCTCACCGCCGCTGACGCTCTTTTTGGTGGCGATGACCAGCGCGGTGGCGGAGCTGACGGCCATCTCGTAGGCACGCACTTTCGCTGCGCCACTGGTATTGAGGTTGAATTGCTTGCGCAGCTCCACCAGCGTCGCCGAGGTGTGTGCGTCCAGCTCGTATTGGGCCTGGGACAGTTGATTGGCCGCCTGGCGCGTGGAGGCCGACACCGAGCCGCCGGCAAACAACGGCAGGCTGACCTGGATACCGACGCTGTGGGTGTCGTACTTCTGGTTGTAGCTGCTTTCCGAATCGGAACTGGTCTGGCGGCTGCTGGCGTAAAGGCTGACCTTGGGCATGTGCCCGGCGCGTTTGCGCTCCACTTCGTAGGACGCCACGTCCAGCGCGTGGTGCTGGGACTTGAGTTCGGGGTTATTGGCCATGGCCAGTTCACGCCAGGTTTCGAAGCGATTGGGCTCCAGCGGCGGGATGTCGAATTGACGGGCCAGGGGTGCCAGCGCGTCGATCTGCAACGGTTGGCCGACAATCGCTTCCAGCTCGCGCAAGGCGCTGTCCTGGGCGTCCAGCGCCTCGATTTCCTCCGCCTGGGCCAGGCTCAAGCGCGCCTGGGTTTCGAGTACATCGGTGCGCGTGCCTTCACCGCCTTTGAGCAGACGATCATTGAGTTGCAGGCGTTCGGCATACGCACGTTTCTGCGCACGGCTCAACTCGATGCGTTCCTGCGCCAGCAGCGCCTGGCTGTAGGCACTGAGCACGCGCACGGCCAACTCCTGACTCTTGCCGCGAAAACGCTCATCGGCCATCAACGCCTGGGCCGTGCCTTGACGAAAGCGCGCATAGGCTTCGTAGTCCAGCAACGGTTGCTGCAAGGTCAGGGTCGAGGCGTAGCTGCGGTAATCACGGTCGCTGGTGACATCGCCAACGGCGGTGCTTTGGGTAACTTCGGATTCGTTGCGCGAGTTGTTATAGCTCCAGGACAGGTTCGGCAATAACGCCGCTCGGCCGATCACGCGGTTCTCTTCACCGGCCTCGCGTTCCTGGATGGCGGCCTGGAAGGTCGGGTCATTGCGCAGGGCGAGGTCGTAGGCGTCGAGCAAACCCAAGGCATGTGCCGCCGGTGTAACGCTCAGGCACAGGGTCAAAAACAGCGCCTTCATTCTTCCACCAGGGCCATGTGGGTACGGTCCAGCAAGGGTTTGAACAGGTAGTTGAGCATCGAACGCTCACCGGTCTTGATGAAGGTTTCCACCGGCATGCCCGGACGAATCCGCACGCCGTCCAGTTGTTGCATGCCCGCCGCACTGACCTGGGCGCGCACGGTGTAATAAGGCTCGTCGGTGCGCTCATCGACCTGGCGGTCGGCGGAGACCAGCGTCACCTCACCGGCCACCCGTGGGGTGGTGGCCTGGTTGAAGGCCGAGAACAGCAACTCCACCGGTAGGCCCGGATGCACCTTGTCGATCATTTGCACCGGCACCCGCGCTTCCACCCACAACGCTTCGCCCTGGGGCACGATGTCCATCAGGGCCTGGCCGGGCTTGATCACGCCGCCTTCGGTGTACACCTCCAACCCGACCACCACCCCCGAGGCCGGCGCCCGCACCAGGCTGTTGGCCAGTTCGAACTCGGCCGACGCCAGGCGGTTACGCAGGTCATCGCTGCGGGTACGGGTCTCGGCCAACTGGCCGCGCAGGTCTTTCTGGAACTCTTCGCCGAGCTGGCGGATGCGCAGGCGCAGTTCCACAACCTGGCGCTGCAACTGGCCGATGCGCCCGTAGTCTTCGGCAATCGTGCCGTCGACCTGGGCGTACAGGCGCTCGCTGTCGAGCAGGCGATTGCGCGGGATATAGCCATCGCGCGCCAACTCGCGCAGCCCTTGCAGTTGCTCATTCAATGCCGCGCGTTGCTGCAGCTTGCTCGCCTGGGAATCCCGCGTGCCGCGCAACTGCGCCTCGGCGCCGGCGATGGTTTCGCGCAGGCCTTGCTGCTCGGTGGCCAGCGCCTGGGCGCGGCTGGTGAACAGTTGCCGTTGCAGGTTCAGGGTGTTGGCCGCCTCCGGCTCGTTGAGCAATTCAGGACCGAAGGTGATGGCGGGCAGCCCTTCGCTTTCCGCACTCAAGCGCGCCTCACTGGCCAGGGACGCCAGGTACTGGCTGCGCAGCGACTGCATCTGCCCGCGCAAGGGCGTCTCCTTCAAGCGCAACAGCACCTGGCCGGCGTTGACCACATCACCGTCACGCACCTCGATACGCTCGACGATGCCCCCGGCAGGATGCTGCACGGTCTTGCGATGGCCAGAGACCATGACCTTGCCCGACACCGCCACGCCCTTGTCCAGCGGAGCCAGCGCGGCCCAGCCGATAAATCCGGCAAAGCCGCCGAGCACCAACAACCAGCCCAGGCGCGAATATTTTTTGTCATCCAGCGCCAACACCGTGTGAGGGCGGTCGCTGACCAGCACCGGCTTACTCATGCTCATGCCTGTTTTCCTTCGCCGAGGCGGTAGCTCATGCTCAGGGACGACACCGGTTTGGAGGCTGCCGGTTTCTGCCGTGCCTCCAGCACCCGCGCCGTCGGACCAAAGGCCTGCAACTGGCCGTCCTTGAGGATCAGCAACTGGTCGGTCAGGCTCAGCACATTGGCTTTGTGGGTAATCAGGATCACCGTGCGGCGCTGCTGCTTAAGCTGGGTGATGGCCTGGAGCAGCGCCTGCTCGCCCACTTCGTCGAGGTTGGCGTTGGGCTCATCCAGCACGATCAACGCCGGCAGGCCGTACAGCGCACGGGCCAGGGCCACGCGTTGCTTTTGCCCACCGGACAACCCCGCACCGCCCTCCCCCAACTGCGTGTCATAGCCTTGGGGCAGTTGCAGGATCAGTTCATGTACGCCGGCCATTTGCGCGGCGGCCAGGACGTTGTCGGTATCCAGTTCGGCAAACCGTGCGATGTTGTCGGCGATGCTGCCGGCGAACAATTGAATGTCCTGGGGCAGGTAGCCGATGTGCGGGCCGAGTTGCTGTTTGTCCCACTGGGCCAGGTCGGCGCCGTCCAGCCGCACCTTGCCGGCCAGTGGTGCCCAGGCGCCCACCAGCACCCGCGCCAGGGTGGATTTGCCGCAGCCGGAAGGTCCGATCACGCCGAGCACGTCCCCCGCTGGCAGGTTGAAGCCCAGGTTGGCCAGCGCCGGTCGACGGCTGCCGGGGGCGCAGGCGCTGATGTGCTCGACGCTCAACTGGCCCTTGGGCACCGGCAGGTTCATGCGCGGCGGTCGCGCCGGGTTGGCCGCCAGCAGCTGCGACAAGCGCTCGTAGGCCAGGCGCGCCGAGCCCCATTGTTTCCAGACGCCGATCAGTTGGTCGATGGGGCTCAGCACCCGCCCCATCAGGATCGAGCCGGCAATCATCATCCCCGGCGTGATATCGCCCTGCACCGCCAGCAACGCGCCCAGGCCGAGTACCAGCGATTGCAAGGCCAGGCGTACGCCCTTGGACCAGGCGGTGACGGCGGCGGTCTTTTCACTGGCCAGGTTTTGCTGGGCGAGGAACGCCTGGTGCTGATTGAACCAACGCCCGCGCAAGGTGGCGAGCATACCCATGGCTTCGATGCTGTCGGCATTGCGCAGGTTGGCAGTGGCCTGCTGGCTGGCGTGGATGGACAGTTGGCTGGCCTCGGCCATCGGCGCCTGGCTGACATGGTGGTTGATCCACGCCAACGCGATCAGCATCACCGCGCCGCCCAGCGCCAGCAGGCCAAGCCAGGGGTGGAACAGGAAGATCACCAGCAGGTACACCGGAAACCACGGCGCGTCGAAAAACGCGAACAGTGCCTGGCCGGTGGCGAACTGGCGCAAGGTGGTCAGGTCGTGCAACGCCTGGCCCGCCGCCTGGGTGCCGCCCTTGAGTTGCGCTTCGAACGCGGCGTCGTAGACCCGCTGGTTCAGGCGCATGTCCATTTGCGTACCGAGGCGGATCACCACCTGGCTGCGCACCCACTCCAACGCCCCCATCAGGCCGAACAGGCCGAGGATCATCAACGTCAGCATGAGCAGGGTCATCTGATTACCCGACGCCAGCACCCGGTCGTACACCTGCAGCATGTACAGCGCCGGGGCCAGCATCAGCAGGTTGATCACCGCCGAGAACAGGCCGATGTTGAAGAAGCCACTTTTATAGGCAGTGAGGGCGGCCAGGGTTTCGTTGCCGACGTGGCGCATCTGGGGATTCTCGTGGGGTTGAACGTGCAGCGTCGCCGCGTTGACAGCCGATACGGCGCTGCGCAGAATTCGGCACCGCCGTCGCCGGAAGAGTTAGAAGGCTTGGGCGACGGCGGTGTAATACGGCGAATGGGAGAGCGATCTTCCATTCGCTTTTTTCAGGCGGGAGCAGGTTCAGGCTGCGAGTGCCCAGTCCTGTGCCACGTCCTGCACGCCCACCAGGGCAACGTCGGTGGACACTGCGCTGGCATGTGCCGCCAGGCCCGCAGACACTTCGTCGAAGGTGCTGGCAGTGGACAGGCCGAAGTCGTCGAGCAGGTTGTTGAGCACGGTTTCCAGCGCGGCGGTGCTGCCCTGCATCAAACCGTAGATCACGCTTTGTACGTCGTTGCCAGCCCGGCCGGCGCCCTCGGCGGCGCTCAGGTCGAGGCCGTTGAACGCGACCTTGAAGTCGCTCAGGGAGAAGTCGCTGCCATTGCCGCCGCCCAGGCCTGTGCCCAGTTGCACGTTATCCAGGTCGCCCCACAGGTAGTGGTTCAGGTTGCTGCTGGCGGGCAACGACGGGTTGAACACATAGTGCAGGCCATTGCTGGTGTCGCTGTCGGCGATGAACGCGTACTCGGAGTTGTTGGCGCCGTGGGTCGAATACTGGTCGCCGCTGAGGGTGCCGTTGCTGAAGCCGCCGGTGTTGCTGGTGCCGTGCCCTGCGGTGTTGAACCCCACTGCCCAGGCGCTCAGGTAGTCCGATACCGACAGAGAACCCAGGCCCGAATCGTAGCTAACAGAAATAGTCATCGCTAAACCTCGTTAAACAACGTTGTTGATGAGCACGCCGGTGCGGCGCGCCTTTTTGCCCACCCATGGGCAAAATCGTTGATCAAGTGCCTGCGCACGCTGATCAGAATTTGTATTCCAACATGCCGCTCAGGGTTCGCCCGCGCGCCAGACTGAGGTTGTTGGCGTCGCCCATGGCGACGAAATAGGCTTCATCGGTGGCGTTTTCCAACGCCAGTGCAATGTTCAGTTGATCCGTCATCCAGTAACTGGCGTACAGGTCATAGAGCGTGTACTTGGGCCACATCGCCTGATCAATCAACTCGTAGCCCTGCTGATTGAGGTTTTCGCCGTTGCCCGAGCTGTAGCGCACACGCACACCCGTATCCAGGCGTTTTTCCAGGAAGCGTGCACCCAGGGTCAGCGAGCCGCGATCGGCTGGCATGTACGTGGCGTTCCCCATGATTCGCCCGCAGCTTTCCTTGTTGTTGGCGACGTCGTCATCCAACACTTCATAGGTGGTGACCGGCCGTATGCTGATGCGCCCATCCGGCAGGGTGAAACGCTCCAGGCGAGTAGTCCTTGGCCCGGTGGTCTTGGCACCGCCCATGTAATAGTTCTTCGAGCAGAACTCATTGCTGCCGATCATGTGGGTGTAGCTGAGGTTGGCGTACGCGCGGCCCATGTCGTAATTGAGCTGGTATTCGACCCCGCGAAAACGCGTCGGGTTGGTGTTATTGACGTAAGCCATGGTCCCGAGGAATCCACCCACCTGGGTTTCCGGCAAGCTGACGCTGGTGTTGAGGAAAGAGAAGTTTTCAATCCGGGTATCGAAGTAAGCCACCTTCATGCCGAGGCGATCGTCACTGAAAAACAAGCCTTCCTTGAAGACATTCATGCCCACTTCCCAATCCCGTGATTCTTCAGGCTTGAGGTAGGGGTTGGGAAATACGCGCTCTCCCGAACCGCCACCGTGGGGCCGGCCAGTCATGAAGGTTTCGGTCACCGCCGGTGGCCGCCAGCCCTTGCCCCACCGGGTATAGAGTTGCAGCCAGTCCACGCCCGGCTTCACCGCAAGACCGAAGGTGGGGGAAAACTGGCCCTCTTCACGGTCGACCTCGATCACTTCCGAAACACGCCTGGCGCCGACAAGGCTGTTGTAGAAGCGATCACGCCGGTACAGGGTCATGCCGGTTTCGCCTTCGAGCCGATAGCGGTCATAACGCAAGCCCGCATCCAGGGTCAGCCAGCCGCCATATTCGTACTGCGCGTTGTTGAACAGGCTGGCGATGGTGCGCTTGCCCCCTGGGGTGCTGCCCTCTGCGTAAGGCAACAAGCCCAGGTTGTTGGTGGCTTCAACTTTGTTGGTGCGGGGCTTGAACTCGTCCTGATACAGCTCCACCCCGTAGTTCCAGGTGACATGCCCCTGGTCGCCGAAATCGAACCGCGAGGTGTTGTCCCCCTGCAGGCCCCAGGTGTCGGTCTGGAAGTGATCGGTATAGGCGCCGACGTAGTTACCGGTACCTGGCGACGACAGGTTGGGGGCGTTGCTGCGATCCATCTGGGTGGTGACGTAATAGAGCTTGGCCTTGAGATCGATCAGCGGGTTGTCCGGGCTGTAGCTGTAGTCCAGCGCGACGTTTTTGGCGTTGAGGTTGTTTTTGCTGGTGCGTACGTAGTAGGTGCTCTGAAGGTCGTTGGCGATATAGCCCCAGGCATCGTTACTGTCGGTGTCGGTTTCCAGGTAGCTCAACTGCACGCGTTGGTCGTTGGGCAGGTTCAGGCCGAACTTGACGATCTGCGAGCGGGTCACGCTGCCGGTGTCGCCGACTTCGCTGTTCAACCAGTCGTCGAAGGCCGCAGGGGCAGATGACCTGGCGCGCAGGTTGGTGCCCAGGTTGTCGTCGTTGTGCCTGCCGGCGCGGTAGTTACCGAAATGCCGCTCGCTGTAGCCCAGCACGACATCACCGCGCTCATCACCAAAGGCAAACACGCCACTGCCGTTGAAGTCGGTGCCGTTACCCAGCTCACCGATGCCGCTGCCGGCGCGAAGGCGGCCGCCGTAGTCCTTGCCGTCCGTGAGGAACTCACTGGCATCCAGGGTCTTGAACGAAGCAATGCCGCCCAGTACGGCCGCACCGCCCTGCCCCGACTGGCTGCCTTTGTCGATCTCGATGCTGGAGATGAACTCCGGGTCGATCAGCATGGTGCCGTTGCGCTGCTGGTGGCCGTTGACGTTGAAGTTCTGGCGCATGCCGTCGATGTTCATGTTCACCCGGCCATAGTCCTGCACACCGCGAATATTCACCGACAGGCCGGGGTCGCGCTGGTTGACGGCGGTGTAGACGCCGGCGGTTTCTTCGAGCATGTCGGCGGCGTGACGGGGCGGACGTTTATCGATCATGTCGCGGCTGATCACCGCCACGGACTTTGGGGTCTGGTACACCCAGTCGCTGGCCTGGCCGTTGGTGTTGCCGGTGATGGTGGTGGTGCCCACGGTCATGGCGCCGTCGGGGTCGTCACTGACACGGTTGAGGGTGACCTGGCGCTCACCGGTAAAGCGATATTCCACCGGCGTGGCACCGAGCAAACGGCCAAGCCCTTCCTGCACGCTGAAGCTGCCTTTGAGCGCGGTGCTGCGCAAGCCTTGCAGGCGCGGGCTGTCGAACAGCACCTGCAGACCGGCCTGGTCGGCAAAGGCCAATACGGCACTGCCCAAGGATTGCGCCGGGACATCGAACACCCGCACCGCCGACTGGGCAGCGTCCGCCTGAGGTTGCACCGCATACACGGGAGCGGCCACGGCGAACAGACCCAAGTGGATGGCCAGGGCTAACCGGCTACCGGTGATACGCCCCTTGGTGAGTGCTGACATTTCTGGTTTCCCTGCGCTGATCGTATGTTTGTTTATGCGAATGCTTCTCACCTAGCAAGACGTACGAGGCGCAGGAAGTCAGTAAGGTTTTTTCAAAAGTTTTTGCGCAGGGGGTTTTAAGCGGGTGAGAGCAGGCCTCCCACCGGGTCATCAATAGATCAGGCTGAGGCCTGCCAGGTCCAAGCGTTGCACTTGGAGTTCCTGGGTGAGCGTTCCGAGCGCGCTGTCGAGCATGTCGAGACGGAAGACGCCGCTGACTTCGCGCTCGCCCAAATCGGAATGGGTCAACACCACCCGCCCCGGACGGTAGCGATTGAGCTGCTCAATGACCTTGGCCAGGGGCTGGCGATCAAAGATCAGCACGCCGCGTCGCCAACTGGTGGCACGGTCTACATCAAATTGATCCAGGGGCACCACGCCCTCCTGGGCGTTGTAGCGCGCAGCCTGGCCCTCCTGGAGCACCCGATCGCTCGGGCCTTTTTTCGGCGAGGCGTGCAAAGACACTTCGACGCTGTGCTGCAACACGCCCACCCAAGCACGGCGGTCGGCCTCGCGCTCCACCACAAACCGCGTGCCCAACGCCCGCGTCTGCCCGCCGGCGCTCTGCACCACGAACGGACGGGTCTCCTGACCCACCATCGGCGCCACATCAAAAATCGCCGAGCCCTGGATCAGGCTGATACGCCGCTGCACGCCGTCGTAATCCAGGCGGATGGCACTGGCGGAATCCAGCTCCACCGTGCTGCCATCGGCCAAGCGCACGGTGCGTACCTCGCCCTTTTGGGTGACATAGTCGGCCTGCATGCGCAGCCAGGCGTCCGGCCCGCGCAGCCAGCCGACGCCGGCCACCACCACGACCAGCGCGACCGCCGCCGCACGTTGCCATGGCCTGCGCCGCAGGGAGCGACGCACGGGCAGCGCTGCAGTCGCGGGGCGCTGGCGGTGAACGCTCTCGTCCTTATGCACCTCGCCCAACGCCGCCCAGGTCTGTTCGGCAAAGCGCAGCGCCGCTTCGTGGCGGCTGTCGCAGGCGATCCACTGGCGCAGCTCGGCCTGCTCCTGGTCGGTCAGGGCACCGGCGTGCAGGCGCACCGCCCACTCGGCGGCCTCCTCGGTAATGCTGTGCTGTTGCGGACCCTGGCTATTCACGTGTGAATCTCGAATTTTTCGTTATATGACGCTGTGACGTCTGAGCGGAGGTTTTTCCGTAATTCATTCGTCGGCTGGCCCCACCTCGCCGTCCTGCAAGCGCTGCATCACATACGCCAGCGCCTTGGCCAGGTGCTTTTGCACGGAGCTGTCGGAGATATCCAAATGCCGGGCGACCTGGGCGTGGGTCATGCCCTCTATACGGTTCAGACGGAAGATCTGCTGGGTGCGTTCCGGCAATTCCGCCAACGCCTGCTTCAATGCCTGTCGCTGTTGCTGCGCCATTGCCTGAGCCTCCAACCCGGCCACTTCATCTTCAATCTCGGCCAGCGCCTCATGGGGCACGGAGTCTGTCTTGCGCCGCGCTTCCTGGCGAATATGGTCGATCAGCAGATTGCTCGCCGTTCGATAGAGATAGCCCTGGGAGTTGTCGATACGCTCGCCGGCGGGTTTTTCCGCCAGGCGCAGGAAGCTCTCCTGCACCAGGTCGGCCGCCAACTGCGGGTCCCGTACCTTGCGCGCCAGATACCCACGCAGGGTATCGGCATGCTTGAGAAACAGGCCTTTGAGATCCACGTCCGACAAACCGACTCCCTGGAATGTAAAGGAAACAGGCGGGCATCTTAAGCGTTGTCGAGAATGATTTTCAATTGATATCTAATCTGATTCGAGCGCCGGACACGTCTGATTAACGGTTCGGTAATCGAACACATCTGCCGTCATCAATTGACCAAATTAACTAACCAGTACATTTTATCCCCACAACCAACAAGAACTGTGGAGATCCCCCGTATGCCGCCCATCGTGCTGGTGCTCAACGGCCCCAACCTCAACCTCCTCGGCACCCGCGAACCCGCGACTTACGGCCATGAAACCCTCGCCGACGTCGCTGCCCTGTGCGGCCGCAGCGCTGAACAACTGGGGCTTAAAATCGAATTCCGCCAGACCAACCACGAAGGCGAATTGCTCGACTGGATCCACGGCGCCCGCGCCCGCTGCGCCGGTATCGTGATCAACCCGGCAGCCTGGACCCACACCTCGGTGGCGATTCGCGACGCCTTGGTGGCCAGTGAAGTGCCGGTGATCGAGGTGCACTTATCCAACGTGCATGCGCGCGAGGCGTTTCGGCATCACTCGTTTGTGTCGCCCATCGCCAAGGCGGTGCTCGCAGGCTTTGGCAGCCATGGCTACCACTTGGCCCTGGAACATTTCAGCCAGTTGTTGAAGGGGTCGGCCCGATGAAACCGCGCATCCTCGCCGGCCTGATCGGCGCCGGCATCCAGGCCTCCCGCACCCCCGCCTTGCATGAACAGGAAGGCGACGCCCAAGGTTTGCGCTACCTGTATCGCCTGATTGACCTTGAGCCCCTGCACCTGGACATCAACGCCCTGCCCGACCTGCTGGACGCCGCCGAGTTGATGCACTTCACCGGGTTGAACATTACCTACCCGTGCAAGCAGGCAATCCTGCCGTTGCTCGATGATTTGTCCGACGAGGCCCGAGGCATCGGCGCGGTCAATACGGTGGTGTTCAAGGACGGCAAGCGCATCGGCCATAACACCGACTGCCTGGGATTTGCCGAAGGCTTTCGCCGCAACCTCAACGATGTTCCGCGCCAACGCGTGGTGCAGATGGGCGCGGGTGGCGCCGGTGCTGCGGTGGCGCATGCGCTATTGGCAGAAGGTGTGGAGCACTTGAGTATTTTCGACGTGGACCCCAGCCGCGCCCGCGACCTTGTGGATAACCTCGCCCAGCGTTTCGGCGCAGGTCGCGCCCAGGTCGGCACCCACCTGGAGAACGCCATGGCCGAGGCGGATGGCCTGGTCAACACCACGCCCATGGGCATGGCCAAGCTGCCCGGCACGCCGGTGCCCGCGGCTCTGCTGAGAGCCGAACTGTGGGTGGCTGAAATTGTGTATTTCCCACTGGAAACCGAATTGCTGCGCGATGCCCGCGCCTTGGGCTGCCGCACCCTGGATGGCGGCAACATGGCGGTGTTCCAGGCGGTGAAGGCGTTTGAGTTGTTCAGTGGCGAGGTGCCGGATGCGCAGCGGATGCTCGCGCACTTCAAGAGCATGAACAGCTGAAAGGTGGGAGGGGGCCAAGCGCCCTCCCACATAGGCGGTGGATTCAGGCCTGCAGGTAGCGCAGCACCGATTCGCAAATCATCTCGCGATGCCGCTGTTTAACCGCCTCATCCGACAGGTCGATCTGAAAGATCTCACTGAACGTATGGCGGTTGGACACCCGGTAAAAGCTGAATGAGTTGATCAGCAGGTGCACGTCCAACGGTTCCAGCCCTTCACGGAACAGCCCCATCTCGGCGCCCCGGCGCAAGGTCACGCCCAGCCCCTCGAGGATTTTGCTGTTCATCGCCTTGATGGTTTCGGTGCGTTTGACGTACTCGGCATTGTGGATATTTTCGATGCTGACGATACGCACGAAATCGACGTTCTGATCGTGGTGATCGAAGGTGAACTCCACCAGCCGCCGGATCGCCTCACGCGGTTCAAGGGCGGTGAGGTTCATCCGCGTTTCGGTGTTGCGAATATCGCCGTAGAGCTTCTCCAGCACCTCGACGTACAACTGCTCCTTGCTGCCGAAGTAGTAATAGATCATGCGTTTGGAGGTATGGATGCGCTCGGCGATGGCATCCACGCGAGCGCCGGACAGGCCCTGCTGAACAAACTCGACGATGGCTTCCTGGAGAATGTTCTCGCGGGTCTTTTCCGGGTTGTTCTTACGACTCTTGCGCGGTGCGTCTGACACCGCGGGGAGTTCGGGACTTGAGGTCATGGTGCGCTCACGGCCATTTTTATTGTGCAGGCCGCGATTATGGGCCGAGGCGTCCTACGAAGGAAGCACCTGGCCCACCGTTATAAACGCGCCTGGCGCACCGCGCCGCTGCGGGATTTGGCCATCGCCGCCAGGCGCACCGCTACGTTGGCCGCACCGTAGCCGGCGTAACCGTTCTTGCGTTGGATGATCTCGAAGAAAAACCGTCCTTCGAAGGGCTCGGTGTACACATGAAACAACTCACCGCCCTGGGCGTCACGGTCGTACAACACGTTGTAGTACGCCAGTTCGCTGAGGAACTCATCATCGAAATCAAAGCGCGCGGCCAGGTCATCGTAGTAGTTGAGCGGAATATCCAGCAGTGGCACCCCGGCCTCCTTGGCACGGCGCACTTCGGCAAAAATATCCGCGCAGTCAAAGGCAATGTGATGCACACCCGAGCCGCGATAGCTCGACAGCGCGTGGGAAATCGCGGTGTTGCGGTTCTCGGAAATATTCAGCGGCAAGCGAATCGAGCTGCAACGGCTGCGCAGCGCACGGCTTTTCACCAGGCCGTAGGGGTCGGGCAGTACCACTTCGTCATCGGCTTCGAAATCCAGCAGGCTCTTGTAGAACAGCACCCAGCTGTCGAGGCTGTCGGCCGGCAAGGCCATGGCCATATGGTCGATGCGCAGCAAACCACCGCCGGCCGCGCTGGACGCTTGCAGATTGAAATCGGTGTCGTAGATCCCGCCCTCACTCTGATCCACCAGGTAAATCAGGCTGCCGTCCGGCGCACGCACTGCCGCCAGCTCCAGCTCGTTGGGCCCGACCAGGCCGCGATAGGGCTGGCCTTTGTAGGCGACCGCCCGTTCCAGGGCCTTGGCGCTGTCCTTGACCCGAATCGCCGTGGCGCACAACGATGGCCCATGGGCCTCGAAAAAGTTATGCGCAAAGGAATAGGGTTCGCAGTTGAGGATCAGGTTGATGTCGCCCTGGCGCAGCAGGCTCACGCTCTTGGAGCGGTGCTGGCCGGCCTTGACGAAACCCAGGCGTTCCAGCCAATGGGTAAGCTTGGCGCCGAGGTTTTCATCCACGGCGAATTCAAGGAACTCGATACCGTCGTATTCGCTGGCCGCCGGGGTATCAAACAGAATCTCGACAGGTTGCGCGGGCGCCTCCTGTTGCAGGCGCTCGCGGGTTTTCTCTTCCAGGTACAGCAGGGAGCGCAGGCCATCTGCCGCATTCGCACGGGTTGGCGCGGCGCGGAAGCCATCGTTGAAAATTTCCAGGGACAACGGCCCGGTGTAGCCGCTCTTGATGATCGGCGCGAGGAACCCCGCCAAGTCGAATTCACCCTGGCCGGGGAAGCAGCGAAAATGCCGGCTCCACTCCAGCACATCCATGGCCAGGATCGGCGCGTCGGCCATCTGCACAAAAAAGATCTTGTCGCCGGGGATCTGCGCGATGGCGCTCGGGTCGCCCTTGAGCGACAGCGTGTGGAAGCTGTCGAGCAACACCCCAAGGCTCGGGTGATCGACCTGGCGCACCAGGTTCCACACCTGCTGCCAGGTGTTCACATGCTTGCCCCAGGCCAACGCCTCATAGCCAATGCGCAGGCCGCGACGACCGGCGTGTTCGGCCAACAGGCCGAGGTCGTCGAGCAGGATGCGTTCATCCCCGACGCAATCGGCCGAGGCATTGCTGCACACCAGCACCAGGTCGGTGCCCAGTTCCTGCATCAGGTCGAACTTGCGCTCGGCGCGCTCCAGGTTGCGCGCCAGGCGATCGCGGCGGCAGCCTTCAAAGTCGCGAAACGGCTGGAACAAGGTGATGGCGATGCCGAGGTCGGCGCACATCTGCCTGACCTCACGGGGGCTGCCGTCGTAATACAACAAGTCGTTTTCGAAGATCTCGACCCCATCGAACCCGGCGGCAGCAATGGCTTCGAGCTTTTCCGGCAGGGTACCGCTCAAGGACACGGTGGCGATGGAACGTTGCATGGGCGACTCCCGGCAATTGTTGTTTGTGGCAAATTATTCGCCCCCAGACTACCCGCAGCAATTAAAATGTACGAACCGGTTAGTTTTTGGTGCGATTATCGAACACTAAGCCTCTTTGGCGAATTGACGATTTTTTAGCCACTGCGCACCATCAATCACGCAGCGACACCCAAAAGAAGACCCACAACACCTCATAAAAATTTCAAAAAACGGGTACAACCACATGCCTTCGCAAAACTCCGCCCTGGCCGCGCGCCCGGGCACCCCGCACGCCGGCATCGGCGACAAGATCCGCGGCGCCCTCGCCGTGGGTAAAACCCGCTGGGGCATGCTGGCCCTGGTGTTCTTTGCCACCACCCTCAACTACATCGACCGAGCCGCCCTGGGCGTGATGCAACCGATCCTGGCCAAGGAAATGAGCTGGACGGCGATGGACTACGCCAACATCAACTTCTGGTTCCAGGTCGGCTACGCCATCGGCTTTGTGCTGCAAGGCCGGCTGATCGACCGCGTGGGCGTCAAGCGCGTGTTCTTCTGCGCCGTACTGCTGTGGAGCCTGGCCACCGGTGCCCATGGCCTAGCCACTTCGGCCGTCGGCTTTATGGTCTGCCGCTTTATCCTCGGGCTGACCGAAGCCGCCAACTACCCGGCCTGCGTGAAGACCACGCGCCTGTGGTTCCCCGCCGGTGAGCGCGCGGTGGCCACCGGTATCTTCAACGCCGGTACCAACGTCGGCGCGATGATGACGCCGATGCTGCTGCCGCTGATCCTGCATGTGTGGGGCTGGCAGGCGGCGTTCCTGTGCATGGCGTCGCTGGGCGCGATCTGGCTGGTGTTCTGGGGCTTGAAGTACTACAACCCGGAAGACCATCCGAGCGTTAAACAATCCGAACTGGACTACGTGCAACAGCAAGTCGAACCGGAACAACCTGGCGTACCGTTCAGCCGCATCCTGCGCATGCGCGGCACCTGGGCCTTCGCCATCGCCTATGCACTCACCGCACCGGTGTTCTGGTTCTACCTGTATTGGCTGCCGCCGTTCCTGAACCAGCAGTACAACCTGGGCATCAACGTGACCCAGATGGGTATCCCGCTGATCATCATCTATCTGACCGCCGACTTCGGCAGTGTGGGCGGGGGGATTCTGTCGTCGTTCCTGATCGGCCGTGGGATGAACTCGATCAAGGCGCGGTTGCTGTCGATGCTGCTGTTTGCCTGCTGCATCGTCGGCGTGATCATGGCGGCCGGTTCCAGCCAGTTGTGGGTCGCGGTGTTTGCCATTTCCCTGGCCATCGGTGCGCACCAGGCGTGGACCGCCAACATCTGGAGCCTGGTGATGGACTACACGCCCAAGCACATGATGAGCACGGTGTTCGGTTTCGGCGGCATGTGCGCGGCCATCGGCGGCATGTTCATGACCCAGATCGTCGGCCACATCCTCACCGTCACCAACAACAACTACACCGTGTTGTTCACCCTGATCCCGGCGATGTACTTCATTGCGCTGACCTGGATGTACTTCATGGCACCGCGCAAGATTCCGACCGTAGACGCCTGATCACCTGCGCCGCTGCTGCCAGGCAGCGGCCAGACCGCTCATGCAGATCACCCCGATGCCGACCACCGTGGTCACATCGGGGGTATGGTTGAACACCAGCCAGCCCAACAACCCCGCGAAGACGATCTGGCAATAGCCGAACGGCGCCAGCAAGGCCGGTGCGGCAAAGCGGAACGCCTGGGTCAGCATCAAGTGGGCAGTCATCCCACAGGTGCCCAGCGCCAGCATCAGCACCCCGTGCCACAGCGTGGGCACCTGCCAGAAGAACGGCACCATCGCACTCATCACCAAGGTATTGCACAGCCCGGCGAAGAAGTTGCTGGTGGTGGGCGTGTCGTATTGGCTGAGGATGCGCGTGAGCAGTTGGTAGAAGCAGAAGAACAGCGCCGAACACAGCGGCAGCAACACCGCCGGCGTAAACAACTCACCGCCTGGGTGAATGATCACCAGCACGCCGACGAAACCGCAGATTACCGCCAGCCATTGGCCGCGTGTCACGTGCTCGCCGAGCAGCGGCACCGACAGTGCCGTCACCAGGATTGGCGCAAGGAAGTTCACCGCCGTGGCTTCCGCCAATGGGATGTAATGCAGCGCCGTGGTGAAAAACAGGCTGGTGCCCAACAGGCACAAGGCCCGCACCACCTGCATCCCCGGTCGCTTACTGCGCAGCACCCGCAAACCCGATTGCGGCAGGAAAATCCCGGCCATCAGCAAGGTATGCACCACGTAGCGCGCCCACACCACCATCACGATCGGGTAGAACCCGGCCAGGTATTTGGACAAGGCATCGTGGCTGGAGAACAGGAATGTCGCCAACACGATCAGCAAAATGCCTTTGAAGGGATGGTTGACGCCGGATAGGGGGGTGCTGACAGTCATGGAATTCTCTTGCGTGGCGAGCGGAACGCTGAGCACTGAACGAAGCAGCGCTCAACCCGGTAATCTAGCAGCCGGGCTGGCGCCTGCCCCAAGAGCATAACCAAACAGCGGGCGAACAGCGCACTAAATCACTGGATTCGAGTCCAACGCAGCACCTTAGCCTGCGCATTGCATACTTTTTAACCAAGGCCTCGCCGCGATGAAAAAAACCCTCTTTGTTCTTTCTGCCCTTGCCCTGCTGACCGCCTGCAACCAGGCGTCCACGCCAGCGCCCAAACCCGCACCGCCTTCCGTGCAGGCCACCCTGGTACCCGAAACCCCGCCCACGGATAAATGGGTCGGCAAATGGATCGGTGTCGAAGGCCTGCACTTGACCATCGCCAAGGACGACAGCGTCGGCCGTGGCCATTACCTCCTGACCATGCAATACGGCCTCGACGCCGACGACTCGGGCACCTTCAAGGGTGAAGCGGCCGAAGACGGCATCGCCTTCACCCGTCCGGACGGCCCGCAATTGCTGCGCGCCGGCGACGGAGAAGCGACTGGGCTGAAATGGCTGGCGGATAAAAAAGACTGCCTGATCGTCGCCACCGGCGAAGGCTATTGCCGTTAATACCGACCATACTCAGACACTAAATTAGTGTAGGAGCGAGCTTGCTCGCGAAAATCGTTAACGATAACGCGGGCAATCTGGTTAAACGCGGTGTTTGTGCGTTTTTCGCGAGCAAGCTCGCTCTTACAGAAGGCTGATCAAGAGGATTGCCCCATGCTATGGAAAAAAGGCCGACGCAGCGACAACGTGGTGGATGCCCGCGATGACAGTGGCGGCGGTGGCGGGATGCGCTTTGGCGGCGGCAAGGGCCTGAGCCTGACCGCGATTGTGCTGATCGTCGGCATCGGCTGGCTGACCGGCCAGGACCCGATGCAGATCCTCGGCCAGTTGACCGGCCAGATGGAACAGGCACCCTCGGTGAGCACGCAGTCACGCCAGGCACCGCCGGCCAACGATGAGCAGGCCGACTTCGTACGCGCGGTGCTGGGCGATACCGAAGACACCTGGGGCCAGGTGTTCCAGGAAAACGGCCTGGCCTACAAGAACCCGAAGCTGATTCTGTTCCGTGGCCGGGTCAATTCCGCCTGCGGTGGCGCCACCTCGGCCAGCGGCCCGTTCTATTGCCCGGCTGATCAGCAGGTCTATCTGGACCTGGATTTCTTCCGGGAAATGTCCCAACGCTTCCAGGCGGCCGGCGATTTCGCCCAGGCCTATGTGATCGCCCACGAAGTCGGGCACCACGTACAAACATTGCTGGGCATTTCGTCGAAGATCCAGGCCGCACGCCAGCAAGGCCGACAAATGCAAGGTGACGGTGGCCTGCTGGTGCGCCAGGAGCTGCAAGCCGACTGCTTCGCCGGTGTGTGGGCCAACCGTGCGCAAAAGCGCCTGAACTGGCTGGAGCCTGGCGACATTGAAGAAGCACTGAACGCCGCCAACGCCATCGGCGATGACCGTTTGCAGCAGCAGGGCCAGGGCCGCGTGGTGCCGGACTCGTTTACCCACGGCACCTCGGCACAGCGGGTGCGCTGGTTCAAGACCGGCTTCGCCAAGGGCCAGATCACTCAATGCGACACGTTCGCTGCCAAGAGCCTATAAATGAATCAACGATTGGGACTGCTGTTGGGCCTGTTGCTCATCTCGTCATCCGCCTGGGCCGCCGAGCAGGGCGTCAAGGTGGTCAGCCCCGAGCGTTTTCATCTGGAGGCCGGCGATCTCAGCCTCGGCCTGAGCCAGGACTGGCGCCAGCCACTGCCCGACGTCGCCCGCGCGTTGATCATCGTGCACGGGCGCCTGCGCAATGCGCAGACCTACCTGCAAAGCGGAATGGATGCCGCCGAACACGCAGACGTTGGCCCCACCACATTGATAATCGCGCCGCAGTTTCTCAATGGGGCCGACGTCAAGCGCAACCATCTGGACAATCAGTTGCTGCGCTGGAAGGGCAATGACTGGATGGCCGGCGATGCCTCCACCGGCCCAGGCCAGATCAGCTCTTTCGGCGCCCTCGACCAGATCATCAAGCACCTGGGCAACCGCACGCTGTTCCCGGCGCTGAAGGAAATCGTGGTCGCAGGTCACTCCGGCGGTGGCCAGGTGGTGCAGCGCTTCGCCCTCACCGGCCACGCGCACCCGGCCCTGCAAAACGAGGGCATCCGCCTGCGTTATGTGGTGGCCAACCCCTCGTCCTATGCCTACTTCAGCCCACAGCGGCCGGTGAAGTTCGAGACCGCCAGTTGCCCGGGCTTCAACACCTGGAAGTACGGCATGCAGAACCTGCCGGCCTACGCCAACGGCCAAAGCGCCGAGCAGCTTGAGCAGGGCTACGTGTCACGTAACATCACTTACCTACTGGGCCAGCAAGACACCGACCCGAACCACCCGGCGCTGGATAAAAGCTGCGAAGCCGAGACCCAGGGCGCGTATCGGCTGATTCGCGGGCACAACTACTTTGACTACCTCAAGCAGCGCCATCCGCAGTTGCGCCAGACGCTGGTGGAAGTGCCGGGGGTGGGGCATGACGGGGATGGGATGTTTACGTCGCCCGAGGGCCAGAAGGTACTGTTCACTCAGTAATACCTGACGAAACAGTCTCAAAATGTGGGAGCTGGATCATCCGGCGCAATGCAGCGCAGTCTGCAGCATGCCAATCCGCCAGCTCCGGCCACGGGTTCTCCGGCAGGTTGACCAACACCGTCCGCGCCCCTGCCGCCCGGCCGCAGTCCAGGTCAAAACGGTAATCGCCGACCATCACCATCTCGCTCGGCGATACATCCCACGCCGCCGCCAATTTCAACAACCCACCCGGATCGGGCTTGGGTGGCGCATCGTCGCGCCCCAGCACATCGTCCACGGCAAAGCAGTCCGCCAGGCCGATCGCCTCCAGGGTGATATGCGCCAACTCCCGCGCATTGCGAGTCAAAATGCCCAGGCGATAACCGCGCCCGGCCAGCTCGCGCACCAGTTCCACCGCACCGTCCGCCGCGACCGAGCCCAGCGCCAGCTCGCGCTCATGTTCGAGCAACCAGGCATGCTTGGCCGCTGCGATGTCCGCAGGCAAAGCGGCGAGGTGGGTGAGGATGTCGTCCTCGGGGGGAATGTCCAGGGCCACGCGAATCGCCGCAAAGTCATGCACCGCGACCGTCAGGGTGCCGTCCATGTCGAACACCCAGTGCTTAATGTCCGTCAGGCTCATGCCCAATCCTTGCGATGGCGAATCAAGCCTTCCTGGGTCACCGACGCCACCAGTTGCCCGGCGCGGTTGTACACGCTGCCGCGGGAGAACCCACGGGAATTGCCGGCCCATGGGCTGTCCATGGCGTACAGCAACCAGTCATCGGCACGCAGGTCGGCGTGGAACCACAACGCGTGGTCGAGGCTGGCGACCTGCATGTCTTTCTGCCACACGGTCTTGCCGTGGGGCAGCAACGAGGTGGTCAGCAGGCCGAAGTCCGAGGCGTAGGCCAGCAGGTATTTGTGCAGCGCCGGCGTATCAGCCAGGGCACCATCGGCGCGAAACCACACATATTTGACCGGGTCGGACGGCTGCGGGTTGAACGGGTCTTTTTCGGTGACCGGGCGCACTTCGATGGGCTTGGGGCACAGCAGCTTGTCGCGCATATGCTCGGGGATCAGGTGCGCGCGCTGCTGGGTCAGCTCCAGCTCCGACGGCAGGTTTTCCGGGCCGACCACCACGGGCATGGTGGTCTGGTGCTCGAAGCCGGCCTCGTCGTACTGGAACGAAGCGCTGCAGGTGAAGATCGGGTGGCCCTTCTGGATCGCCGTCACGCGGCGGGTGCTGAAACTGCCGCCATCGCGTACACGGTCCACCGAATACACCACCGGCAACTTCGCATCGCCGGGGCGCAGGAAATAGCCATGCAGGGAATGCACATGTCGCGCTTCTTCGACGGTCTGGCTGGCGGCCGACAGCGACTGGCCGAGCACCTGGCCACCGAACAGTTGGCGAAAACCCAGGTCCTGGCTGCGGCCGCGAAAGAGGTTTTCCTCGATCGGCTCCAGGGTCAGCAAGTCCACCAGATCTTCCAATACTTGGCTCATTCAAACTCTCCTCAGAGCAAAACGGTATCTACCTGTAGGAGCGAGCTTGCTCGCGAAGATCGTTAACGATAACGCAGCGCTTCTGGTTTACAGCAGCGCTCTTGCGTTCTTCGCGAGCAAGCTCGCTCCTACAGGGGGTCTATTGGGCATTCCGGGCTGCTTATCCGTGCAGCGTGTCCAACCATTGGGCGCGGGTGATGCGGTACAAAACGTGGGGGCACAGCGGGTCATCGGCTGCGACCTTGGGGTGTTCAAAATCTGCCTGGGGATCGTAATGCATACCGATGGCCTGCATGACTTTTTGTGATGGCAGATTGGCTTGAGTGGTGAAAGCGACGATTTCGTCCAACTGCAGACGGTCGAAACCACAGCGCAGCGCGGTCCAGGCCGCCTCGCTGGCATAACCCAGGCCCCAATGCTCGCGGGCCAGGCGCCAGCCGATTTCCACTGCGGGGGTAAAGCCCGCTTCGAAGCTGACGTTCTGCAACCCGGTCAGGCCGATAAACTCACCGGTGTCCTTGCGTTGCAGGGCCCACAGGCCAAAACCGTATTCGGCGAAGTGGCCGCGAATCCGGCCGATCAGGGCGGCGCTTTCCAGGTGGCTCAATCTGGCCGGGAAATAGCGCATCACCTGCGGGTCGGCACACATGCGCGCAAATTCCGTCAGGTCGGCATCGCGCCATTGGCGCATGACCAGGCGCGCGCTTTCCAATTGCAATATCTCCTCCATGGGTCCCCTCCCCTTGCCATGTGCGTGAGTGTACAGCGCTGTTAAGATCCTTCGCAGATCCCCGTCAGAAAATCCCATGCCTTTGCCATTGATCTACCACGATGACTACAGCCCTGAGTTCCCGGCAGACCACCGGTTCCCCATGGACAAGTTCCGCCTGCTGCGTGACCACCTGGTGGCCAGCGGCCTGACCGAAGACAGCCAATTGCTGCGCCCGTCGCTGTGCCCACCGGAGATTCTGGCCCTCGCCCATGAACCTGGGTATATCGAACGCTACATGAGCGGCGAGTTGTCCCGCGAGGACCAACGGCGCCTTGGCCTGCCCTGGAGCGAAGCCCTGGCCCGGCGCACCGTGCGCGCGGTCGGCGGCTCGATCCTGGCGGCGGAGCAGGCGCTTGAGCATGGCCTGGCCTGCCACCTGGCGGGCGGTACCCACCACGCCCACTACGACTACCCGGCGGGCTTTTGCATCTTCAATGACCTGGCGGTGATCAGCCATTACCTGCTGGCCAGCGGCCGGGTCAACCGCGTGCTGATCTTCGACTGCGACGTGCACCAGGGCGACGGCACCGCGCGCATCCTCCACGACACGCCGGAGGCGATCACTGTGTCCCTGCACTGCGAAAAGAACTTCCCTGCGCGCAAAGCCCAGAGCGATTGGGACATCCCGTTGCCCATGGGCATGGGCGATGCCGACTACCTCACGGTGGTGGACGACGCCCTCAACTACCTGCTGCCGCTCTACCAGCCGGACCTGGTGCTGTACGACGCCGGCGTCGATGTGCACAAGGATGACGCCCTCGGTTACCTCAAGCTGACAGACGCAGGCGTGGCCGCCCGCGATGAAAGCGTGATGCGCCACTGCCTGGGCCGCGACATCCCGGTGATGGGCGTGATCGGTGGCGGCTACAGCAAGGATCGCCCGGCCCTGGCCCGCCGCCACGGCATCCTGCACCACAGCGCGCAGCGGGTGTGGACGTCATCAGGGTGTCATTGAAGTGTGAGCGTTACCCACAATGCCTGTGGAACGGCCTGTGGATAACTTGAGCGTAAGCGTCTAAGAGCCCGTAGCTGCCTAGCCTGTAGGAAGCTGTACATTTTTTGATCAGGCAACGCCGCGCGCCTCGGGTAGAATGCCCGACTTATTTCCGCGATCGTAGCCCTGCCCATGTCCGATATTTCCTCTCGACACGTCACCATCATCGGCGGCGGCCCTGCCGGGCTGATGGCCGCCGAAGTCTTGAGCCTGGCCGGGGTGCGAGTAGACCTGTACGACGGCATGCCTTCGGTGGGGCGCAAATTCCTGCTGGCCGGCGTGGGCGGCATGAACATCACCCATTCCGAAGCGTACCCAGCGTTCCTGTCGCGCTACGCCGAGCGAGCCCCGCAAATAGCACCGTTGCTGCGTGGGTTTGGTGCCGAAGCGTTGTGCGAATGGATTCATGGCCTGGGTATCCAAACCTTTGTCGGCACCTCCGGTCGCGTATTTCCTACCGATATGAAAGCCGCCCCGCTATTACGTGCCTGGCTCAAACGCCTGCGCGACCAGGGCGTGGTTATCCACACCCGGCACCGTTGGGTGGGCTGGAATGTCGAGGGTGATTTACTTATCCACAGCCCGGACGGTGAAAAAGTTGTCCACAGCGATGCCGTGCTCTTGGCCTTGGGCGGCGGCAGTTGGTCGCGCCTGGGCTCCGACGGCGCCTGGCTCAAGCTGCTGGAGGATAAAGGCCTGCCTTGCGTGGCCCTGCAACCCAGCAATTGCGGCTTCGAGGTGTCGGCCTGGAGCGACTTGATGGTCAGCAAATTCGCCGGCGCACCGCTGAAAAACGTCGCCATTGGGCTGGGGGATGACAAGCCGCGACTCGGCGAATGCGTGATCACCGCCACCGGTATCGAGGGCAGTTTGATCTACGCGCTGTCGGCGCCGATTCGTGAGGCGATCAACCGTAATGGCTCGGCGACGGTGCATATCGATTTGCTGCCGAGCAAGCCATTGGACAAGGTCCAGGCCGCCTTGACCAAGCCGCGTGGCTCACGCTCGATGAGCAAGCATTTGCACAGCCAATTGGGTTTGGATGGGGTCAAGGCGGCGCTGTTGCGCGAGTTGGCACCCGCCGAACACTTCAACGACCCGGCGCAATTGGCGGTGGCTATCAAGGCGTTGCCGCTGACAGTGGTGAAGACACGGCCGATGGATGAAGCCATCAGCACCGCAGGCGGCGTGCCCTTTGAAGCGTTGGATGAGCGGCTGATGCTCAAGCAATTGCCGGGGGTGTTTTGTGCGGGGGAGATGCTGGACTGGGAAGCGCCGACCGGGGGGTATTTGCTGACGGGGTGTTTTGCCAGTGGCAGAGCGGCTGGGCGGGGGATGTTGGAGTGGCTCAACCGCTGAGATCTGCGGTGGATTCAAAGCCGCCATCGGGGTGTAGAACCGTAGACATCGTTTACATCTGAAACCGGGGACATCGTTTACACATTTGAGGCCTGGACGCGG
>NZ_JBWKOX010000015.1:0-163575 GCF_059416305.1 Pseudomonas sp. GW821-FHT09D08
TGCCAGTCAGTTAAGGCTTTTTGTAGGAGCGAGCTTGCTCGCGAAAAACTCACAGGCGCCGCGTTCATTCAGGAAGCATGCGTTATCGTTGACGTTTTTCGCGAGCAAGCTCGCTCCTACAGGAGGCAATGTACGCTTAACTGACTGGCGTTAGGGCTTGCCCCCGATAGTGATCGTTCAGTGGATGCATACTCATTTCAGCAGTTTGCCGCGCAAGTCATCGGACAAGCCCTTGGGCGCCAGCCAAATGCCCAGGTAGGCCCTTGCCAGCGCGTCATTGCGGCTGCTGAACACCACCTGCCCATTGATCTCCAGATTCAGGCCACGGCCGGGGTGAAAGTCCAGGGCGTAGCGATCACCGCTGCGGATGTTACGAAAGCTGGCGTGCAACTGGTCGACTTCAAGCCTCAGGCGAGGGCTGGCTTGCTGGCGCTCCAAGGTGGCCATCGCCGCCTTGATCACATCGTTGCGGCCGATGTCGCGAAAGTAATACAGCACAAGGCGCAGCGGCTGTTGCGAGTCCCATGCCTGCCTGGCGCTCACAGTCTGCGGGGTATACAGCGCAGCCGCGTACACATCCGCCCAGAGGTAGGTGAACACCGTCTGGTTTTTCAGCGCCAGTCCGGGGGCTTGCGCAGGAAAATCGGCTTGCCGGAGGCGGTCTGCTTCATTCGCATGCACCACAACCGAAAAAATCATCATTAAACAGAAAACGACATGCCGCATAATGGCCCGTCCTGCAAAGGTGCGTGTCAGCAGTGTAATGCCGGTTTCCTGTTCCTGTAGTAAAGGCAAAACTGGCCTACGACGCGACCAAGGGTTAATGTGCGCGGCGTTGAGCCTTATATAGACTGTGCCCCGGTTCACACACTTGAGCCAAATTGTCCTTCATGACCGCTGGCCGCGGCATGATTTAGCCAGGCGTCCAACCGTGCGCCTGGCCTGTTCTGAGGAGTACGCATGGCTGTCTACAACTACGACGTGGTGGTACTGGGTTCCGGCCCGGCTGGAGAAGGTGCGGCGATGAACGCCGCGAAGGCAGGGCGCAAGGTGGCGATGGTCGATAGCCGTCGCCAGGTCGGCGGTAACTGCACCCACCTGGGCACCATCCCGTCCAAGGCTTTGCGTCACTCGGTGCGCCAGATCATGCAGTTCAACACCAACCCGATGTTCCGGGCCATTGGTGAGCCGCGCTGGTTCTCGTTCCCGGACGTGCTGAAAAGCGCCGAGAAGGTCATCTCCAAGCAAGTCGCTTCGCGCACCGGCTACTACGCCCGTAACCGTGTCGACCTGTTCTTCGGCACCGGCAGCTTCGCCGACGAGCAAACCGTCGAAGTGGTGTGCGCCAACGGCGTGGTCGAGAAGCTGGTGGCCAAGCACATCATCATCGCCACCGGTTCGCGCCCGTATCGCCCGGCGGATATCGATTTCCACCACCCGCGTATCTACGATAGCGACACCATCCTCAGCCTGGGCCACACCCCGCGCAAGCTGATCATCTACGGCGCCGGCGTGATCGGCTGTGAATACGCCTCGATCTTCAGTGGCCTGGGCGTGCTGGTGGAGCTGGTGGACAACCGCGACCAGTTGCTGAGCTTCCTCGACTCGGAAATTTCCCAGGCGTTGAGCTACCACTTCAGCAACAACAACATCACCGTGCGTCACAACGAAGAATATGAGCGGGTCGAAGGCCTGGACAACGGCGTGATCCTGCACCTCAAGTCCGGCAAGAAGATCAAGGCCGATGCCTTGCTGTGGTGCAACGGCCGCACCGGCAACACCGACAAGCTCGGCATGGAAAACATCGGGGTCAAGGTCAACAGCCGTGGCCAGATCGAAGTCGACGAGAACTATCGTACCTGCGTGCCGAACATCTACGGCGCCGGCGACGTGATCGGCTGGCCAAGCCTGGCCAGTGCGGCGCATGACCAGGGCCGTTCGGCGGCCGGCAGCATTGTCGACAACGGCAGCTGGCGTTATGTGAACGACGTGCCGACCGGGATCTACACGATTCCCGAGATCAGCTCGATCGGCAAGAACGAGCACGAACTGACCAAGGCCAAGGTGCCTTACGAAGTGGGCAAGGCGTTCTTCAAGAGCATGGCGCGTGCGCAGATCGCCGGTGAGCCGCAAGGCATGCTCAAGATCCTGTTCCACCGCGAAACCCTGGAAGTCCTCGGCGTGCATTGCTTCGGCTACCAGGCTTCGGAGATCGTGCACATCGGCCAGGCGATCATGAACCAGCCGGGTGAGCAAAATACCCTCAAGTATTTCGTCAACACCACGTTCAACTACCCGACCATGGCCGAAGCCTATCGGGTAGCGGCCTACGACGGCCTCAACCGGCTTTTTTGAGCGGCTCCGGCCGGTGGCCTGAGCCGGCCGGGGAGACCGATTTCAGTAATTCTCGAGGGTGGCAGTGGCCAAACCGGGAAAGTCTGTAATCAGGCTATCTACGCCGAAGTCGGCGAGCCTGCGCATCAGCGCAGGTTCGTTGACCGTCCACACGGACACGTGCAGGCCCTGGCGCTGGGCTTTTTCCAGGCGTTCGGGGGTGCACAACGTCCAGTTCAACGCCAGCATCTCACAGCCGTAGTTCTGCGCGACCTTCAGCGGGTCGAGCCAGGCATATTCGGCGACCAGGCCGCGTGACAGGTCGGGGGTGAGTTCAACCGCCGCCTTCAACACTTCCCGCGAGCTTGAGGTCACGGTGACCTTGTCCATCAGGCCGAAACGCACGGCCATCTCACGAATGGCCAGCACGGTGGTCGCGGCGCGGGTGCGCGAGGCGCTTTTGACTTCCAGTTGCCAGTGATCGAAGTCGCACTGTTCGAACAGCTCTTCCAGGCGCGGAATCGGGCAAGGCTTGACCCAGCCCGGGCCGCCTTTGCGCGCGTCCATCTTCACCAGGTCTGCCGCCGAATACTCGACGACTTTGCCGCGCCGGTCGGTGGTGCGCTTGAGGGTTGGGTCGTGGATGACCATCAGCTCGCCGTCCATGGACAGGTGCAAATCCAGTTCGCAGCGGCGTACACCGTGCTTGAGACACGCCTGGAAGCTGGTCAGGGTGTTTTCCGGTGCTTCGCCTTTGGCACCGCGGTGGCCGTAGATCAGGGTCACAGTTGCTCCTTTACGCCAGCTTGTCTGGCGGGGTAAATACGAATTCAGGTGTCTTGGGCGTCGCTCTGTTCCCGTGCCAGGCGCCGTTCCTGCGCCTGTTTCTGCAGGATGTAGCGCGCCAGTAGCTGGCGTTGGGCATCGGTCATGGCTTCGAATTCCGTGCCGACGTCGAAGCCTGTGCCCTTGGGATCGCAATGGGTGACCCGCGCGCGCAGCAGCAGGCCGAGCGCCTGGGGCATCAGCACCAGCTTGACCGCCAGGTGCGCACCCACCGTCAGGGGGGAGGGGTGTTGGAAATCGATGCCGCCTTCGGAAATGATCACCGGCTGCGGAGCGCCGACCTCATCCAGCAGGCCGCGGGCCATGATTTGGCTGAGCAAATCCAGGCGTTTGTTCTGCACCCGGAGAAAGGCCACGAGGGTGCGATCCTTCTCGCTGAGCTGGCGCAGCAGGTGCTGGGCTTCAAATTCGCTCAGGTGCAGTTCACTGAGCAGATTGAACAGCGGTGAATCATCCAGCAACACTTCCTTGCTCGCCGCTTCGGGGGCAGACAGGCTTTTGATTTGGAGTGCGATCATGTCGTCGATACGGTAGTATTCGCGGCGCTCTTCTTCATCTAATGTCGACATGGCGAACCCCAGGTAACGGTAATGGTCTGAGTGTAAAGCTGCTTACCAGACCCCGCCACCGGGACGTCTTCTTTTCCTCCGAACAAGCCCCGACATGTTCAGACCTCTCTTCGTATTTATTGGCACGCGTTATACCCGTGCAAAGCGTCGCAATCATTTTGTGTCGTTCATTTCCTTGACCTCGATGATCGGTCTCGCCCTTGGCGTGGTCGTGATGATCGTGGTGCTGTCGGTGATGAACGGCTTCGATCATGAGATGCGCACCCGCGTGCTGGGCATGGTGCCCCACGCGACCATCGAGGGCGATGCGCCCATCAGCGACTGGCAAAGCCTGGCCGCCAAGGTCAAGCAGAACCCCAAGGTAGTGGCCGTGGCGCCGTTTACCCAGATGCAGGGGCTGCTGACCAACGACGGCAAGGTGCAGAAAATCCTGCTCAATGCCATCGACCCGGCCCAGGAACGCAACGTCTCGATCATCGACAAGTTCATGTTGCAGGGCAAACTCGACGATCTGGCCCCCGGCAGTTTTGGCATTGTCATCGGTGACAAGGCGGCGGCCAAGCTCGGCGTCGGCATCGGCGACAAGCTGACCTTCGTCGCGCCGGAAGTCACCGTGACGCCGGCCGGCATGTTCCCGCGCATGAAGCGCTTTACCGTGGTCGGCACCTTCCACGTCGGCGCCGGCGAGATCGACGGCTACCTCGGCCTGACCAACCTCACCGACCTGGCCCGCCTGCATCGCTGGCAGCCGGACCAGGTGCAAGGCCTGCGCCTGAAGTTCAACGACTTGTTCGATGCCCCGCGCGGCGCCTGGGAAATCGCCCAGCACCTGGGTGAAAGCCAGTACTACGCCCGCGACTGGACCCGCACCCACGGCAACCTGTACCAGGCCATCCGCATGGAAAAAGCCATGATCGGCCTGCTGTTGCTGCTGATCGTCGCGGTCGCGGCCTTCAACATCATCTCCACGCTGGTGATGGTGGTGAATGACAAGAAGGGCGACATCGCCATCCTGCGTACCCTGGGTGCTACGCCGGGGCAGATCATGGCGATTTTCATGGTGCAGGGCACCGTGATTGGCGTGGTCGGCACCTTGATCGGCACCGCGGTAGGCATCTTGGCCGCGCTGAACGTCAGCGCCGCCATCGCCTTGCTTGAAAAGGTGATCGGCCACAAGTTCCTCAACGCCGACGTCTACTTCATCGATTACCTGCCGTCCCAGGTGCAAGCCCAGGACGTGCTGATGGTGGGCGGCGCCGCGTTGGTCCTGAGTTTCCTTGCCACCCTGTATCCAGCCTGGCGCGCGGCACGTACCCAGCCAGCACAGGCCTTACGTTATGAGTGAATCGGGCATGAGTGAAAAAGCAATCCTGAGCTGCCGCAACCTGGGCAAATCCTACGAGGAAGGCCCGGAATCGGTCGTGGTGCTGTCCAACCTGCAACTGGAACTGCATCCCGGCGAGCGCGTGGCGATCGTCGGCAGTTCCGGTTCCGGCAAAAGTACCTTGCTCAACCTGTTGGGCGGCCTCGATACGCCGTCCCAGGGCAGCGTATGGCTGGCCGGTGAAGAACTGTCGGCCCTGAATGAAAAGGCCCGAGGCCAGTTGCGCAACCGCTCGTTGGGCTTTGTGTACCAGTTCCACCACCTGTTGCCGGAATTCACCGCCCTGGAAAACGTGTGCATGCCGTTGCTGATCGGCAAGACCGCGATCCCGGAAGCGCGCCAGCGCGCCAAGGCGTTGCTCGAGCGCGTCGGCCTTGGCCATCGCCTGGAACACAAGCCGGCCGAACTGTCCGGCGGTGAGCGCCAACGTGTGGCGATTGCCCGTGCCCTGGTGAACAACCCGGGGCTGGTGATGCTCGACGAGCCCACCGGCAACCTCGACTCCCACACGGCCCAGGGCATCAAGGACTTGATGCTGGAACTGAGCACCCAGATGCGCACTGCGTTCCTGGTGGTGACCCATGACATGAGCATGGCCCGCCAGATGGACCGTGTGCTGCACCTGCAGGAAGGTCATCTGGTCGCCATCTGACCTGTTTCAAGCCCGGTGCCTGACGCCGGGTTTTCTATTTTTCCAACGGTGCCCGCGAATGTTCAGACCGTTATCGATTTTCATCGGCACGCGCTATACCCGCGCCAAGCGCCGCAACCGTTTTGTTTCGTTCATCTCGATGACCTCGATGATCGGCCTCGCCTTGGGCGTGCTGGCGATGATCGTGGTGCTATCGGTGATGAACGGCTTCCAGCGTGAAATGAGCTCGCGCATCCTTGGCATGGTGCCGCACGCCACTGTCGTCGGGGTGAATCCGATCGACGATTGGCAGCCGGTGGCCGCTGCGGCGATGAAGAATCCGCAAGTGACTGCCGCCGTACCGTTCACGCAGATGGACGGGATGTTCTCCTACAAGGGCGCGATGCAGCCGATTGAGATCAGCGGCGTCGACCCGGCCCAGGAAGGCAAGGTGTCGATCGTGGCCCAGCATATCGTGCAGGGCAAACTGGAAGACCTGAAGCCCGGCGAGTTCGGCGTGGTGGTCGGCGAAATCACCGCCCGGCGTTTTCGCCTGAATGTGGGCGACAAATTGACCCTGATCGTCCCGGAAATCAGCAGTGCGCCCGGTGGTATCACCCCGCGCATGCAGCGTCTGAACGTAGTGGGTATCTTCAAGGTCGGCGCCGAGCTGGATGGCTCCATGGCCCTCATCCACATGGCTGACGCTGCCGAGATACAGCATTGGCAGCCGAACCAGGTGCAGAGCGTGCGCCTGGCGTTGAAAGACCTGTACGCAGCGCCCAAGGTCTCGGCGGACATCGCCGCCAGCCTCGGCAGCGGCTACAAGCCCGATGACTGGACCCACACCCAGGGCAGCCTGTTCAGTGCGATGAAGATGGAAAAGACCATGATCGGCCTGTTGTTGCTGATGATCGTCGCTGTTGCGGCGTTCAACATCATCGCCACGCTGATCATGGTGGTGAACGACAAGGGCGCGGACATCGCGATCCTGCGCACCATCGGCGCCACGCCACGGCAGATCATGGCGATCTTCATGGTGCAGGGCACGGTGATCGGCATTGTCGGCACCTTGATTGGCGGCGTGCTGGGGGTGATTGCGGCGCTGAACGTGAGTGAGCTGGTGGGCTGGCTGGAGCGGGTGAGCGGGCAGCATATCTTCAGTTCGGATGTGTACTTCGTCAGCAACCTGCCTTCGGAGCTGCAAAGTGGCGATGTGGTGCTGATTTGTACGGCCGGGTTTGTGTTGAGCTTCCTGGCGACGATTTACCCGGCGTATCGGGCGGCGAAGATTGAGCCGGCGCATGCCCTTAGGTATTCGTAGTCTTTAAGACCGCTATCGGGGGCAAGCCCCTCCCACATTTGAATGTATTCACGGATCAACGTGTGGGAGGGGGCTTGCCCCCGATAGGGCCGGCCTGGCTTGCATCAATTTCCCCTGGGCAACTCAATCACAAACCTCGTCCACCCCGCCGCGGATTCACAAAAAATCCTCCCCCCGTGTGCCCGCACAATCGACTGGGTAATCGCCAATCCCAGGCCCGCATGCTCGCTGCTGCCTTCATGGCGCGCCGGGTCGGCTCGGTAGAACCGGTCGAACAGCCTCGGCACCACGTCCGCTGGAATACCTTCCCCGCTGTTTTCTACCGTCAGTGTCACGCCCCGTGCGCCTTCAACCATCCGCACGCGCACTTGGCCGCCGGCCGGGGTAAACCTGAGGGCGTTATCCAGCAGGTTCGACAGGGCCCGGCGCAGCATGCCGCGATCGCCGACGGTTTGCGCGCCGCCTTCGCGTACCAGCGAGACCTGTGCGTCTTCTGCCAGCAACGCGAAAAACTCCAGCAACGTCTCCACTTCATCCGCCAGTACCAACGGCTCGCGCTTGGGCACCAGCAAACCGTGGTCCGCCTTGGCCAGGTACAGCATGTCATTCACCAACTGCGCCATCCATTGCAGCTCTTCCAGATTGCTGTGCAGCGCTTCGCGGTAATCCTCCAAGGGGCGCGGTTGGGTCAGGATGACCTGGGTCTGGGTCAGCAGGTTCGACAGGGGCGTGCGCAGTTCATGGGCAATGTCGGCGGAGAAGGCCGACAGGCGTTGGAAGGCGTCGTCCAATCGCCCGAGCATGGCATTGAAGGCCTGGGCCAGTTCGGCCAATTCCGCCGGCATTTGCTGTTGAGGCAGGCGCTGGGTCAAGGAGTGGGCCGATACACTGGCAGCCACTTCGCCCATGCGCCGCAACGGCCGCAAGCCGCTGCGTGCAGCCCAGGCGCCCAGCAGCGCGGTGGCCAGGGCCGACAGGCCGACGGTGAGCCAGATCAAGTGTTGCATGCGTTGCAGGAAGTGCTGGTGATGGGTGATGTCGAGCATCAGGGTCAGTTGCGGTGAGGCGGGCTGGCCGGGCCTCAAGGGGGCGTTGTACACGCGGTAGTCGGTGCCGGCGTTTTGCAGGGTGTGCAGGCCAGGCGCCTCGGGCAGACTGACGCTTGGCGCATCGTCCAGCCAGCGCTGGCCGGCGGCGGTGATGCGCAATGTCAGGTCAGGCTGGCGATTGAGTTCGGCTCGCAGCTGCGCTTCGCGTTGGGCGAATGAGTCCAGTGATTCGACGCCCTGCAAGGTACTGCGCAGCGCCACCAGCTTGCTGTCGAGTTGCTGTTGGTCCAGCTCAATGAAGTGCGCCTCGCTGGCACGGTTGAACAGCACGCCGGCGAGCAACGAGACCACCGCGGTGCACGCCGCAAACAGCAGGGCCAGGCGGCTGGCCAGGGACAGACGCTGGATCAATGGCTCCGCTCCTCCAGCACATAACCCATGCCGCGCACGGTATGGATCAGCTTGGTGGGGAAGGGATCGTCGACTTTCAGGCGCAGGCGCCGGATCGCGACTTCGATGATGTTGGTGTCACTGTCGAAATTCATGTCCCACACCTGGGAGGCAATCAGCGACTTGGGCAGGACTTCGCCCTGGCGGCGCAGCAGCAGTTCCAGCAGGGAGAACTCCTTGGCGGTGAGGTCGATGCGCTGGCCGTCCCGTTCGACGCGGCGGCGGATCAGGTCCAGGCGCAGGTCGGCCAGTTGCAGGGCGGTTTCCTGCGGCGTGCTGCTGCCACGGCGCAACAGGCTGCGTACCCGCGCCAGCAGTTCGGAGAAGGCAAAGGGCTTGACCAGGTAATCGTCGGCACCCAGTTCCAGGCCGTGCACCCGGTCTTCCACGGCATCCCGGGCGGTCAGAAACAGCACCGGGATTTCCAGGCCGGCACTGCGCACCGCTTGCAGGATTTGCCAGCCGTCGCGACCGGGCAGCATCACATCCAGGATCAACAGGTCATAATCGCCGGTCAGCGCCAGGTGCTGGCCGCTGGTACCGTCGGCCACCAGTTCGGTGGTGAAGCCCGCCTCGGCCAGGCCTTGGCGCAGATAGTGGCCGGTTTTCGGTTGGTCTTCGACGATCAGCAATTTCATGGGCGGCTCTTGGCAACAGTTCACGAGGGGCTTTATACCCTGGGTGCCAGGGGAAGGGCGCAACCTGACAAAGTTGTAATCTAGCAGTCAGCTGGCTGGCAGCGGCGCACTCTTAGAGTGCTGTCCAAGCAGGTTGCACACTTTTTGGAGAATCGAGATGGCATTGCGTACACCCCTGTTGTTGGCGGGCTGCCTGTTGGCGTTGAGTTTCAATGCAATGGCGGATGCGGCCCATACCTATGCGTTCGGCCAGCCGGCATCGGCGGATAAGGCCACACGCACCGTGGAAGTGACGCTGCAGGATATTTCTTTTTCGCCCACGTCCCTGGACGTCAAGGCCGGTGAGACGGTGCGCTTTGTACTGGTCAACAAAGGCCAGTTGCTGCATGAATTCAACCTCGGTGACGCGGCGATGCACGCCGAACACCAGAAGGAAATGCTGCAGATGCAGGCCAGCGGCATGCTCACTTCCACGGGAATGGGCAAGATGGATCATAGTGCCATGGGCCACGGTGAAATGGGCGGCATGAAACACGACGATCCCAACAGCGTGCTGGTGGAGCCCGGCAAGACCGCTGAGCTGACCTGGACGTTCACCAAGGCCACCGGCCTGGAGTTTGCCTGCAACCTCCCCGGGCATTACCAGGCGGGCATGGTCGGCAAGCTGACCGTCGAGTAAGGCGTTTCTTAAGGGCGGGGGCAAAGGCTGGTAGACTGGCGCGGTTTATTTAGCCAGGTTTCCGCCATGCATCCCGCAGCCGAACATTCGCCGCTGGGCAAGTCCAGTGAATACATTTCCACCTACACCCCTTCGTTGCTGTTCCCGATTCCACGCGCCGCCAAATGGGCCGAGCTGGGCCTGAGCGCCGAGACCCTGCCGTACAAGGGCGTGGATTTCTGGAACTGCTTCGAGTTGTCCTGGCTGCTGCCGTCGGGCAAGCCGGTGGTGGCCATCGGTGAGTTCAGCATCCCCGCCGACTCGCCGAACATCATCGAGTCCAAGTCGTTCAAGCTGTACCTCAACTCGCTGAACCAGACCGCGTTCACCGATACACCAAGCCTGGAAGCGACCCTGCGCACCGACCTCAGCGCCGCCGCCGGCAAGCCTGTTACCGTGCGTATCCGCAGCTTGGCCGACATTGAGGCCGAAGGCGTGATGGCGTTGCCGGGCACGTGCATTGACGAACTGGATATCAGTGTCAGCAACTACGAACACCCGCGCCCGGAGCTGCTGCGTTGCGATGACTCGCGCATTGTCGAGGAGAGCGTGCACAGCCACCTGCTCAAGTCCAACTGCCCGGTGACCAGCCAGCCCGACTGGGGCAGCGTGGTGGTGGAGTACCGTGGTTCGGCGTTGGATCACGGGAGTTTGCTGGAATACCTGGTGAGCTTTCGCCAGCACTCGGATTTCCATGAACAGTGCGTGGAGCGCATTTTCCTCGACCTGCAGCGTTTGCTGAAGCCGGAGAAGTTAACGGTGTATGCGCGCTATGTGCGGCGCGGCGGGTTGGATATCAACCCTTACCGCAGTACTGAGGATGTGGCGTTCCAGAACGTGCGCCTGGCCCGTCAGTAAGCAAAGGTGGGAGGGGGCAAGCCCTCTCCTACCTTTTGGTTCTGCGCCTGGCTTGGGCTCGGGTCAGATCCCCATATTGCCCAAGGTGATCATGATATTGCGCAGTGTCCCGGAAATCACCGGGTGCTCAGCGTCGAACTCTATGGCAGCTTGGCTCACATCGTCGGAAATACTCGGCGTTTGAGTGGCTGGTTCAAGTTCAAGTTGCAATTCAAACTTGGCAATCAAGGCTTGCAGAGCATCACGTTTTTCTTCCGACAGCGGCGGCTCCTGTTCCAGCTGCCCGCGCAGGATCTCGACCTGTTCTTCCAGTTTTTTGCGATCAGGCATGACGTTCTTCCTTTTATCGATAGGCACTGGCATAGACCACGGCACGCCGTGAAAGGTCTACGGACTGACCTGTAGATTAATCCACGGGCGCCGACTGTGCATGATCTCGATCAGGGCTTCTCGCCTTTGAGCTGGCGCAGGCTGATGTCGGCCAGGCAGGTGCCGAGTTCACCGAGGTGATCGATCACCGAGTGGACCCCCAGGCCATAGAGCTCAACGGTGGCTTTGCCGCGCCTGTGCTCGCGTTCCTTGTCGCTCAGCGCCTGCCACTGCTCAGGCGCCAGGCCGCACAATGAACCACAGGAGGCCAGGCCAATGGTCCACAAGCCGGCATTCAGGCCCGATTGCAACAGGCGCGGCTCGCCGCTGACCAGTACGCAACCTTCCAGGCGTTCAATGTTGAGTTCCATCAAGGCTTGCCAGCAGGCATGAGGGGCGGGCCAGCGGATGGAGGAGGGGGATGCGGCCTTGAGCCAGTTGGGCAGTACGGCGGCCAGTGGTGTGGTTACCGAAGGCGGCAGTTCATCCAGCCAGGCACAGGGGACGCCTTGTTCCTTGAGGCTGCGCAGGATTTTCAGGGCGCCGGGTGTGGCTTGGGAGTCCGGGGAGGGGGAATCGGTGCGTGCCCGGGAACCAAAGTCCACCAGGCAACCACTCAGGCCAAACAGAACAGCAGTCAAGGCGGGCGCGTTGGCGATGGCTATCTCGGCGTGAGGCATGTCGACATCCCTGAAATAGCTGTGACGCTATCGGGGCAGGATGACAAGCAGATGACAGGCGGCTAATTGTAGGAAAATTGTCCATTTGTGTTAGGACGATTCCTGGCAGCTGCCTAATTGGACACTTCCGTCATATACTGACGGCCTTATTCAGGGCATAGCGCCCATGACAGACCATTCAAGGAGCAAAAGCTATGCGCTGGAGCCACTACTTCGCTCAGCTATCGGTGTGTGCCACTGTCCTACTGGCGCCTTTCGCTGCACAGGCTGCATCGGAAGATGATCCATGGGAAAGCGTCAACCGCCCGATCTTCACCTTCAACGACACCGTTGATACCTACGCCCTCAAGCCATTGGCCCAAGGCTATCAGTGGATCACCCCGCAATTTGTCGAAGACGGTATCCATAACTTCTTCCGCAATATCGGCGATGTCGGCAACCTGGCCAATAACGTGCTGCAGCTCAAGCCCCACAATGCTGGGGTCGACACTGCGCGCTTGCTGGTTAACACCACGTTCGGCGTGCTGGGCTTTATCGACGTCGGCACCAAAATGGGGCTGCAACGCAGTGATGAAGACTTCGGCCAGACCCTCGGTTACTGGGGCGTGGGCAGCGGTCCCTACGTGATGATCCCGCTGCTGGGACCGAGCACCTTGCGTGATGCACCGTCCAAATACGTGGACAGCTACACCCAACCGTACCGCTATATGAACGATATCGGCTGGCGCAACAGCACCATGGGCCTGAACATCGTTGACACCCGTGCCAGCCTGCTCGACAGCGAGAAATTGATCACCGGCGACAAGTACACCTTTATCCGCAATGCCTACCTGCAGAACCGCGAGTTCAAGGTCAAGGATGGCAAGGTCGTCGACGACTTTTAAGCTGTGATGTTTTGAAATGAAAAAAAGGCGACCCTGGCGGTCGCCTTTTTTATGCGCGGGTTTCAGCGCATTTTCAGGATCCTAAGCCCGAGTTGTTGCTCGTCGCCCGTGGTTTTGGTCCAGACCACTTTCGTGTCAGCCTCCAGGCCCTTGAGCGCCGCGTGCTCTGAATCAATGCGCACGGTGAGCAGGTCTCCCACGGCGAACTGGCGCGGTGCCTGCACCTGCATCCCGGAGCTGGAAAGGTCCACGCAAACCCCGGCAAACTCCTGGCCTTCGTGGAGCAAAGATACTTCGGCATCCACCCGCATGCGGATGAAATCGCGTTTTTCGGCGTAGTCGCGCTCGTGTTCGCCCATCGGTTCCATCCTTACTTTGTCTTGTGGTCTTGGCTGTTCTTATAACTCTCGGTGATTTGCGATGTAAAGACGCCCGGCGACCATCGGCATGAGCTTGAAACCCCTGGCGGATGGGAGTACCGTCTGCGCCTTAGAAGGGCACCTCTGCTTTACAGTTGTGCATGGGGAAAATCCCATTGCGTTGTAGTACAGAGAGGCTAGAAAGCGAATCCAGTACGTGAGCCCGGCCATTGCCGAGCCACCTACGCCAACCTAATTCTGGCGCCGTTTGCCCACATGCAAAAAACCAGTGCCACGCTGCTGATAATCGATGACGACGAAGTAGTGCGCGCGAGCCTTGCGGCCTATTTGGAAGACAGTGGCTTCAGCGTCCTGCAGGCCAGTAATGGCCAACAGGGTCTCCAGGTATTCGAGCGCGACCAGCCCGACCTCGTGATCTGCGACCTGCGCATGCCCCAGATGGGCGGCCTGGAGCTGATTCGCCAGGTGACCGAGCTTGCCCCGCAGACGCCGGTGATTGTCGTGTCCGGTGCCGGCGTCATGAACGATGCCGTCGAAGCGTTGCGCCTGGGCGCTGCCGACTACCTGATCAAGCCCCTCGAAGACCTGGCGGTACTGGAGCACTCTGTGCGCCGCGCCTTGGATCGTGCGCGCCTGCTGGTCGAGAACCAGCGCTACCGCGAAAAGCTCGAAACCGCCAACCGCGAACTCGAAGCCAGCCTTAACCTGCTTCAGGAAGACCAGAACGCCGGTCGCCAGGTGCAGATGAACATGCTGCCGGTCAGCCCCTGGACCATCGACGAATTCCAGTTTGCCCACCAAATCATCCCGTCGTTGTACCTGTCGGGCGATTTTGTCGATTATTTCCGCGTAGACGAGCGGCGTGTCGCGTTCTACCTGGCCGATGTCTCCGGCCATGGTGCTTCCTCTGCTTTTGTCACCGTGCTGTTGAAGTTCATGACCACACGGCTGTTGTTCGAATCCAAGCGTAATGGCACCTTGCCGGAGTTCACCCCCTCCGAGGTGCTGGGCCACATCAACCGAGGCCTGATCAGCTGCAAGCTGGGCAAGCACGTGACGATGGTGGGCGGCGTGATTGATGAAGAAACCGGTCTTTTGACCTACAGCATCGGCGGCCATCTGCCGATGCCTGTTTTATACACTCCCGACAGTGTGCGTTACCTGGAAGGGCGTGGTCTGCCCGTAGGCTTGTTCAATGAAGCTACTTACGAAGACCACATCCTGGAGCTGCCGCCGACGTTCAGCCTGACGCTGATGTCCGATGGCATCCTGGATCTTCTTCCAGAGCCTACACTCAAAGAGAAAGAAGCCGCCTTGCCCCAGAAGGTCAAGTCGGCGGGCGGCAGCCTGGATGGCCTGCGGCAGGTTTTTGGATTGGCCACGCTAGGGGAGATGCCGGATGATATCGCCCTATTGGTGTTGAGCAGGAATCTTTGATGAGTACCGGAAGAATCCAATTCGCCGAGCAAGACGGGACCTTCGTCCTGAAGTTTGTCGGTGAAGTGCGCCTGACCTTGTGTTCGGCGCTGGATGCGACGATTGAGCGGATTTTCACGGCGTTGAATTTCTCGGCGATCGTGATCGATCTGACCGAAACCCGCAGCATCGATAGCACCACCCTTGGGCTGTTGGCCAAGTTGTCCATTCTGTCCCGGCAGAAGGTCGGCCTGTTGCCGACCGTCGTCACCACCCACGAAGACATCACCCGTCTGTTGCAGTCCATGGGCTTCGACCAGGTGTTCAACATCGTTGATCGCCCGATCCCTTGCCCGGAATGCCTCACCGACCTGCCGTCCCAGGATCAGTCCGAGGAAGTGGTGCGGGTCAAGGTGCTTGAAGCGCACAAGATCCTGATGGGCCTGAACGAGTCCAACCGCGAAGCCTTCCACGACCTCGTCAACGCCCTCGAGCGGCACTGATCCCGGGGATCGCCTGCTACTTAGGGACAACAGAGCAAAAAAAGGGCGGTACCCTCACAGGTACCGCCCTTTTTGCCGCCTGCGCCGTTTACAGCTTGGCGGACAACAGTGCCTCAAGCTTCTCCTGGTCCCGGGCAAACTGACGAATCCCCTCCGCCAGCTTCTCAGTCGCCATCGCATCCTCGTTGGACTCCCAACGGAACTGCGCTTCAGTCAGATGCACTCGCGCTTCTCCGGCGTGCCCTGGTGACAACTTGCGTTCCAGCTTGCCGTCATCCGCCGCCAGCTTCTCCAGCAGGTCCGGGCTGATGGTCAAGCGATCACAGCCAGCCAGCTCTTCAATCTGGCTCAGATTGCGGAAACTCGCACCCATCACCACGGTCTTGTAGCCATTAGCCTTGTAGTAGTTGTAGATGCGCGTCACCGACTGCACGCCCGGATCATCAGCGCCAGTGTAGTCGTTGCCATTGGCTTTCTTGTACCAGTCGTAGATACGGCCTACGAACGGTGAAATCAGGAACACGCCGGCCTCTGCACACGCCACCGCCTGGGCAAACGAGAACAGCAGGGTCAGGTTGGTCTGGATGCCTTCTTTTTCCAGCTTCTCCGCCGCGCGGATGCCTTCCCAGGTGGATGCGATCTTGATCAGTACGCGGTCACGGCTAACCCCGGCTTTGTCGTACAGGTCGATCAGACGGTGCGCACGCTTGAGTACGGCGTCAGTGTCGAACGACAGGCGCGCGTCTACCTCGGTGGAGATGCGTCCCGGCACGACTTTAAGGATCTCTTGGCCCACGGCCACCGCAAACCGGTCGCTGGCCAGGCCGACATCACCGTTGCAGTCCTGCACGCACTCATCCAGCAGCTTGGCATAGCCCGGAATCGACGCGGCCTTGAGCAGCAGGGAAGGGTTGGTAGTGGCGTCTTGGGGCTTGAGCTTGGCGAGGGTAGAAAAATCGCCGGTATCGGCTACGACAGTGGTGAATTGCTTGAGTTGTTCCAGCTTGGAAGTCATGGGCGTGCTCTGTCCTATGGGTCTGATGACATTACCCGAGCGCTGGCAGGCGCTCAAGGGCGCAAATGCGTTCGATCGTTTGCGAGGGCAACAACCTGAAAACAGCCGTTTGAATGCCCGGCGGTACTGCTGAATAGGAGGCCAAAACCGCCAGCAGGTTCAACCCAATTGCCCCATGACTGGATACTCAGCGTCCTTCTAACAAAGCGCCGGCTTGATCCAGCAACGCCAGCGGATCACTGGCCTTGTGAATATCCACCGACAATAACTGCCGAAACTTCCTCGCCCCCGGAAACCCCGTCCCCAATCCCAGCACGTGGCGGGTTATATGGTGCATCGTCCCGCCGTTCGCCAAATGTTCCGCAATATAGGGTCGCAACTGCGCCAACGCCTCCGCCCGACTGATCACAGGCTGCGCACTATCAAACAACTGCTGATCCACCTCCGCCAGCAGATACGGATTGTGATAAGCCTCACGGCCCAGCATCACCCCGTCAAACGTCTGTAAATGCTCATGGCATTGCTCCAACGTCTTGATCCCGCCGTTGAGAATAATCTCCAGCTCCGGGAAATCCTGCTTCAACTGCGCCGCCACGTCATACCGCAACGGCGGAATGTCGCGATTTTCCTTCGGCGACAAGCCCTCAAGAATCGCAATCCGCGCATGCACGGTGAAACTGGTGCAGCCGGCGTCCTTCACCGTCCCGACGAAATCACACAATTGGGCATAACTGTCCCTGCCGTTGATGCCGATACGGTGCTTCACCGTCACCGGAATCGACACCGCATCACGCATCGCCTTCACACAATCGGCTACCAGGGCCGGGTGAGCCATCAGGATCGCGCCGATCATGTTGTTCTGGACGCGGTCGCTGGGGCAGCCGACGTTCAGATTCACTTCGTCATAACCGGCAGCCTCGGCCATACGGGCGCAGGCTGCCAGGTCAGCGGGGACACTGCCACCGAGCTGGAGCGCCAGAGGGTGCTCGGCTTCGTTATGGCGCAGGAAACGGTCGTGGTCGCCGTGGAGGATTGCGCCAGTAGTGACCATCTCGGTGTAGAGCAGGGCGTGCTTGGAGAGCAGGCGCAGGAAGAACCGGCAGTGGCGGTCGGTCCAATCCATCATCGGGGCGACGGAAAAGCGGCGGGATAGAGGAGCGGTTTGTAGGGGCATTGGGCATCTGAATCAACGTGGCGAATGGCGCGCAGTTTATCAGGGATGGATCCAGGGTGTGGGAGAGGCGTGTTTTGTGGCATTCACCACTTCGAACGCGGGCGTTGCCGTGTGTGGAATATGCCGAGGATTTGCAGACGATCTCCGCGAACCCGATACGGGATCGGGTAGCGAGTATCGGGGGCAGCCCACTAACCCCGCCGCCTTATCCTCAAGGCGACAACCTGAACCCACCCTGTCACCCAGCAAAGTTTCATAATTTCCTTTGCCGTTGAGGTCTACGATCTTACTCAAGAGAGGCCCCCACGCCTCCAGCCCACAGGGAACTGAAAAAATGATTTCGAACCTCGTCAAAGTCGTGATGATTGCTGGCACATTGCTGTTGGGCGCTTGTTCTTCGGGTTCGTCCGGTGTGAGCGGGGACCCTTGCTTTTCAGGCGGATGCCAGGCGTTTGGGGACCACAGCCCCAGCAAGGCCGCGAAGATGAATTTTGGCGGCAGTGGGCTGGGGAGTAGTTATGGGGAGTACGGGTCGGGTTTGTTGCATGATGATTGATGGGGTGGTGGGTCAGCCATTGGTGTGTTGACTGACCCACAGCGATCGGGGGCAAGCCCCTCCCATATTCGATCTGTAGGGGGGCAACATTGTGGGTGTCAATGGCCGCCCTTCATGCGGCGGGCGATCAGGTAGATACCCAGGCCGACCAGTGCCGTCGCCGCGCCGATGTAGCCGGTGCTGGTCCAGCCAAACCCCGCCGTAATCGCCATGCCGCCAAACCATGGCCCCAGCGCATTGGCCAGGTTGAACGCTGCATGGTTGGAGGCTGCCGCCAGGCTCGGGGCTTCGTGGGCAATGTCCATCAGGCGGATCTGCAGCGGCGCAGCCAGCGACACCATGGTGCCGACCAGGCCCATGCTCAGCAACACGCCCCATAGCGAGGACGCCGCGAGGGGGAAGAACAGCAACACGGCGATCGACCACACCAGAATCCAACCCACCGCACGAAACTGCAGGCGATCAAACAGCTTGCCGCCGGCGATGTTGCCGATAATCCCGCCCACGCCAAACGCTGCCAGACCAAATGGAATCCACTGCGGCGATACCTTGGTCACTTCCAGCATGGTCGGCGCCAGGTAGCTGAACACGCAGAACATTCCGGCAAAGCCAATGGCGCCAATGGACAGCGCCATCCACACCTGGGGTTTGGTGAAGGCGCGCAGTTCCTTGCGTGGGTCGCTGCGTTGTTCGTCATGGCGATGGGGCACGAATTGCCAGACCAGGGCGATGGTGCACAGGGCGATCACGCTCACCAGCGCGAACGCCGAGCGCCAGCCCAGGTGCTGGCCGAGGAAGGTGGCGATGGGGTTGCCCAGCAGCATGGCCAGGGTCAGGCCCATCATTACCCGCGCCACGGCGCCGGCACGTTTGTCGTTGGGCACCATGCTCGAGGCGACCACGGCAGCAATGCCGAAGTAGGCGCCGTGGGGCAGGCCGCTGATAAAGCGGAACGCCACCAACGAGCCGAAGGTCGGGGTGAACGCGGTGGCGAGGTTGCCCAGGGCATACAGGCCCATCAGCAACAGCAACATATGTTTGCGCAGCAACTTGGCGCCGAGGATGGCCAGCAGTGGGGCGCCGACCATCACGCCGAGGGCGTAGGCGCTGATGGCGTGGCCGACCTGGGGTTCGCTTAAACCCAGGTTTTGCGCGATGTCGGGCATCAGGCCCATGATGGCGAATTCGCCGGTACCGATCGCGAAGGCGCCCACGGCCATGGCAGCTTCCATTTTGGCGGCGCTGCGCGCGGGCAGTACGTGCCCGGGAGTTTGGTGGATAGACATGGATCGCTCTGTATTGAAGGGGTACGAGGGAAAACCGTCGATGCTACGCAAGCAGCGACGAAGGAGTCTAGAACAGCCTTTTGCCTGAGAGTTCCTGCCCTGTGACCTCAGGTCGCGTTTGCCACACTTGACACTCGCGCGTTAAAACCGGCGATTTAGAGTTGTCAATTGGCCAAACGACGCATAAACGCCGTGTGGCGTGATATTCTGCGCGCCGTCTTGGTCTGGTCTTTCCCGGTACGTACACCCGTATACGTTCCGGCGTTTGGCTGTCGCCCAGGTAGCTGAAGCCAATAATGATAAGAAGTCAGCGCAGAAGGGACATAAAAGTGAGGTCGATACGTCGGCCTTGTGTGCCCACCCTGCGGTCCCCGAGTGAATGTGTAAACCTCGCGGTGCGTTGCCTGGCGCAGCGTGATTGAGGGTTGCCCATGACCAGGGGCGGTGGGGCGGATGGCGTTTTATCATAGGTGCTACTGATGTTTAAAAAAGTAAACACTGCCCTGCTGGGGCTGGCTTTGTCGATGGGGATCACGTCCGTTCACGCGGAAGAGGCAAAGAAAGTCGATGTGCTGCTGATCGGCGGCGGCATCATGAGTGCCACCCTGGGTGTCTGGCTCAACGAGCTGGAACCGGGCTGGTCGATGGAAATGGTCGAGCGCCTCGATGGCGTCGCCGAAGAAAGCTCCAACGGCTGGAACAACGCAGGTACCGGTCACTCGGCCCTGGCTGAGCTGAACTACACCCCGGAAGACAAGAACGGCAACGTTGAGATCCCGAAAGCGGTCGAGATCAACGAAGCGTTCCAGATCTCCCGTCAGTTCTGGTCCTGGCAGGTCCAGCAGGGCGTGCTGAAGAACCCACGTTCGTTCATCAACTCCACACCGCACATGAGCTTTGTGTGGGGCGATGACAACATCAAGTTCCTCAAGAAGCGCTACGAAGCCCTGCAAGCAAGTCCGCTGTTCGCCGGCATGCAGTACTCCGAAGACCCGGCGCAGATCGCCAAGTGGGTTCCGTTGATGATGGAAGGGCGTGACCCGAACCAGAAAATCGCGGCCACCTGGAGCCCGCTGGGTACCGACATGAACTTCGGCGAGATCACCCGCCAGTTCGTCGCTCACCTGCAAACCACGCCAAAGTTCGACCTGAAACTGTCGAGCGAAGTGCAGGACATCACCAAGAACGCCGACGGTTCGTGGCGTGTCAGCTACAAAAACCTGAAAGACGGCACCAAGACTGAAACCGACGCCAAGTTCGTGTTCATCGGCGCCGGTGGCGGCGCACTGCACCTGCTGCAAAAGTCGGGCATTCCTGAAGCCAAGGAATACGCCGGCTTCCCGGTCGGCGGCTCGTTCCTGGTGACCGATAACCCAACCGTCGCCGAGCAGCACCTGGCCAAGGCCTACGGCAAGGCTTCGGTTGGCGCGCCACCGATGTCGGTTCCGCACCTGGACACCCGCGTGCTGGATGGCAAGCGCGTGATTCTGTTTGGCCCATTCGCCACCTTCTCGACCAAGTTCCTGAAAGAAGGCTCGTACCTGGACCTGCTGACCAGCACCACTACCCACAACATCTGGCCAATGACCAAAGTCGGTATTCGTGAATACCCACTGGTCGAGTACCTAGCAGGCCAACTGATGCTGTCGGATGACGATCGCTTCAAGGCGCTGCAGGAGTACTTCCCGAACGCCAAGCAATCCGACTGGCGCCTGTGGCGGGCCGGCCAGCGCGTGCAGATCATCAAGCGTGACGAAGAGCAGGGCGGCGTCCTGAAACTCGGTACCGAAGTGGTCAGCTCCGCCGACAACACCATTGCAGGTCTGTTGGGTGCATCGCCAGGCGCGTCCACCGCGGCTCCGATCATGCTGACCGTGCTGCAGAAAGTGTTCAAGGACAAGGTTGCGACCCCTGAGTGGCAGGCAAAACTGCACCAGATCGTGCCAAGCTACGGCACCAAGCTGAACGACAGTCCTGAGGCTGTTGCCAAGGAATGGGCCTACACCGCCAATATCCTGCAACTGCCTACACCGCCTGCGATTCCGCAACAGGCTGCTGTCAAGGCGCCCGAGGCTGCCAAGCCTGCGGCTGAGCCGAGCAAACCGGCGTCTGACCTGGCGCTGTAAGCCGCTGGCGAGGTCCTGGGTAAGGACCTTACCGGTAACAAAAAGCCCGCTGAACCGGTAACGGCCAGCGGGCTTTTTTGTGCGTGTCTAACGGCGGGTGCGTTCGACAGGCGGCAGTTCAACCGTACGCTCTGCGGCGGCCAGCGCTGCCTTCAAGCCAGCCTGGTCCAGCGGCACGCAATAGGCCGGCTTACCGCGTTCCAGCCGCCAGCTGTCATCCAGGCTGCCGGCATCCACGGCGTCGAACCCCAGTTCGTCGAGTAACGTGATGACGCGTGCCTTCGCTGCGGCGTCATCCGCTGCCACCGGCAACGCCCGGCGGTCGGGGGCACCGTGGGGGCGGGCGTCCTGCGTCAGGTCGGGAGCGAAGATCGCGTTGAACACTTTGACTACATGTGAATGGGGCAAATGCTCGGCGAGCAACCGGCTGGTGGTGGTTTCGAAGCGATCCAGTACCGGTATATGGCCGTCGCGGTTCGGGTAGTAATTATTTGCGTCCATCACGGTCTTGCCCTCCAGCCATTGCGCCGGGACGCTGCGGTAATGCTCCAGGGGGATCGCCACGAGCACCAAATCGCCGAATTTGGCGGCGTCGTCGGCACTGCCCACCTGTACGCCGAGTATGCCGCTCACGACGCTGCTCATGGTGTGGGGGCCACGGGAGTTGCTCAACATCACTTCGTGCCCGGCCGCCAGCGCCAGTTGGGCCACGGCGCGCCCGATAAAGCCTGCTCCAATAACACCAATCTTCATGGTCTTGCTCCGATGCATGGGGGGAGCGGTTATGATGATTGGCAACCCATTGGCGATAAATTGTCGTTTTGGCGTGGATGTTGTTATTGGGAGTAGGGAATGATGGATCGCCTGTCGAGCATGAATGCTTTTGTGATGGCTGCAGAGTTGGGCTCGTACGCGAGGGCTGCCGAGCGCTTGGGGATGTCGCCGCAGATGGTGGCCAAACATGTCACCGCGCTGGAGCAGCGTCTGGGCGCTCGCTTGCTTAACCGCACCACACGAAGGCAAAGCCTGACGGAGTTGGGGAGCGCGTACTACGAGCGTTGCAAACATATCCTGGTAGAAGCCGAGGCTGCCGATTCATTGGCGCAGATCATGAACGACACGCCGCGCGGCAAGCTGAAAATCACCGCGCCCGTCACCTTCGGCTCCTACAGCCTGATGCCGTTGATTACCGGGTTCCTGCGCGACAACCCGGATGTGGAAATCGACCTGCACCTGACCGACCGTTTCGTGGACCTGGTGGAGGAGGGCTATGAAGCCGCTTTTCGTATCGGCCCCCTGGCGACCACCGGCCTGACAGCCAGGCCACTGGCACCTTACCGCCTGGTGGTCTGCGCGTCGCCGGAGTACCTGGCGGCACGTGGTACCCCACAGGCCCCGGCGGACCTTGAGCGTCATGAATGCCTCGGCTACGCCTTCTGGTCGCGGCCGGCGGATCGCGAGTGGGTGTTCTACCAGGCTTCGACGCCTTACAAGGTGCAGGTTGCCAGTCGCTTGCAGATCAATGAAAGCAGGGCCTTGATGTCCGCCGCGCTGGATGGTTTTGGCATCGTGCTCGGTCCGGAAGACTTCTTGCGTGGGGCATTGGCCAGGGGCGAATTGGTGAGAGTGCTGCCGGACTTTGAAGCGCCGAGCCGGCCGATGCACCTTGTCTACACGGCGAACCGCCAGCGTACGGCCAAGCTGAAACGCTTTGTCGAAGCGGTGTTGGGACGCTTCGGTCACCCTTGATGTGTGCTGCTTCAGCAATCCGACAGACACAACCTGTTAAAAAAGTACCCAGGCCTGAGCAGGAGCACGGCTGAAACACGGGGGCATTTTTACCGGTGCAGGTGGTGGGCGATAACGCCCGAGGGGGTTGTATGTTGTTACGTTACGCGGCATTAGCGGCAGTTGTGGTCGCGGCGTCCGGGTGTGTGCAGGAGCGCGTGGTGCATGAGCGCCGGCCTGTACAACGTGAATATGTCGAGGTGGTCGCACCACAACCGCCGCCGGCCCAGGTCATCGAAGTCGAGCCTGCCGTACGTGAAGGTTACATATGGTCACGTGGTTACTGGCGCTGGGAGGGCGGGCGCTACGTTGCCGTACACGGCCATTGGGAGCCGGTGCGCGAAGGCTATCGTTATGTGCATCCGCATTGGGTGCAGCGCAATGATGGCTACCACTGGCAGGTGGGTGGCTGGGTTCGTTGAACCCCGACTAGGAGGGCTTCTTTGTACCCAGGAGCCGTACTTCCCGCAGCAGCGCGGCACCGAGTTGATCGGTGCCCAGTTCCTTGTATCCCACGGCCTTGACCTCTCCGTTCTCTTCGGCCTGGATGATGATCACCGGTGTCTCTTTGCCGCTGGCTTCGTCGATGTGAAAAGCGTATTGGGGAATATCCACCTTGATCGGCGTACCTGCGGCCTTGCCTTGCACATTGATCAGGAACGCTGCGCAGCCGGTGTCGACATCCACACTGGTGGCAGAACGCCCGCTGACGAAGCAGCTCTTTGGCAGGTCGGGCCAGATGATCTCGGCCAGTGCGAGGGGCGGCGTCAGGGCCAGGGCAGCAAGAAGAAGCGTGCGCACGTGGGGCGTTCTCTCGTTCAGGGATTAGCGACTTTTACCAAAGCCTGCCCCTTGCCGCAATGTTGCCGCTCAGCCCAGACGCTTCATACCCGCTGCCTTGGCCGCACCGAGGTCAAAGGTAGCGGTGTATTCGCACCCGGCCGCGTGGGCGCAGCGCTCTATCAGGCAATCGGCAAAATCGGCGTTGTTGGCCGTGAACCGTCGAAGCGCCTGCCAGATGACCTCGGCATGTTCGACGGTCAATTCACGGGTGCGCAGCAGTGTTTCCAGAACGACGACAATGTCATTTTTGGCACATTGGTAGCAGCTCTGTAATACCCATACCAGCTCCACCACGGACACCAGGCTGACAAACCCTGGCGAAAGCGTGGTGAGGGATTCGATCAATTCGCACGCCTTGGGGGATTGAACGGGATCATCCTGGGTGACGTAGCGCACCAGCACATTGGTATCCAGCCCGATCATCCAGCCTTCGCTCCCTGTGCTGCGATAGCGTGGTTCATGTCGTCAATGGACACGGCCCTGGCAGGCTTCCGGATCAGCCCCTTGAGATCATGGACAGTCTTGCTCGCTGCAATGATGGAAAACTTGCCATCTTCCGTTTCGACGAACTCGACGCGGTCGCCTGTTTCCAGGCCAAGTGCGGTCCTGACTTGGACGGGGATGGTGATTTGCCCTTTTGAGGTAAGTGTGGCGGTCGCCATGGTAAAGATCTCCAGCATGATGCTCCTTACCTTAGGGTAAGGAGTGATGGAGGACAATATCCGTTGGTCCATAGGTCGCTCTTCAGGTGGAGGATGAGTCGGGGTCATGAAAACCTAGTCCGAACTCAGCCCTCCCGCACGCTTACCCATGCTGCAAAGAAATACAAACTATGACCGACCGCCAGTAAAGCCTGGCGGCTGTAAGCAAATTACCTGACGAGCTCACTGCACTACGCGATAACACGGCACATACGCCGCGCCACCCGGCAACTTCATGCGATGCTGGGCAACGAACGCCTGCAACAGCTCATCCAGTGGCTTCATGATGGCCGGGTCGCCGTGGATCTCGTACGGGCCATGTTCTTCGATCAGGCGAATGCCCTTGTCCTTCACGTTACCCGCCACGATCCCCGAAAACGCACGGCGCAGGTTGGCTGCCAGTTCATGGGGCGGCAGTGCGTGGCTCAGTTGCAGGCTGGCCATGTTTTCGTGGGTCGGGTCGAACGGGCGCTGGAAGCCTTCGTCGATCTTCAGCAGCCAGTTGAAGTGAAACGCGTCGTTGCGCTCACGGCGGAACTGTTTCACCGCCTTGAGGCCGGCAGTCATCTGGCGGGCCACTTCGGCCGGGTCGTCGATGATGATCTGGTAGTGTGCCTGCGCGGCTTCGCCGAGGGTGGCGCCGACGAAGGCATGCAACTGTTGCAGGTACGGCGCGGCTTGTTTCGGCCCGGTGAGAATGACCGGGAAGGGCACGTCGCGGTTGTCCGGGTGCATCAGGATGCCCAGCAGGTACAGGAACTCTTCGGCCGTACCGGCGCCGCCGGGGAAGATGATGATGCCGTGGCCCACGCGCACGAAGGCTTCAAGGCGTTTTTCGATGTCCGGCAGGATCACCAGTTCGTTGACGATGGGGTTCGGCGCTTCGGCGGCGATGATGCCCGGCTCGGTCAGGCCCAGGTAGCGCCCGCCGGTAATGCGTTGCTTGGCGTGGGAAATGGTCGCGCCCTTCATCGGGCCTTTCATCACGCCCGGGCCGCAACCGGTGCACACGTCGAGGCTGCGCAGGCCGAGTTCGTGGCCGACTTTCTTGGTGTATTTGTACTCTTCGGTATTGATCGAATGCCCGCCCCAGCACACCACGATCTTCGGTTCCACGCCGGGACGCAGCGTGCGGGCGTTGCGCAGCAGGTGGAACACGTAGTCGGTAATGCCCTGGGAGTTGCTCAGGTCGATGCGCTGGCTGTCGAGCTCGTTCTCGGTGTAGACGATGTCGCGCAGGGCGCTGAACAGCATTTCGCGGGTGCTGGCGATCATTTCGCCATCGACGAACGCATCGGCGGGGGCGTTCAACAGCTCCAGGCGCACGCCACGGTCCTGCTGGTGGATGCGCACTTCAAAGTTTTTGTAGGCGTCGAGGATGGTCTTGGCGTTATCGATATGGGCGCCGGTGTTGAGGATCGCCAGGGCGCACTGGCGAAACAGGGTGTAGATGCTGCCGGTACCGGCTTCGCTCAGTTGCTGGACTTCACGTTGGGACAGGGTTTCGAGGCTGCCCTTGGGGCTGACGGAGGCATTGATGACTTGGCGTTGGGGCATTCTGATTCCTTGAAAAACGCAGCCATCGCACCTGTCGAGGTGCGATGACGTGAGAATGGTGGGCGCAGGTTAAGGCGCACGAGCCGGATATTTACCTCAGGCGCAGGGCTGAGCGCAAATACCGTCCAACACCATCATGCCGCAGAACTTACTCAATCAGCTTCCAGTTTTTGTAGAAAACCCGACGCAGGGTAAAGACCAGCCCGGCAAATCCCGCGATGACGGCGTTAAGTACCGACGGCAGCGGCGTCGGCCGTACGATGTCGATGAACAGGCAGTAGCGCTTGGCGTCGTTCTTGTTGAAGGACGCATGCATCAGCGTGTCATCAAAGATAAACAGCGGGTCGTCATGCCAATAGTGCTTGTGCTTGCCGACCTGGATGTACACGCCATCGTGATGGGGCGCCGGTGCCATGTTGTAGAGCACGCGGAACATCATGCGCAGGGGGCCGAAGTGAAAGGACGTCGAGCGGTTCTCGTTGAACACCGACACGCCGATGGTTTTCACGAACGGCAGTTTTTTGCGCAGTTCAGGAATATCCAGCCTGGTTTCGATCGGTCGCCCGTACCACTGGAAGAACAACATGCCGCGCTTCTTCTCGGCCATGCGTTCGTCCAGGTAGCCGATGATTTCATCCTTGTGGGCCATGGCGTCATCAAGCACCTGTTGCAGGTCTGTGCGCCAGGCCGGTGGCAGGTCGCCCATCGTGTAGACGTGACGGTTACGCGCGCTCAGCAGGTCGAACAGGGTGTTGAACGGCGCCAGCAGCCAAGTGTTGCGACCGCTGCCGATAAAGTATTTCTTGAAGGTCGGCTTGTCATACAGGCCGTTTCGCAGGAAGTCGTAAACGCCGCACACCAGTACCAGGCAGAGGAACACCAGCGTGGTTTCGGGGAACACATCGATAATCAGCAACACGCCGAGTACCCAGGCGACTGATACCGCTTTCTTACGCAAAGCAGACTTGTTCATGCAACTCAGCTCCAGGAGGACGCCATTCGACAGGTCCGGATCCGTGGCCGCGAGTGGTGGGGTTTTGAAACATAATGAAACATCTTCGTCATGATAAGGCGTCCAGCAGCGGATTGGCGTTTTAAATAGTGCGAAATTGTGAACGCTCGACACAGTCTTTAACCCTGATGGGCTCGTGTGGATTGGATTTTGTAAACAGAAGATTTGCGACTATCGTGACGCTTCGGTTTTTCGGACGTCATAGACCGGTACGATTGAAGTTGAATGGCCACCATTGGCCTTCGGCACCTTGGAAGAGGCAGAAATTTTATGATCATCAAACCGCGGGTTCGTGGCTTTATCTGTGTGACCGCTCACCCTGTTGGCTGTGAAGCGAACGTCAAGGAACAGATCGACTACGTAACTGAGCACGGCGCCATCAAAAACGGCCCGAAAAAGGTGCTGGTTCTGGGCGCTTCCACCGGCTACGGCCTGGCCGCGCGCATCAGTGCTGCGTTTGGCTGCGGCGCCGACACCCTAGGCGTGTTTTTTGAGAAAGAAGGCGAAGAAGGCAAGCTGAGCTCCGCCGGCTGGTACAACAGCGCTGCGTTCGAGAAGTTTGCCGTTGAAAAAGGCCTGTACGCCAAGAGCATCAATGGCGACGCGTTTTCCGACGAGATCAAGCGCCTGACCATCGAAACCATCAAGAAAGACCTGGGCAAGATCGACCTGGTCGTCTACAGCCTGGCCGCGCCACGCCGCACCGATCCCAAGACCGGTGAAGTCTACAACTCCACCCTCAAGCCAATCGGCAAGGCTGTGACCCTGCGCGGTATCAATACCGACAAAGGCGTGGTGGTCGATACCACCCTCGAGCCTGCGACCCAGGAAGAAATCGACGGCACCGTCAATGTCATGGGTGGCGCCGACTGGCAACTGTGGATCGACGCCCTGCGTGACGCCGACGTACTGGCCGAAGGTGCCAAGACCACCGCGTTCACCTACCTCGGTGAGAAGCTGACCCAGGACATCTACTGGAACGGCTCCATCGGCGAAGCCAAGAAAGACCTGGACAAGAAAGTCCTGACCCTGCGCGACAACCTCGCTGCACTGAAGGGCGATGCCCGCGTATCGGTACTCAAGGCGGTGGTCACCCAGGCCAGCTCCGCGATCCCGATCATGCCGCTGTACTTGTCGTTGCTGTTCAAAGTGATGAAAGAGCAGGGTACCCACGAAGGCTGCATCGAGCAGGTCTACGGCCTGTTCAAGGACAGCCTGTACGGCAGCGAACCGAAGCTTGACGCCGACGGCCGCCTGCGTGCCGACCTGGCCGAACTGGAGCCGAAGGTCCAGGACGCCGTGGCGGCACTGTGGAACCAGGTTACCGACGAGAACGTCAACGAGATCAGTGATTTCGCCGGTTACAAGGCAGAGTTCCTGCGCTTGTTCGGCTTTGAAGTCGATGGCGTGGACTATGAGGCTGACGTCAATCCGACCGTGAAGATCAACGGCTTGGTCCAGGCGTAAATGATGTGACTGATAGCGGCCTGATCATCGGGTTATCAGGCCGCTGTCTTCGCTGTCATGATTCAGGCAAGGCGATTTTTTGCCTGGGTGAAGGCCGACCGCCTCACGTTGGTCACTTCTTTCTCCCACAGGGGATTCAGCGGCACGTGATAACCGCTGTCCTTGGCGGTCTTGATCAGTTCTGCCATTTCCCTGCTGTCGTGGATGATGCTGATTTCATCGAATCGACCCAGTTTTGCCGGTAGGAAAAACGTCGCCGGGTAATTGGCAGCCACTTCCGTGGCCGGGCTGCCCGAGTCCGCATTGTGATGAACCACTCTCTCGCCCTCGCCGACCAATTTTTGATTGATCAGCCCTATCATCTGCTCTATCCGTGGTGTTGCGTTGCCAAGGTGGGGATCTTCTTTCCGGTAAAAATGGCCGGGGCTGTCGAAGTCTGCGCGTAGCGCCTCAGGAACTTGCTTATAGCGTTCAACTCGACCCTTGAAGACACTGTGCGCGACGTCCGGTACGGGGAGTTTGTCCTGGGGGCCGACGTCGCTGATATGGGGCGCGATCAGGTGCAGGTCGTAATCGGCAGTCAACGGTTTGCCTGCTGCCTGCTTGGCCAGGACTTCCAGGGGCTTGCCCTGATGGGTAATGAAGTAGCTGTCGCTTGAAGGTGACGTGCGATGGCCTTCGAATGTATAGGTTTGCTGACTGGGCCCGCGGGCGCTTAATTGCAATGTGCCTTCAGCACCTTGAACGGCCAGTTGGGTTATGTGGCCGAGCTTGACCAATACATCAAGGCGCTGGCTCGACAGCTGCAGGGGCGTTGCAACGGCATGGCCTTCCTGGATGCACGCCTGGATTTGCTCATTGGCCTTGGCCACTTTGGCCGGTGTTTTTCCGGCGACTTGTTCAAGTTTGCTGAACGCCTGGTCTGTACAGATCAGACCTGCCTGAGGCCCCCAGTTGGCGCTCTTGCCTTTGATATGGAAGTCCTTGGTGGGATGCCCGGCTTCTATCAGGCCTGTTGCGATGGATTCGACCGGGCGTATGCCTATGATGGAGTTGGTGGTCAGTGCGATGTCTTGTAAGGGGGCAAGATGGCTTGGCACGATGCCTGTTTCGTACTTGACCCGATCGACCAGCACTGCTGTGGGAGTATTTGCGCCTTGGGCCAGGTAGTTTTGCAGCGCAGCAAGGCTGTAGGCGGAAGGGGAGGTCACTGAAGAGGTCATGCTTGTCATTGAAGTTTCTCCAAGTCATATCTACAGCGAAATTCGATGATTCCCTTCAGGCGCCAGCTCCTTGAGTTGTACGCCCGAGATTAAAGTGAGGGCATCTTCAAACGGGAGGAACAAGTGTGACCATCTATGTGAGATAGAATCCGTGCATTAAAGCTAAAGGCTTGTATTCACAAGGGACGCTGCTGGTTCTCAGCGCAAGTCTTGTTTGAATCTCAGAACAATCCTACTCGTGCTTACTTGCTGCCAGGGGCCGGGTACATGCCAAACTGTCCTGACTCTGGCGTTGCACAAAAGGGAGGCGCCCATGGAGATCCGCGCAGTAGTATTTGACTTTGGCGGTGTACTGTTCGACTGGAGCCCGCAGCATCTGTACCGCAAACTGATTGCCGACGATCAAGAGCGGCAATGGTTCCTCGATAACATCTGTACCCAGGCCTGGAACACCGAGCAGGATGCGGGGCGGCCGCTGGCCGAAGCCACGCAGGTCCTGCTCGATCAATACCCCGAGCATGAACCCTTGATCACGGCCTATTACGGCCGCTGGCACGAAATGCTGCGTGGCCCGTTGCCCGAAGGCGTGGCGATTCTCAACGCGCTGCATCAGGCCAACATGCCATTGTTTGGGCTCACAAACTGGTCGGCCGAGACCTTTCCCTATGCGCTTGCCCATTACCCCTTCCTTCGGAAATTCCGCAACATCGTGGTGTCCGGCGAGTTGAAGTTGATCAAACCCGATGCGGCGATCTACCACGCCAGCCTCAGCCAGGTACGGGTGTACCTGCCGGATATCCAGCCGGGGGAAGTGGTATTTATCGATGATGTCGCCGGCAATATCGAAGCGGCCATCGCCCTCGGCTGGCAAGGCATTCACCATGTGTCTGCGGAACAGACGGCGGCGCGATTGCGCGAGTTGGGCGTGGGCTTCTAGCGCGCCCACTTTTCCATGGCGAAATCCACAAAGGCGCGCAGCTTCGGCAAGCGATAACGGTCCTGGCCGTACAGTAAATGCATGGGTCGGCTGGGCAGTTGATAGGTGGTCAGCAAGGCCACCAGCTTGCCGGTTTGCAGGTCGGGCTGCACCAGGGCATCCGGCAGCATGACGATCCCCATGCCTTGCACGGCGGCCTGGCGCAAGGCCTGGGAGCTATTGATGGTCAGCGAGCCGGACACCGGGATTTCCACTTCGCCTTCTGCGCCGGTCATGCGCCACAGCTTGTCGGCGTTGCGCCAGTCATCGGTGGAAGGGTAGGCGAACGCCAGGCAGTCGTGCTGTTGCAGGTCCTCGGGCGTCTGGGGTGTACCACGTCGCGCCAGGTAGTCCGGTGAGGCGCACAGGGTGATGGTGTAGTCCTGCATCGGTCGGGCGATCAGGCTTGAGGGTTCCAGCTCGCCCAGGCGGATAGCCACGTCAAAGCCGCTGTCGACCATGTCCATGCGCTGGTTGCTGAGTACCACGTACAGCTTGATCAGCGGGTAGCGCTGGGAAAACTCGCTCAGGGCCGGCGACAGGCGTTCAGTGCCGAACGCCGGTGGCGCGGTGATGCGCAGTGTGCCTTTGGGGACGTCGCCGTGGGCCTGTTCGGCCCATTGCTCGGAGTCTGCCACCAGTCCGAGTACTTCCAGGCAACGCTGGTAATACTGGCCGCCGAACTCCGTGAGGCTCTGTTTGCGGGTAGTGCGCTTGAGCAGGCTGACGCCCAGGCGTTGTTCGAGGGCGCGCAAGTGGTTGCCGACCATGGTGGTCGACATCCCGCAGGCGTGGGCGGCGGCGGTCATGCTGCCGCTCTCCACCACTTTCACGTACACCGACATCGCTTGGAACAGGTCCATTATCAATTCCTGGTTTAAAGTCATTGCAGGAGGGCGCAGTTTATCCAGCTGGGATGGCTAACGATACTGTTGCTATCTCAACGATGCACTGGAGTCCGCCGCCATGACCGCCGCCTGCCTGATGACCACCTATCAACCCCTGGCCCTGAGCTTCACCCGTGGCCTCGGCACGCGCCTGTGGGACCAGCAGGGGCGCGAATACCTGGACGCTGTGGCGGGTGTGGCGGTGACCAACGTCGGGCATTCCCACCCAAAACTGGTAACGGCCATCAGCGAGCAGGCCGGCCTGTTGTTGCACACCTCCAACCTCTACAGCATCGACTGGCAACAACGCTTGGCCCAGCGCCTGACGCGGCTGTCCGGCCTGGACCGTGCCTTCTTCAACAACTCCGGCGCCGAAGCCAACGAGACGGCGCTGAAACTGGCGCGGTTGCATGGCTGGAAAAAAGGCATCGAAGAGCCCTTGGTGGTGGTGATGGAGAATGCCTTTCATGGTCGTACGCTGGGCACCATGGCGGCCAGCGATGGCCCCTCGGTGCGCTTGGGTTTCCAACGTTTGCCGGGGGATTTTCTCAAGGTCAGGTTTGGTGATCTGGCGGCGATCGAGGCAATCACCCAGGCGTTTGGCACACGTATCGCGGCGGTCTTGCTGGAGCCCATCCAGGGTGAAAGTGGTGTACTGCCCGCGCCGTCGGGTTACCTGCACGCCCTGCGTGACCACTGCACACGGCACGGCTGGCTGATAATGCTCGATGAAATCCAGACCGGCATCGGCCGCACCGGCGCCTGGTTTGCCTTCCAGCATGAAGGCATTGTCCCGGATGTGATGACCCTGGCCAAAGGCCTCGGCAATGGCGTGCCCATCGGTGCGTGCCTGGCCAGGGCAGCGGTAGCCGCGCTTTTCACGCCCGGCAGTCACGGCAGCACCTTTGGCGGCAACCCGCTGGCGTGCCGGGTGGGCTGCACGGTGTTGGACATTATCGAAGAGCAAGGCTTGTTGCAGAACGCTGCACAACAGGGCGAGCGCTTGCTGGCGCGGTTACGCATGGAATTGGAAGAGCACCCGCAGGTGCTGGCGATTCGCGGGCAGGGCCTGATGATCGGTATTGAACTGGCCAGCCCCTATCGCGACCTGGCGCAGCGCGCTGCCCAGGAGCATGGGCTGCTGATCAACGTGACGCGGGGCAAGGTCATTCGCCTGCTGCCGCCGCTGACCCTGGATGCCAAGGAGGTGGAGATGATCGTGCGGGCCATCACTCGGCTATTGAGCTAGGTCCTTTCCGTTGAGCCACTCCTGGTTCATGGTTTCGGTATCCCCCAGGTACTCCAGCAACCACGCCATGGCCGGGGACAGTTTGCTCTGTGCCCAGGCCACGCACGAGGGGCTGGCCGGGAAGGGGCGCGTCAGTTGCAGCGCCACCAATTCACCGCGTTCGATCCAGGGCAATACCTGATGCGCCGGTGCCATGCCGACGCACAGGCCATCGCGCAGGCAATCGATGGCGGAGGCCCAGTTCGGCACCACCAGCCGCCGTTGGTTATCCAGGGTCCAGGTGTCGCGCTTGGGTAGGTTGCGCGAGGTGTCGGTCATGCACAGCGAGGCGAAGGGGCGCAGTTGGTCGTCATTGAGCAACCCGTCCACGGCCGCCAACGGGTGCTGGGCGCTGACCACGCACAGCCAGTTCAATAAGCCCATATCGCGAAAGGTGAAGTGACTGGCCACCGGCACCGCACTGGTGGCACCGATGACAATATCGGTGCGCTCATCCGCCAAGGCATCCCACACGCCGTTGTACACCTCGTATTCCAGCAGCAATTCCACCTCGGGAAACTGTCGATAGAAATCCAGCACCAACTGTCGGCAGCGCTGGGGTTTGACGATGGAATCCACGGCCACCTTCAACTGGCCACTCCAGCCATTGGCCACCTGCTGGCACAGGCGCCGTGTGCCGAGCATTTTTTTCATTACCCCGCGGGCCTCGTCGATAAACAGACGGCCGGCGGGTGTCAGTTCCACATCACGATGCCGGCGCACAAACAGCGGCACTGCGAGCCACTCTTCAAGTTGACGTACGGTGTAACTGATGGCTGACGGCACGCGGTGCAATTCCTGGGCGGCGGCGCTGAAGCTGCCATGGCGCGCTACCGCATCGACGACATCCAGGGAGTATTCGGACCACATGAGGGTTGCCTTCAAAATTATTGATAATATTCGCCAATTATTATCGCTTCACACAAAAACTGTCAGCTTCATAATGGGCGGCAGTCAGCAAATAGTTTGATGGCAAGATTAACAAGGCTTCAATGAAAAATTCTTTTGGTTTCACCTGGTATCTGGCGGGGCTGAGCATGCTCGGTTATCTCGCCATGGACATGTATTTGCCGGCGTTCGGCGCCATGGGCGAGCAGTTGCAGATTGGTGCGGGCGCGGTGGGCGCCAGTTTGAGTATTTTCCTCGCGGGCTTTGCGGTGGGGCAGTTGCTGTGGGGGCCGTTGTCCGACCGCCTGGGTCGCAAGCCGATCCTGCTCGCGGGCTTGAGCCTGTTTGTCGTGGGCTGCGCGGGAATGTTTTGGGTCGAGACCGCGCCGCAGTTGCTGGCCTTGCGCTTTATGCAGGCGATTGGCGTGTGTTCTGCGGCCGTGAGCTGGCAGGCGCTGGTGATCGACCGCTACCCGGCCGACAAGGCCCACCGTGTGTTCGCCAGTATCATGCCGTTGATGTCGTTGTCACCGGCGCTGGCGCCGCTGCTGGGCGCGATGGTGCTGAACCACTTCGGTTGGCAGGCCATCTTCGGTGTATTGCTGGGGGTGTCGTTGCTGTTGCTGCTGCCGACGTTGTTCCTGCGCCGTGTACCGAAACCTCAGACGCGGGCAGACGAACCTTCGCGCCTTGGCTATTGGCAGTTGCTCACCTCCCGGGTGTTTACCGGCAATGTGATGATCTTCGCCGCCTGCTCGGCCAGTTTCTTCGCCTGGCTGACCGCTTCACCCTTCATCCTCGGCGACATGGGCTATAGCCCGAATGACATCGGCCTTAGCTACGTGCTGCCAACCTTGGCGTTTCTGGTGGGTGGCTACAGTTGCCGTAGCGCCTTGCAGCGTTTCCAGGGCAAGACGCTGTTGCCGTGGCTGCTGCTGGCCTATTGCATCAGCATGGTGGCGTTGTACCTGGTCGCCACCTTGACCGTGCCGACGCTCACCACCTTGCTGATTCCGTTCTGCCTGATGGCGCTGGTCAACGGCGCGAGTTATCCGATCGTGGTGGCGAATGCGCTGATGCCGTTTGCAGAACATTCCGGCAAGGCGGCGGCACTGCAAAACACCCTGCAATTGGGTCTGTGCTTTCTCAGCAGCCTGTTGGTGTCGTCGATGATCGAACAGCCCTTGCTGATTACTGTGATGGTGATGCTGGCGACCGCGCCCTTGGCCGTCTTGGGCTATTGGCTGGCGCGGCCGAAAGCAGACAAGTCGGAACTGGCCGCCGCCTAGAACGTCACTTCCATGTTCACCGTCGGCGTTGACGTACGGCTGCCCCGGCCGCCGTCCACGCCGAACTTGTTGTGCCAGTACTCGTAACCCACCCCGAGGTACAGGTTCGGCTTCACGCTCTTGCCCGGTCGCACCGCGACCATCAGCGCGCTGCGCATCAGGGTTTCCGGTGCCGTGTCACGGCCATGGTAGTCCGCGCCTTTTTCCCCGACGTAGTTCACAAAGCCCTGGAATTTCGCCGCATGGTTGGCGATCTCGAAAGGGCGCATCCACGTCAGGTTGAGCATGTAGGTGTCGTCAAACGTGTGGTTTGACTCACGTGCACCGGGGATGCCGGTGTGGTTGCGCTCCTTGTAGTACAGAAGGCTCAGGTCCAGCACGCCCACGGTGTTGAACTTCAATGTCGGGCCGAGCACCAGTGCGCGTTTTTTCGCCGAAGCGACGTTGTTGTTGCGGTTGGCATCAAAGCCCAGGGTCAGTGCGTAATCCTTGACCAGCCCGGTGCCCAGGGGCACATCCAGCACCCGTGATGCATACAACTGATGCCGGTATACCGCGTACACCTCGCTGCCGCCGTGGTCGGTGCCCTTGCGCGGGTCGCGGTTGTCGGACAGGAACACGTCCAGGTTCAGGAAGTTGCTGCCATACCGGTAGCCGCTGGCGTGGGTAACGCTGTAGATGCGCTTGCTGAATTCGTCGGGGTTATTCGGATTGGTGAACTGCTGGCCGTAGCGAAAACCTACGCTGTTGTTCATCCATTCCACCGCGACGGCCTCCCCGCCGCCGAGGAGGGTGAGTGCAACGGTTGCCCCCTGTAATGCCTTTTTCATGGTTTCTGCGTCCTTTGGCGTTCTGGCTCATCACGGCCGGGTTGTTTTTGTAACGCCGATGGAGGGTATCTTGTTCGAGTGATTGTATACAACTCTATGGACATCCAGTCTAAACATTGCATACAGTGTCCCCACAACAAAAACAGAGAACCCCTCACCATGACTATCCCGAAGGCGTCACCGCAGCGGCCGGAAGATGAGAATCTAGGCGTCGCCGCCAACATGGCTTACGGCCTGCAGCATGTGCTCACCATGTACGGCGGCATCGTCGCGGTACCGTTGATCGTGGGCCAGGCGGCCGGGTTGTCACCGGCAGATATCGGCCTGTTGATCGCCGCGTCGCTGTTTGCCGGTGGCCTTGCCACCCTGTTGCAAACCCTTGGCCTGCCGTTTTTTGGCTGTCAGTTGCCGCTGGTGCAGGGCGTGTCGTTTGCCGGTGTGGCAACCATGGTGGCGATTGTCGGCAGCGATGGCGCCGGCGGGGTATCGGCGATTCTCGGCGCGGTGATGGCCGCGTCGTTTATCGGGCTGTTGATCACCCCGGTGTTCTCGCGGATCACCCAGTTCTTCCCGCCGTTGGTGACCGGTATTGTGATCACCACCATCGGTCTGACCCTGATGCCCGTGGCGGCGCGCTGGGCCATGGGCGGTAACAGCCGCGCGGCGGATTTCGGCAGCATGCCCAATATCGGCCTGGCGGCGTTGACCCTGGTGCTGGTGCTGCTATTGAGCAAGATCGGCAGCGCGACTATCTCGCGCCTGTCGATCCTGCTGGCGATGGTGATCGGCACGGTGATCGCGGTGTTCCTCGGCATGGCGGATTTTTCCGGGGTCAGCCAGGGGCCTATGTTCGGTTTCCCTGCGCCGTTCCATTTCGGTATGCCGACCTTTCACATCGCGGCGATCATTTCCATGTGCATCGTGGTGATGGTGACATTGGTGGAAACCTCGGCCGACATCCTGGCGGTGGGGGAAATCATCGATACCAAGGTCGACTCCAAGCGTCTGGGTAATGGCCTGCGCGCCGATATGCTGTCGAGCATGTTCGCGCCGATCTTCGGTTCGTTCACCCAGAGTGCCTTCGCCCAGAACGTTGGCCTGGTGGCGGTGACCGGAGTGAAGAGTCGTTTTGTGGTGGCAACCGGTGGCTTGTTCCTGGTAATCCTCGGCTTGCTGCCATTCATGGGGCGCGTGATCGCGGCGGTGCCGACCTCGGTACTGGGCGGTGCCGGGATTGTGCTGTTCGGCACCGTGGCGGCCAGTGGTATTCGCACCTTGTCCAAGGTGGATTACCGCAACAACATGAACCTGATCATCGTCGCCACGTCCATCGGGTTTGGCATGATCCCGATTGCCGCACCGAGTTTCTATGACCAGTTCCCCAGCTGGTTCGCGACCATTTTCCATTCGGGTATCAGTTCATCGGCGATCATGGCGATCCTGTTGAATCTGGCGTTCAACCATTTCACCGTAGGCAATTCGGACCAGCAGTCGGTGTTTGTGGCGGGGACTGAGCGCAGTTTGTGTTTCCACGACGTAGCGGCGTTGCGTGATGGGGACTATTTCAGGGGGGGCAAGTTATTTGATGCCGAGGGCAAGGAAATTCCATTGGTGGCGCAGGAGCCAAGGAAAGCCCCACACGCAGAAACCACAGAGGTCTAAAAATGTGGGGGCTTGCTCCCGATAGCGGTGGGTCAGTCACAAATACAGTGGCTGACACTCTGCTATCGGGAGTAAGCCCCCTTCCACATTTGGAACTCAACCAGCCTTGCGGACTGTGTGCGGAACAGAGCACGCCTCATCCAGAAACTTCACCACGGTGCCCATGCACGCCTGGCGTTCTTCCACGTGGGGCATGTGGCTGGAGTCTTCGAACAGCGCCCAGCGCACATCCGCGATTTCATCCAGGAACGGCTTGACCACCAGTGGCGTGGCCTCGTCATGCCGGCCGGAAATCACCAGGGTCGGCACCTTGATGGCCGACAGGCGGCCAATGGATTTCCAGTCCTTCAGGCTGCCGATCACGTGGAACTCGGTCGGGCCGCTCATGGCGTGATACACCGTGGGGTCCGAGTCGACCTGGGCGAAGGTGCGCGCCACTTCTTCCGGCCATGGGTTCACCCGGCACACATGCTGGTCATAGAACACCCGCGAGGCGGCGAGGTATTCCGGGTCGAGGTAAGTGCCGGCGGCTTCATGCTTGAGCAGGGTTTCATGTACGCCTTGGGGCAGCAGCTTGCGCAGGCGGTTGGCTTCGCTGACCCAGGTGCGCATGCAGGTCGGTGAGTTGGCCGGGATAAACGCACGCAGGCCCTTGGGTTGCAGGATGGCGTGCTCGCTGCCGAGCATGCCGCCCCAGGACTGACCAAGGATCGCGTAGTTATCGCTGATCTGCAGGTGGTCCAGCAGGTTGTCCAATTCTTTAAGGAACAGATCGACGGTCCAGAAGGACGGGTCTTTCTCAGGCAAGTGCGTGGAGCGGCCGTTGCCCAGTTGGTCGTAGTGGATGACCGCATGACCGCTGGCCGCGACGTCCTTGAACGCGTCGACATAATCATGGGTGCAGCCCGGGCCGCCGTGGATGACCACCAGCGGCGTGCGGCCGCTGGCCAGGTCGCCAGTGACGCGGTACCAGGTCTGGTAGTCGCCAAACGCGGCATACCCTTCGCGGATTTTTTCGATGAAGTCCATTTCCTACCCTGCCCTGAAAAAATGATCAGGAACACGATAGTCTGCGGGCGAGATTTAGGTAACTAGCAAAACAGCTAGGTTTTGCCGGGGGATCAGTCTTCCAGCAGGCGGTAATGGGTGGCGCGGACCACCGCCTGCACGCGGTTCTTGGCGCCCAGTTTGTGCATCGCCGAGGCCAGGTGCAGGGTGACGACGGCCAGTGAGCGGCTCAGTTGCGTGGCGATTTCGGCGGCGGTCAGGCCGTCGGCGGCCCATTTGAGGCATTCGCGTTCACGTTTGGTCAGGTGAATGTGCGGATAGGTGCGCAGCTCCTTGCCGAACAGCGGGTAGGCCGCTTCCTGCAACGCGTGGGAAATCAGGCTGAAGTCCGACAAGGTCTGCTGCGCGTCCTGCAGCACGGTAGGCGTTTTGCCGGTGCGCAAGCCGGTCAGTGAGGCAAAGCCGCCACGGGGCAGATGCATCGGCACGCTGACGCCGCAGGTCAGTTGCTGGTCGTGCAGGTAGGACGAGACGGGGGCGTGGCAGGGGTCGATGATGGTTTGCAGGGCCGTGTCAGCCTTGGCTTCGTAGGACCACACGAACGGCGATACCGTGCGCAGGGCCAGGTGTTGCACCGGGTCGATCTGGTAGAAACCCTTGCTGCACCATAGTGCATGCCAATCGGTCGGCGTGTTACGCAGCTCCAGCACCGAGGGGGTGATCAACGCACCATTCTGGTCGATCGGCACCGGGGTGTAGTCGTATACCAGTGCATCGAAGCCCAACTGCTGGGCGAGGATAAAAGTGTTGTCCATCTGCTCATCCAGGCTCCTGCCCGGCATCAGACGATTATTGAAGGCAGTTAGCTTGGCCAGCATCCGTTCTGCTCCCGAATTCATTTGAATCTCCACTTCCTGCAAGTAGAATGCCACGCCCCGGCGAAGGACTGCCAGGCCAAACCTATAAGAAATACCAGGTTATGGACGCGCGGCATCCTCGGTAGTGTTGGCCTGATAAACGGCCGCTGCCCGCCAGGCCGATACAACACAAGGAATGTATGCATGTGGCGTGAAATTGCCCCCGACCAGCAGTACAACGTGCAAGTCGATGGCCACAACCTCGTGGTCTACAGCTTCGGCGAAGGCGATGAGGTGCTCTTGTGTCTCAACGGCGGGCCGGGCCTGCCGTGTGACTACTTGCGCGACGCCCATGGCTGGCTCAAGGACCATGACCTGCGAGTGGTTGCATTCGACCAGCTTGGCACAGGCGCATCAGCCAGACCGACCGATGTTTCCCTGTGGGAAATCCGCCGTTATGTCGAAGAAGTCGAAACCGTACGCCAAACCCTTGGCCTCGGCCGCGTGCACCTGCTCGGGCATTCCTGGGGTGGCTGGCTGGGCATCGAATACGCCATCCATTACCCCGACAGGCTGAAAAGCCTGATCCTCGAGAACACCGTCGGCGACATTCCGCATCTTTCTCAAGAACTCGAACGCCTGCGCGGCGCCCTGGGCAGTGAGACCGTGGCGATGATGCAACGCCACGAAGCCATGGGTACCCTGGATCACCCGCAATACCAGGCCGCGATCACCTTGCTCAACTATCGCCATGTCTGCCGCCTGGACGAATGGCCCGAGCCGGTCAAGCGCTCCCTCGGCGACTGGAACATGGGCCCCTACGAAACCATGCAGGGCCCCAACGAATTTCTCTACGTCGGCAACCTCAAGGACTGGAACCGCATCCCCGAGATGGCCGCTTTCAACATGCCGATCCTGATCACCACCGGCCAGCACGACGAACTCACCCCAGCCTGCGCCATGCGCATGAAGATGGCGGCCAGACACGCCGAACTGCATGTATTTCCCAACAGTAGCCATATGCCGTTCTATGAAGAGCCACAGGCTTATTTTCCGGTACTGTTGGACTTTCTCGCTCGCCACCGAGGCTGACAGATGAACCTGGCGCGCTACCGTTTTGTACTGTCCCGGCCGCTGCAATTGCTGCCGGTACTGTTTGGCATCAGCCTGATCACGTTTGTGCTGGTGCGCTCGATTCCTGGCGACCCGGCACGGGCCCTGCTGGGCTCGCGCAGCACGCCGGACGCCTTGCTGAAAATCCGCGCCCAGTACGGCCTCGACCAGCCTTTGTGGCAGCAGTATTTCTATTTCCTGAAGAACCTGCTCAAGGGCGATCTCGGCCAATCACTGCTGTACAAAGTCGACGCCTTGAAATTGATCGTCACCCGCATCGAACCCACCCTGGTGCTGGTGCTCGGCAGCGTGGTGCTGGCACTGCTGATTGCGGTGCCGCTGGCGACGTGGGCCGCGCGCAATAAAGGCGGGTGGGCGGACAACCTGATCCGCGTGTTCACCACCGTGGGCCTGGGCATGCCGGCGTTCTGGCTGGGCCTGATGCTGATCCTGCTGCTCAGTGTGCAATGGGGCCTGTTCCCGGTCTCCGGCTACGGCCGTACCTGGCTGGACAAGGCGCACCATATGGTCTTGCCGTGCCTGACCATCGCCCTGGCGCTGTCGGCGGTGCTGGTCCGCAACCTGCGGGCGAGCATGTTGATGGAGCTGCAGGCCGACCACGTCACTGCCGCGCGGGCCCGCGGGCTGTCGGAAGCGGCGGTGTTCCGTCGCCATGTGTTGCCCAATTCCCTGGTGCCGGCGGTCAACCTGCTGGCGGTGAATATTGGCTGGCTGATCAGCGGCACCGTCGTGATCGAAAGCTTGTTCGCCATTCCCGGCATCGGCCAGTTGCTAGTGCGCGGCATTTTTACCCGCGACTACATGGTGGTGCAGGGCGTGGCGATGGTGCTGGCGTGCGCGACGGTGGTGGTCAACTTTATCGCCGACGTGGTCACGGTGGCCCTCGACCCTCGGGTGAAAATGCAATGAGCAGCCGTCCTCTGATTGCTCCATGGCGCCTGCGTCTGCGTTTTGGCTTTCGCAATGGCCGCCTGACGGCCGCGTGGGGGCTGTTGATCCTGCTGGTGTGGTTGGTCCTGGCGCTGTGTGCGCCGTGGATCGCGCCCTATGACCCGATTGCGCAGAACACCGACATCAGCTTGCTGGGGCCGAGCCTTGCCCATCCATTTGGTACGGATAACTACGGTCGAGACATCCTTTCGAGGGTGATCTGGGGCGCACGCGTCGACCTGCAGCTTGCCATCATCGGGGTGATTTTCCCGTTCATGATCGGCACGTTTGTCGGCGCGGTTTCCGGCTATATCGGCGGGCGCTTCGACAGTTTCTGCATGCGCGTGATCGATGTGATCCTGGCGTTCCCGTTCCTGGTGTTGATGCTGGCGATCATGGCTATCCTCGGTCCGGGCTTGAAGAGTTTTTATATCGCCATGGCGCTGGTGGGCTGGGTGTCGTATGCACGGCTGATCCGTTCACAGATCCTGGTGCTCAAGGAAAGCGACTTCGCCCTCGCGGCCAAGAGCCTGGGCTTTGGCCATGGGCGCATCCTGTTCCGGCATTTGCTGCCGAATGCAATGTTTGGCTCGATTGTGTTTTCCATGTCTGACGCGGTGCTGGTATTGCTCAACGGTGCCGCCGTGAGCTACCTGGGCCTGGGCGTGCAACCGCCGACGGCGGAGTGGGGGACGATGATTGCCGAAGGGCAGGCGTTTATCACCACGGCCTGGTGGATCTGCACCTTTCCGGGGCTGGCCATCGTGACCCTAGCCATGGGCTTCAGCCTGCTGGCCGATGGTGTGGCGCAAGTGCTGGGGGATCGCTCATGAGTCTGCTTCAAGTGCGGGATCTTAGTGTGATCGCCAATAACAGCGGGCGCGATGTGACCCTGGTCGACCGCGTGTCCTTCGACCTGGCCGAAGGCGAGATCCTCGGCCTGGTGGGTGAAAGCGGCTCGGGCAAGACCATGGCCTGCCGTGGCCTGATGCGCTTGTTGCCGTCACCCAACCTGCGCGTGCAGGGCGGTGCGGTACGCCTGGCGGGCCAGGACCTGCTGCAACTGGATGACACCGGCATGCGCGCGGTGCGTGGCGGGCAGTTGGGCATGATTTTCCAGAACCCCAGCAGCCACCTTGACCCCTTGATGCGCATCGGCGATCAGATCGCCGAAGGCATCCGCCTGCATCAGGGCGCGTCGAAAAAACACGCGCGCCGACAAGCCATTGAAGTGTTGCGCCAGGTGGGCATTCCCGATCCCCAGGCACGGGTCGACAACTATCCCCATGAGTTTTCCGGTGGCATGCGCCAGCGCGCGATGATCGCCGTGGCCCTGGGCTGCAACCCGAAAGTGCTGATTGCCGACGAGCCGACCACGGCGTTGGACGTGACCGTGCAGGCGCAGATCCTGCGCCTGTTGCTGGACCTGCGTGACCAGCGCGGCCTGTCGCTCATCATGATCACCCACGACCTCGGCGTGGTTGCGCAAACCTGCGATTCCATCGCCGTGATGTATGCCGGGCGCCTGTGCGAGCACGGCAGCAAGTACGACGTGCTCGCCCATCCGCAACACCCCTACACAGCGGGCCTGATTGATTGCCAGCCGGCCCACGGCAGTGGCCCTGGGTTGCTGCGTACCATTCCCGGCCAGCCTCCCTTGCTCGATGCATTACCCGGCGGCTGCCGCTTCAACCCGCGTTGCCCGCAGGTCGGCGCGTTGTGCACCGAACGGTTGCCCGAAGGCGCGCGCGTGGCCTGTCACTACCCGTTGGGAGCGCGCCCATGAGCCTGTTGCAGATCAAGAACCTCGAGGTGCGGTTCGCCGCGTCCGGCACGGGGGTGTTCGGCCTGAACAAGCAGTGGGTGAAGGCGGTGAACGGCGTGTCGCTGAACCTTGCAGCCGGTGAAACCCTGGGGTTGGTGGGGGAGTCCGGCAGCGGCAAAAGCACCCTGGGCCGCGCGATCCTGCACCTCAACCCGATCAGTGCCGGGCAGGTGCTGTTCGATGGCATCGACATGGCCCATGGCAGCGCGATCGACATCGCGCGCCTGCGCCAGGAAACGGCGATGATCTTCCAGGACCCCTACGCCGCGTTGAACCCGCGCCACACCATCGGCGAAACCATCGCCGAGGTGCTGCGGGTGCAGCGCAAAGTCCCGGCAGAGCGTATTCCGGCTCGCGTCAACGAACTGCTTGACCTGGTCGGCCTGCGTCCCGAACTGGCCAGTCGCAAACCCGGCGCCCTCAGTGGCGGCCAATGCCAGCGTGTCGGTATTGCCCGGGCGCTGGCGGTGGAGCCGCGCTTGATCATCGCCGATGAATGCGTGGCGGCCCTGGATGTATCGATCCAGGGCCAGATCATCAACCTGCTGTTGGAACTGCAACAGCGCATGAACCTGGCGATTTTGTTTATCGCCCACGATTTGGCCATCGTGCGGCGCCTGTGCGACCGCGTGGCGGTGATGTACCTGGGCAAGATCGTCGAGGAAGGGCCGGTGGAAGCGGTCTTCACCGCGCCGCGCCATCCGTATACCGCGGCGTTGATCGAGGCGATTCCGGAGATCGATCCGCACCGGCCTTTGCCGACGCAGCCGTTACCTGGCGAGCCGCCGAGCCCACTGAATTTGCCCACGGGCTGTGCCTTTCACCCGCGTTGCCGGTACGCTCGGACGATGTGTTCCGTGGTATTGCCGCCTATCCATTCCCTGCACGAGCATCGATACAGTTGCGTGCTTGAAGAACCGTTGACCCTTCCTGCCCATCATGAACAAGGAGTTATGACATGCAATCGCGCCACTTGAAATTGCTCGCCGCTGCCACGCTGACCGCCTGGTCGTTGACCGCCGGCCTGGCCCATGCCGCCGGCGTCCTGACCATCGGTTGCCGTGAAGACAGCACCACGTTCGACCCGATCAAAAGCGCGCAAAACCGCGATACCTGGGTATTTGCCAACGTCTACGACACCCTGGTACGCGTGGACAACCTAGGGACCAAGATGGAGCCGGGCCTGGCTGAAAGCTGGGATATTTCCAAGGACGGCCTGACCTACACCTTCAAGCTGCGCGATGCGAAGTTCTCCGATGGCTCGGCGATCACCGCCGAGGATGCGGCGTTCAGCCTGCTGCGCATTCGCGACAACAAGGCGTCGCTGTGGGCTGACCCCTTCAACCTGATCAACACCGCCAAGGCAACGGACTCGAAAACCCTGGTTGTCACACTGAAGACTCCGGCGGTCGCCTTCCTGTCGCAACTGGCCTCGCCGACGGTGTCGATCCTGTCGGAAAAAGCCATGACCAAAATGGGGGAAGACGCCTATTCGGAGAATCCGGTGACCTCCGGCGCGTTTACCGTGGACGAATGGCGCAAGGGCGACCGGGTCATCCTGAAGAAGAACCCGAACTTCTGGCAGGCCAAGAAGGTCAGCCTGGATGGTGTGGAGTGGGTCTCCGTGACCGACGACAACACGCGGATGCGCATGGTGCAGAACAACGAGCTGGACACGGCGATCTTCGTACCGTTTTCCCGGGTTGAAGAGCTGAAGAAAGACAAGAACGTGGTGATCCACTCCGACCCGTCCACCCGTGAAGATCACCTGCTGATCAACCACGCCCACGGTCTGCTGGCCAAGCAGGAAGTACGCGAGGCGTTGGACATGGCGATCGACAAGCAGTCGCTGGTGAAAACCGCGACCTACGGTCAGGGCACGGTGGCCTATTCCTACATCCCGAAAGGCTCGTTGTTCCACTACGCCAACAACCTGCAACGCCCGTATGACCCGACCGCCGCCAAGAAACTGTTGGAAAAGGCTGGCGCGAAGGACTTGAAGCTCAACTATGTGGTCAACGCCGGCAACGAAGCCGACGAGCAGATCGCGGTGATCATCAAGGACCAGTTGGCCAAGGTCGGCGTGACCGCCAACCTGCAGAAGGTCGACCCGACCCAAAGCTGGCAGATGTTGGTGGACGGTGAGTACGATATTTCGGTGATGTACTGGACCAACGACATCCTCGACCCGGACCAGAAGACCACCTTCGTACTGGGTCACGACACCAACCAGAACTACATGACCCGCTACAAGAACGACAAGGTCAAGGAGCTGGTGGCGGCGGCGCGCATCGAGGCTGACCCGGTCAAGCGTGAGCAGATGTATGTCGAGTTGCAGAAACTGGCGAAACAGGATGTGAACTGGATCGACCTGTACTACAGCCCGTACATCAACATCTCACGCAAGAATGTGAGCAACTTCCTGCAAAACCCGTTGGGTCGTTTCACGCTTGAAGATGTCGTGAAAAACTAAGGCCCAGAGAACACCGCAATACAAATGTGGGAGGGGGCTTGCCCCCGATAGCGGTGGGTCAGTCACAGATACAGTGACTGACACCTTGCAATCGGGGGCAAGCCCCCTCCCACATTTGGTTTCACTGCGCGTCAAACGCCTGCCCATTGATGCCGGTACTGTCCGGGCCCATCAGGTACAGATACACCGGCATGATTTCTTCCGGCGTCGGGTTGTCGCTTGGGTTTTCACCTGGATACGCCTGGGCCCGCATGCTGGTACGCGTGGCGCCGGGGTTGATGCTGTTGGCGCGTACTGGTGCGACGGTGTCGAGCTCATCCGCCAGGGTTTGCATCAGGCCCTCAGTGGCGAATTTCGACACCCCATAAGCGCCCCAATACGCCCGACCCTTGCGCCCGACGCTGCTGGAGGTGAACACCACCGACGCATCCTGGGACAGCTTGAGCAGCGGCAACAACGTGCTGGTGAGCATGAACATCCCATTGACGTTGATGTGCATCACCCGCATGAAGTTCTCGCCGGACAACTGCTCGATCGGCGTACGTGGGCCGATGATCGAGGCGTTGTGCAGCAGGCCATCGAGGTGGCCGAATTCTTTTTCGATCATCGCTGCCAGCTCATCGTATTGATGGGGCAGGGCGGTCTCCAGGTTGAAGGGGATCACCACCGGCTGCGGGTGGCCGGCCGCTTCGATCTCGTCATACACCTGGGCCAGGTTGGCTTCGGTCTTGCCCAGCAACAGCACGGTCGCGCCATGGGCGGCGTAGGTTTTCGCCGCGGCCGCGCCAATCCCGCGCCCGGCGCCGGTCACCAGGATCACCCGGCCTTTGAGCAGTTCTGGACGTGCAGAGTAATCAAACATAAAAGCCTCGACAGAATTCAACATGTTTCAGCACAAAACTTGAGACCGGTGGAGATCCCCTGTGGGATCTTCATAGGTCAGCTGGGTTGGTGAGCCATCAGCAACTGCACAGTGCGTTATCCAGCACCTTGCGCAGTTCCAGCGGGTGATCCACCACCACATCCGCGCCCCAATGGCGCGGGTTGTCGTCCGGGTGGATATAGCCATAGGTGACCGCCGCCGTGCGGGTGCCGGCGTCGCGGCCGGACTCGATGTCGCGCAGGTCATCCCCCACGAACAACACACTGGCCGGGTCCAGGCCGAGCATCTTGCACGCCAGGATCATCGGCTCCGGGTCCGGCTTGCTGTTTTTCACATGGTCGGGGCAGATCAGCAGCGCCGAGCGCTCGGCCAGGCCCAGTTGCTGCATGATCGGCTCGGCAAAGCGCAGTGGCTTGTTGGTGACCACGCCCCAGATCAGCTTGGATTTCTCGATGTCTTCCAGCAGTTCCGCCATGCCGTCGAACAATGTGCTGTGGACCGCACAACCCTTCAGGTAACGCTCGAGGAATTCCAGGCGCAGCTCTTCAAAGCCGGGGGATTCCGGGTCCATCGAGAAGGTCACGGCCACCATCGCCCGCGCACCGCCGGAGATTTCATCGCGGATATGCTGTGGGTTGATCGGTGGCAGGTCGCGATCGGCGCGCATCGCCTGGCAGATGGCGATAAAGTCCGGCGCGGTGTCCAGCAGGGTACCGTCCATGTCGAAGAGAACCGCTCGCAACTTCACAGGCTTACTCCTCGCGCAGGGTCTGGATCATGTAGTTGACGTCAACGTCGCTGGCCAGTTTGTAGTGCTTGGTCAGCGGGTTGTAGGTCAGGCCGATGATGTCCTTGACGGTCAGCCCGGCCTGGCGGCTCCACGCACCCAGTTCGGACGGGCGGATGAATTTCTTGAAATCGTGGGTGCCGCGCGGCAGCAGCTTCATGATGTATTCGGCGCCGATGATCGCGAACAGGTAGGCCTTGGGGTTGCGGTTGATGGTGGAGAAGAACACCTGGCCGCCCGGCTTGACCATGCGGAAGCAGGCACGGATCACCGACGATGGGTCTGGTACGTGCTCCAGCATTTCCAGGCAGGTGACCACGTCGAACTGCTCAGGCATTTCCTCGGCCAGGGCTTCGGCGGTGATCTGGCGATATTCCACGCTCACGCCGGATTCCAGCTGGTGCAACTGGGCCACGGCCAGCGGCGCTTCGCCCATGTCGATCCCCATCACGGTGGCGCCGCGCTGGGCCATGGCTTCGCTGAGGATGCCGCCGCCGCAACCGACGTCCAGCACCTTCTTGCCGGCCAGGTTGACGCGTTCGTCAATCCAGTTGACCCGCAGCGGGTTGATGTCGTGCAGGGGTTTGAACTCGCTTTCGCGGTCCCACCAGCGGTGGGCCAGGGCTTCAAACTTGGCGATTTCGGCGTGGTCGACGTTGCTCATGGTGAATCCTCTAAATCTGATAAATCGGTTTGTCGGTCCTGAACACGCGGGTTCAGAGCCAGCGTTATTCGGTGTGCCCGCTGATGCGTTTTCCCCAGGCAATGGCCGTGGCGGTCAACTGTTGTTCATCCATGCGGGTGAGTTGCCGGTCGTCGAGCAACTGCTTGCCGGCGACCCAAAGGTGTTTCACGCAATCGCGTCCGGTGGCATATATAAGCTGTGAGACCGGATCGTAGATCGGTTGTTGCGCCAGCCCGGTCAGATCGAAGGCGACCATATCCGCCGCCTTGCCCACTTCCAGGGAGCCGATTTCACTTTCCAGGCCCATGGCACGTGCACCGTTGAGCGTAGCCATGCGCAGCGCGCGGTGGGCGTCCAGGGCGGTGGCTGAACCGGCGACGGCCTTGGCCAGCATCGCGGCGGTACGGGTTTCACCCAGCAGGTCCAGGTCGTTGTTGCTGGCGGCGCCATCGGTGCCGATGGCCACATTGACGCCCGCCTGCCATAGACGCTCCACCGGGCAGAAGCCACTGGCCAGTTTCAGGTTCGATTCCGGGCAATGGATCACGCTGGTGTTGCTTTCTACCAGCAAAGCCAGGTCGTCCTCGCTGATTTGGGTCATATGAACGGCCTGGAAGCGCGGCCCCAGCAAGCCCAGGCGTCCCAGGCGCGCCAACGGCCGCTCACCGGTCTGTTCGACGGACTGTTGTACCTCGAAAGCGGTTTCATGCACATGCATATGGATCGCGGCGTCCAGCTCTTCGGCGATGACCCGGATCTTTTCCAGGTTGGCATCGCACACGGTGTAGGGCGCGTGGGGGCCGAAGGTGATCTTGATGCGCGGATGGTGCTTGAGGTCGCCGAACAGTTCGATGCCCTGGCGGATCGCCTCATCGGCGGTGCCGGCACCGGGAATCGGGAAGTCGAGGATCGGAATCGCGATCTGCGCACGCATGCCGCTGTTGTGCACGCAATCGCTGGCGACCTTGGGGTAGAAGTACATGTCCGAGAAGCAGGTGATGCCGCCCTTGAGCTGCTCGGCAATGGCCAGGTCGGTGCCGTCCCGCACGAAGGCCTCGTCGACCCACTTGGCTTCGGCGGGCCAGATGTGTTTTTCCAGCCAGGTCATCAGGGGCAGATCATCGGCCAGGCCGCGAAACAGGCTCATCGCCGCATGCCCGTGGGCGTTGATCAGGCCCGGACTGAGCAACATGCCCGGCAGCTCGCGCACTTCAGTGGCCGACAGCTTCAATGCCGCAGCCCGTGGACCGATAAAGGCGATACGCCCATTGCGGATGCCCACGCCATGGTCCTTGAGCACCACGCCGGCGGGTTCGACAGGTACCAGCCAGGTTGGCAGTAGCAATAAGTCGAGCGGGGCGGCAGTGGAGGTCATCGCAGGCTTCTTCCCGGGCAGCTATAAAAGAAGCGCGAAGTATACCCGAGCGTCCTGGCTGGCGGATCGCTATAATCGGCGGCTTTTGTTGATGAGTATGGGGTGATGGATGCGCGATCGACTGTTGGCAGCGGAGAAAGTGAAGGCCATCGATTGGCGTGATGGCGCGCTGCACCTGCTCGATCAACGCGCCCTGCCGTCCCAGGAACGCTGGGTGGCCTGCTCCACGGTCGATGCAGTGGCTGCGGCCATTCGTGCCATGGTGGTGCGTGGCGCATCGGCCATCGGCATCAGCGCGGCCTATGGCCTGGTGCTCGCCGCTCGCGAGCGCATCGCCGAGGGCGGTGACTGGCAGGCCGCCTGGGAAGAGGACTACGCACTACTGGCCGATACCCGTCCGACCGCCTCGAACCTGTTCTGGGCGCTCAAGCGCATGCGCGATCGCCTGGATCGCGTCAAGAAGCACGCCGATCCGCTGGCGGTGCTGGAGGCCGAAGCGATCGCTATCCATGAAAGCGACCGGGAAGCCAACCTCGTCATGGCCCAGTTGGGCGTTGAGCGGATTCGCAAGCATCAGGGCAACGCCCAGGCGATCTTGACCCATGGCAACGCCGGCGCCTTGGCCACCGGCGGTGTCGGAACGGCCCTCGGGGTGATTCGCGCGGCCTTTCTGGAAGGCTTGGTCGAGCACGTCTACGCCAATGAAACCCGCCCATGGCTGCAAGGCTCGCGGCTGACCGCCTGGGAGCTGGCGGGCGAGGGGATCCCGGTCACCGTGAATGCCGACTCGGCCGGTGCGCATCTCCTCAAGACCAAAGGCATCACCTGGGTGATCGTCGGCGCCGATTGCATTGCCGCCAATGGCGATGTGATCAGCAAGATCGGCACTTATCAATTGGCAGTGTGCGCCATGCACCACGGCGTGCGTTTCATGGTGGTGGCGCCGAGTTCGAGCCTGGACCTGATGATGGCCACTGGTGACGATGTGGCCTTGGAGGAGCGCGATCCCGGTGAGCTGCTGGAGGTCATGGGGCAGCGCTTGGAGGTCAATGCGTTTAATCCGGTATTTGATGTGACTCCGGCCGACCTGATCGATGTGATCGTGACTGAGAAGGGCGTGGTTGAGCGGCCGGATACGGCGAAATTGGCCAAGCTGATGTGCCGTAAGCGGCTGCATTGAAGGCTTTGGTGTCTGTGAAGTGGCTATCGGGGGCAAGCCCCCTGCCACATTTTGACTGTTCACAATTAAAGTGTGGAATGGGCTTGCCCCCGATTGGCCCTGAAAGTCAATAAAACCCTCGGATCCACCCTCAAAAAAAAGCACCACCCCATCTCTGAGCCCCTCTCGGCCTCCTCAAGCCTGTCATCCGTCAAATTACTAGTCTCCATGCGCATCAGGGGGATAGGTGCGTGGCGGCGATTGTGATAACATCCGGCGGTTTCCAGGGCCGCCCCCAGGGGTTGCCCATAACGTGCAGATCCGTGTCATAACTCGTTGATTTGTCGTAAGTCGTTGTCAGGCAGTGTGCCGGCGACGGCGAGCTTCGTTCGTCCCATATGGATGCGACGAGGTTTCACCCGAAAAAGGAATCAGGCTTCTCATGGGCGAACTGGCCAAAGAAATCCTCCCGGTCAATATCGAAGACGAGCTGAAACAGTCCTACCTCGACTACGCGATGAGCGTAATTGTCGGTCGGGCACTGCCTGATGCGCGCGATGGCTTGAAGCCCGTGCACCGGCGTGTACTGTTCGCAATGAGCGAACTGGGTAACGACTGGAACAAGCCGTACAAGAAATCTGCCCGTGTTGTCGGTGACGTGATCGGTAAGTATCACCCTCACGGCGACACTGCGGTGTACGACACCATCGTTCGGATGGCCCAGCCGTTTTCCCTGCGCTACCTGCTGGTAGACGGCCAGGGCAACTTCGGTTCGGTCGACGGCGACAACGCCGCGGCCATGCGATACACCGAAGTGCGCATGACCAAGCTGGCGCACGAGCTGCTGGCCGACCTGCATAAAGAAACCGTGGACTGGGTGCCGAACTACGACGGCACCGAAATGATCCCGGCGGTCATGCCGACCAAGATTCCCAACCTGCTGGTCAATGGTTCCAGCGGTATCGCCGTGGGCATGGCCACCAACATCCCGCCGCACAACCTCGGTGAAGTCATCGACGGTTGCCTGGCCCTCATCGACAACCCTGAGCTGACCGTCGATGAGCTGATGCAATACATCCCGGGCCCGGACTTCCCGACCGCCGCGATCATCAACGGTCGCGCCGGCATCATCGAAGCCTATCGCACCGGTCGCGGGCGCATTTACATGCGCGCCCGCTCGATCATCGAGGACATCGACAAGGTCGGTGGCCGCCAGCAGATCGTCATCACCGAGCTCCCGTACCAGCTGAACAAAGCGCGTCTGATCGAGAAGATCGCCGAGCTGGTTAAAGAGAAGAAGCTCGAAGGCATCACCGAACTGCGCGACGAATCCGACAAAGACGGTATGCGCGTGGTGATCGAGCTGCGTCGTGGCGAAGTGCCTGAGGTGATCCTCAACAACCTCTACGCCCAGACCCAGCTGCAAAGCGTGTTTGGTATCAACGTGGTTGCACTGATCGACGGCCGCCCTCGCATTCTGAACCTCAAGGACCTGCTGGAAGCCTTCGTACGTCACCGTCGCGAAGTGGTTACCCGCCGTACCGTGTTCGAACTGCGTAAGGCCCGCGAGCGCGGCCACATCCTGGAAGGCCAGGCTGTAGCGCTGTCGAACATCGACCCGGTCATCGCCCTGATCAAGGCTTCGCCGACGCCGTCGGAAGCCAAGGAAGCGCTGATCAAGATGCCATGGGAATCCAGCGCCGTGGTGGCGATGGTTGAACGTGCCGGCGCCGACTCGTGCCGCCCGGAGACCCTGGACCCGCAATACGGCCTGCGTGACGGCAAGTACTTCCTGTCGCCGGAACAGGCCCAGGCCATCCTGGAGCTGCGCCTGCACCGCCTGACCGGCCTGGAACACGAGAAACTGCTGGCCGAGTACCAGGAGATTCTCAACCAGATCGGCGAGCTGATCCGCATCCTCAACAGCGCCGTGCGCCTGATGGAAGTGATCCGCGAAGAGCTGGAAGTGATCCGCGCCGAATACGGCGACGTGCGCCGCACCGAAATCCTCGATGCTCGCCTCGACCTGACCTTGGGTGACATGATCCCGGAAGAAGAGCGCGTGGTGACCATCTCCCACGGTGGCTATGCCAAGACCCAGCCATTGGCTGCGTACCAGGCCCAGCGCCGTGGCGGTAAAGGTAAATCGGCTACCGGCGTGAAGGATGAGGACTACATCGCCCACCTGCTGGTCGCCAACAGTCACACCACGCTGCTGCTGTTCTCCAGCAAGGGCAAGGTGTACTGGCTCAAGACCTATGAAATCCCGGAAGCTTCCCGTGCTGCCCGTGGTCGTCCGTTGGTCAACCTGCTGCCGCTGGACAGTGATGAGTACATCACCACCATGCTGCCGGTCGAGGAATACACCGAAGGTCACTTCATCTTCATGGCCACCGCCAAAGGCACCGTGAAGAAGACCCCGCTGGAATCCTTCAGCCGTCAGCGCAGCGTGGGCCTGATCGCCCTGGAGCTGGACGAAGGCGACGTGCTGATCAGCGCGGCCATCACCGATGGCGAGCGTGAAGTCATGCTGTTCTCCGACGGCGGCAAGGTCACTCGCTTCAAGGAATCCGACGTTCGCGCCATGGGCCGTACCGCCCGCGGTGTGCGCGGCATGCGCCTGCCGGAAGGGCAGAAGCTGATTTCGATGCTGATCCCGGAAGAAGGCAGCCAGATCCTCACCGCTTCCGAGCGTGGTTATGGCAAACGCACCGCCATCAGCGAGTTCCCGGAGTACAAGCGTGGCGGCCAGGGCGTTATCGCCATGGTCAGCAACGACCGCAACGGCCGTCTGGTTGGCGCGGTCCAGGTGCTCGATGGCGAGGAAATCATGCTGATTTCCGACCAGGGCACCCTGGTGCGTACCCGTGTGGCCGAAGTGTCGAGCCTGGGCCGTAACACCCAGGGCGTGACCTTGATCAAGCTGGCCAAGGACGAAAAACTGGTCGGCCTGGAGCGTGTCCAGGAACCGTCGGAAGTCGAAGGCGAAGAGCTGGAAGGTGAGGAGTTTGAAGGCGAGGTGATCGCAGCGGGCGATGACAACGTCGACGAGCCAACCCTCGATGCTGCCGCAGACGAAGAAGAACCGCAGGAATAAGCGGACACACAGGGGGCGGATGAAGATTCGCCCCCTTGTTGTTTGTCCCCTTTGAAAGAACAACGCCGCCCCCTGTAGGAGCGAGCTTGCTCGCGAAAATCGTCAACGATAACGCGAGCTGCCTGATGCGCCCTTGCGCTCTCGGGTTTTTCGCGAGCAAGCTCGCTCCTACCGTGTTTGATTTCAGTCCCACCAGATCAGAGAGATTGGATGTGAGCAAGAGAGCCTATAACTTCTGTGCCGGTCCCGCGGCGCTTCCTGAAGCAGTCCTGCAGCGCGCGCAGGGTGAACTCCTCGACTGGCATGGAAAAGGCCTCTCCGTGATGGAAATGAGCCATCGCAGTGATGAGTTCGTGTCCATTGCCACCAAGGCCGAGCAGGATCTGCGCGACTTGCTCGACATTCCATCCAACTACAAAGTGCTGTTCCTGCAAGGCGGCGCGAGCCAGCAGTTCGCCCAGATCCCGCTGAACCTGCTGCCGGAAGACGGCACGGCCGACTACATCGACACCGGCATCTGGGGGCAGAAGGCCATTGAAGAGGCCTCGCGCTACGGTCATGTCAATGTGGCCAGCACCGCCAAGCCCTACGACTACTTCGCCATTCCCGGTCAGAACGAATGGAAGTTGTCCAAGGACGCGGCCTACGTGCACTACGTCGCGAACGAAACCATTGGCGGCCTGGAGTTCGACTGGGTGCCGGAAGTCGGCGACGTTCCGCTGGTGTGCGACATGTCCTCGGACATCCTCTCGCGGCCTATCGATGTATCGCGCTACGGCATGATCTACGCCGGTGCGCAGAAGAACATCGGTCCGAGTGGCATCCTGGTCAATATCGTCCGTGAGGACCTGCTGGGTCGCGCCCGTTCACTGTGCCCGACCATGCTCAACTACAAGGTCGCGGCCGACAACGGCTCGATGTACAACACCCCGCCGGCCTTCGCCTGGTACCTGTCTGGCCTGGTGTTCGAGTGGCTGAAAGAGCAGGGCGGCGTGGCGGCCATGGGCAAGCTCAACGAAGAGAAGAAGCGCACCCTGTACGACTTCATCGACGCCAGCGGCCTGTACAGCAACCCCATCAACCTCACCGACCGCTCGTGGATGAACGTGCCGTTCCGCCTGGCTGACGACCGCCTGGACAAGCCCTTCCTGGCCGGTGCCGACGCCCGTGGCCTGCTGAACCTCAAGGGCCACCGTTCGGTGGGTGGCATGCGCGCCTCCATCTACAACGCTGTCGACATCCACGCGATCAACGCGCTGGTTGCCTACATGGCAGAGTTCGAAAAGGAACACGGCTAATGTCTGAACAAGAACTCAAGGCCCTGCGTGTACGCATTGACAGCCTGGACGAGAAAGTCCTGGAACTGATCAGTGAGCGTGCGCGCTGCGCCCAGGAAGTGGCACGGGTGAAGATGGCGTCCCTGGCGGAGGGCGAAGTGCCGGTGTTCTACCGGCCGGAGCGTGAAGCCCAGGTGCTCAAGCGCGTCATGGAGCGTAATAAGGGCCCGCTGGGCAACGAAGAGATGGCGCGGTTGTTCCGTGAAATCATGTCGTCGTGCCTGGCGCTCGAGCAGCCGCTGAAAGTGGCCTACCTCGGCCCGGAAGGCACCTTCACCCAGGCGGCGGCCATGAAGCACTTCGGCCACGCGGTGATCAGCAAGCCCATGGCGGCCATCGACGAGGTGTTCCGTGAAGTGGCGGCCGGCGCGGTGAACTTTGGCGTGGTACCGGTGGAAAACTCCACCGAAGGCGCGGTCAACCACACGCTGGACAGCTTCCTTGAACACGACATGGTGATCTGCGGCGAAGTCGAGCTGCGCATCCACCACCATCTGCTGGTGGGTGAGAACACCAAGACCGACAGCATCAGCCGCATCTATTCCCACGCCCAGTCCCTGGCCCAGTGCCGCAAGTGGCTGGATGCGCATTACCCGAATGTGGAGCGCGTGGCGGTGTCCAGCAACGCCGAAGCGGCCAAGCGGGTCAAGGGTGAATGGAATTCGGCGGCGATCGCCGGTGATATGGCGGCAGGCCTGTATGGCCTGACGCGCCTGGCCGAGAAAATCGAGGACCGCCCGGACAACTCCACGCGCTTCCTGATGATCGGCAGCCAGGAAGTGCCGCCGACCGGCGACGACAAGACTTCGATCATCGTCTCCATGAGCAACAAGCCCGGCGCGCTGCATGAGCTGCTGGTGCCGTTCCACGACAACGGGATTGACCTGACGCGCATCGAGACGCGTCCTTCGCGCAGCGGTAAATGGACTTACGTGTTCTTTATCGACTTCATCGGCCATCACCGCGATCCGCTGGTCAAGGGCGTGCTGGAGAAGATCAGTCAGGAAGCCGTGGCACTCAAGGTGCTGGGCTCTTACCCGAAAGCGGTTTTGTGAGGCTTTAACATGAGTGGCAACTTCCTCGCCCTGGCCCAGCCGGGCGTGCAACAACTGTCGCCTTACGTTCCGGGCAAGCCTGTGGACGAACTGGCGCGTGAGTTGAACCTGGACCCCTCCAAGGTCGTCAAGCTGGCGAGTAACGAGAATCCACTGGGCCCAAGCCCCAAGGTATTGGCGGCGATTCGCGAAGAATTGGCCGAGCTGACCCGTTACCCGGACGGCAATGGCTTCGCCCTCAAGTCCCTGCTGGCAGAAACATGCCGGGTCGAACTGAACCAGGTCACCCTGGGCAACGGTTCCAACGACATCCTCGAACTGGTTGGGCGTGCCTACCTGGCGCCGGGCCTGAACGCCGTGTTCAGCGAGCACGCGTTTGCGGTCTACCCGATCGTGACCCAGGCGGTCGGTGCCGACGCCCGCGTGATTCCCGCCAAGGACTGGGGCCACGACCTGCCGGCCATGCTGGCCGCCATCGATGCCCAGACCCGCGTTGTGTTTATCGCCAACCCGAACAACCCGACCGGCACCTGGTTCGATGCACAGGCGCTGAACGACTTCCTGCAGGACGTGCCTGAGCATGTGCTGGTGGTGTTGGACGAGGCCTACATCGAGTACGCCGAAGGCAGCGACCTGCCGAACGGCCTGGATTTCCTGGCGGCCTACCCGAACCTGCTGGTGTCGCGCACCTTCTCCAAGGCCTATGGCCTGGCGTCGCTGCGGGTTGGCTATGGTCTGTCGACTGCGGTGGTTGCCGATGTACTGAACCGCGTACGCCAGCCGTTCAACGTCAACAGCCTCGCCCTGGCGGCAGCCTGTGCGGCGGTGAAGGATGCCGAGTACCTGGAAGAAGGTCGCCGCATCAACGCCAGCGGCATGCTGCAGTTGCAGGATGGTTTCCGTGCGTTGGGCCTGGGTTGGATTCCCTCCAAGGGCAACTTCATCTGTGTCGACCTTGGTCAAGTGGCCGCCCCGGTATTCCAGGGGCTGCTGCGTGAAGGTGTGATCGTGCGGCCGGTGGCCAACTACGGCATGCCGAACCACCTGCGGATTACCATCGGCTTGCCGGCTGAAAACAGCCGCTTCCTGGAGGCGCTGGCCAAGGTCCTGGCTCGTGGTTGATGTCACTGCATTGCAACCTGCCGTGCCTATGATCGGTCGCCTGGTGGTGGTCGGCCTGGGCTTGATCGGTGGCTCCTTCGCCAAAGGCCTGCGCGAAAGCGGGCTGTGCGGCGAAGTGGTTGGTGTGGACCTTGACCCGCAATCGCGCAAGCTGGCGGTGGAGTTGGGCGTGGTGGATCGTTGCGAGGCGGACCTGGCGCTGGCGTGCCAGGGGGCTGACGTCATCCAGCTCGCTGTGCCGATCCTGGCCATGGAGAAACTGCTGGCGGTATTGGCCGGCATGGACCTGGGCCAGGCGATTCTTACGGACGTCGGCAGTGCCAAGGGCAATGTGGTGCGGGCGGCGCAGCAGGCCTTTGGCGGCATGCCGTCGCGCTTTGTGCCGGGCCATCCGATTGCCGGTTCCGAGCAGAGCGGGGTGGAAGCGTCCAACGCGCAGCTGTTCCGTCGCCATAAAGTGATCCTGACGCCGCTGGAGCAAACCGATCCGGCCGCGCTGGCGGTGGTGGATCGTCTCTGGCGTGAGCTGGGGGCGGATGTGGAACATATGCAGGTCGAGCGCCACGACGAAGTGCTGGCGGCGACCAGCCATTTGCCCCATCTGTTGGCATTCGGCCTGGTGGACTCCCTGGCCAAGCGTAACGAAAACCTCGAGATTTTCCGTTATGCCGCCGGTGGCTTCCGCGACTTCACGCGGATTGCCGGCAGCGATCCGGTGATGTGGCACGACATCTTTCTCGCCAATCGCGAAGCGGTGTTGCGCACCCTGGACACCTTCCGCAGTGACCTCGACGCCTTGCGCGACGCGGTCGATGCCGGGGATGGCCATCAATTATTGGGCGTGTTCACCCGTGCGCGGGTGGCGCGTGAGCATTTCAGCAAGATCCTGGCTCGCCGGGCCTATATGGAAACCGCTGTGAACGCCGATGACCTGACATTCCTCGCCAACCCGGGCGGCCGCTTGAGCGGGCGTATCCGGGTGCCGGGTGACAAGTCGATCTCCCATCGCTCGATCATGCTCGGCTCGTTGGCCGAGGGCGTGACGGAGGTGGAAGGGTTCCTTGAGGGTGAAGACGCCCTGGCGACCCTGCAGGCGTTTCGCGACATGGGCGTGGTGATTGAAGGGCCGCACCATGGGCGCGTGACCATTCACGGTGTGGGCTTGCACGGCCTGAAGCCGGCGCCGGGGCCGATCTACCTGGGCAATTCCGGTACGTCCATGCGCCTGCTGTCCGGTTTGTTGGCGGCACAACGCTTTGACAGCGTGTTGACCGGCGATGCTTCCCTGTCCAAGCGCCCGATGAACCGCGTGGCCAAGCCATTGCGGGACATGGGCGCGGTGATCGAGACCGGGCCGGAAGGGCGTCCGCCACTGACCATTCGTGGCGGCCAGGCGCTCAAAGGCATGAGCTATGCAATGCCGATGGCCAGTGCCCAGGTCAAATCCTGCCTGTTGCTGGCGGGGCTGTATGCCGAAGGTCAAACCGCAGTGACCGAGCCTGCGCCGACCCGTGACCATACCGAGCGTATGTTGCGCGGTTTTGGTTACCCGGTTGCGGTGGAAGGCGCTACCGCATCGGTGGAATCGGGCCATGTACTGACGGCTGCCCATATTGAAGTGCCGGGGGACATCTCCTCTTCGGCATTCTTCCTGGTGGCGGCTTCGATTGCCGCGGGCTCCGAGTTATTGCTGGAGCATGTCGGCGTCAACCCGACCCGCACCGGGGTGATCGATATCCTGCGGTTGATGGGGGCCGATATCACCTTGGAAAACCCGCGCGAAGTGGGTGGCGAGCCTGTCGCTGACCTGCGGGTGCGGGCAGCTGTATTGAAGGGGATCGAGATTCCGGAAGCGCTGGTGCCCCTGGCTATTGATGAATTCCCGGTGTTGTTCGTCGCGGCCGCCTGCGCTGAAGGCCGGACCATTTTGCGGGGCGCCGAAGAGTTGCGTGTTAAGGAGTCCGACCGTATCCAGGTCATGGCCGACGGTCTGCAGGTGTTGGGGGTGAAGTGTGAACCGACCGCCGATGGGATTATCATTGACGGTGGCCTGATGGGTGGTGGTGAAGTCCATGCCCATGGCGATCACCGGATTGCCATGGCCTTCAGTGTGGCTTCCCTGCGGGCGGCTGCGCCGATTCGTATCCATGACTGCGCCAATGTTGCTACGTCTTTTCCGAACTTTCTTACACTGTGTGCCCAAGTCGGCATCCGTGTTGCCCAAGAGGCTCAATTGTGAATATCAAAGCACCGGTGATTACCATCGACGGGCCAAGCGGCTCGGGCAAAGGCACGATCGCCGGCATCCTGGCCAAGCGCCTGGGCTGGTGCCTGTTGGATTCCGGCGCGTTGTACCGCCTGCTGGCGTTTGCCGCACGCAACCATGGCGTCGACCTGACCAACGAAGAATCCCTGAAGCTGCTGGCGGCGCACCTCGATGTGCAGTTCGTCGGCGCAACGGAAGGTCACCCCCAGCGCATCATCCTGGAAGGGGACGATGTGACCGATGATCTGCGTAACGAGCAGGTCGGCTCCTGGGCCTCCCAGGTTGCCGCGCTGCCGGCGGTGCGTGATGCGCTGTTGCAGCGTCAGCGGGCTTTCCAGGAGCCGCCGGGGCTGGTGGCCGATGGCCGCGACATGGGCACGGTGGTGTTTCCCGAGGCGCCGCTGAAGATTTTCCTGACCGCCAGCGCCGAGGAGCGGGCTCGCCGCCGCTACTTGCAGTTGAAGGGCAAAGTCGATGGTGTTAGTCTGTCGAGTCTGCTAGATGAGATCCGTGCACGCGATGAGCGTGATACCCAGCGCGCAGTAGCCCCGCTCAAGCCGGCGGCTGATGCCATACAACTGGATTCCACGGAGTTGTCCATCGAGCAGGTGCTGGAACGCATCTTGAGTGAAATCGCCATTCGCGATATCGCCGGGTGATCAAGAAGGCCGCAGGGGACCAGTCATAGTCCTGCGGTGGCTTCTTTTAACTGAAACTGACCCACACCGTCTGGGGTGTGGAGATGGGCGTATTCTTCGCCCTTATCAACAGGAATTAAAATGAGCGAAAGCTTTGCGGAACTCTTTGAAGAAAGCCTAAAAACCCTGAACCTTCAGGCAGGCTCCATCATCACCGGTGTTATCGTTGATATCGATTACCAAGCTCGCTGGGTAACCGTTCACGCTGGTCTGAAGTCTGAAGCTCTGATCCCGCTGGAACAGTTCTACAACGATGCTGGTGATCTGACAATCAATGTCGGTGACGAAGTTCACGTTGCTCTGGACTCGGTTGAAGACGGTTTCGGTGAAACCAAGCTGTCCCGTGAAAAAGCCAAGCGCGCTGAATGCTGGATTGTTCTCGAAGCAGCCTTCGCAGCTGAAGAAGTGGTCAAGGGCGTTATCAACGGTAAGGTTAAAGGCGGCTTCACTGTCGACGTTAACGGCATCCGTGCGTTCCTGCCAGGTTCTTTGGTCGACGTTCGTCCTGTGCGCGACACCACGCACCTGGAAGGCAAAGAACTCGAATTCAAGGTCATCAAGCTCGACCAGAAGCGCAACAACGTTGTCGTTTCCCGTCGCAGCGTCCTGGAAGCAGAGAACTCCGCCGAGCGTGAAGCTCTGCTGGAATCCCTGCAGGAAGGCCAACAAGTCAAAGGTATCGTCAAGAACCTCACCGATTACGGCGCATTCGTCGATCTGGGTGGCGTCGATGGCCTGCTGCACATTACCGACATGGCTTGGAAGCGTATCAAGCATCCTTCTGAAATCGTCAATGTTGGCGACGAGATCGATGTCAAGGTTCTGAAATACGATCGCGAGCGCAACCGTGTTTCCCTGGGCCTGAAGCAACTGGGTGAAGATCCATGGGTTGCTATCAAAGCCCGTTACCCAGAAAGCACTCGCGTCACCGCACGTGTTACCAACCTGACCGACTACGGCTGCTTCGCTGAGCTGGAAGAAGGCGTTGAAGGCCTGGTACACGTTTCCGAAATGGACTGGACCAACAAGAACATCCACCCTTCGAAAGTCGTACAAGTCGGCGACGAAGTGGAAGTCATGGTTCTGGACATCGACGAAGAGCGTCGTCGTATCTCCCTGGGCATCAAGCAGTGCAAATCTAACCCATGGGAAGATTTCTCTGGTCAGTTCAACAAGGGCGATAAAATCTCCGGCACCATCAAGTCGATCACCGATTTCGGTATCTTCATTGGTCTGGACGGCGGCATCGACGGCCTGGTTCACCTGTCCGACATCTCCTGGAACGAAGTTGGCGAAGAGGCTGTTCGTCGTTTCAAGAAGGGCGACGAGCTGGACACCGTTATCCTGTCGGTTGACCCAGAGCGCGAGCGCATCTCCCTGGGTATCAAGCAACTGGAAAGCGATCCGTTCTCCGAGTACGTTCAAGAGAACGACAAAGGCGCAATCGTTAAAGGCACTGTGAAAGAAGTTGACGCCAAAGGCGCCATCATCGTTCTGGCCGATGATATCGAAGCGACTCTGAAAGCCTCCGAAATCAGCCGTGACCGCGTTGAAGACGCGCGCAACGTTCTGAAAGAAGGCCAGGAAGTAGAAGCCAAGATCATCAGCGTCGATCGCAAGAGCCGCGTGATCCAACTCTCCATCAAGTCGAAAGACGAAGTGGAAGAGAAAGAAGCCATCCAGAGCCTGAAATCGGCTCCGGAAGCTGCAACAGGCGAGACCACCATGGCCTCCCTGCTGCGCGAAGCAATGGCTAAACAGAACTAAGTTCTGTAAGGCTGTAAAAAAGGGCGACTTCGGTCGCCCTTTTTTTTGCCTTAAATTTGTTGAATCAACGAGCAAGAACCAAGGCTTACGGGGCGCTGTCAGAACTGGCTATAGTCTTTGGGCGATTGTTCCCGCATTGCTGATTTAGTAAGGATTTGAATGAACAGGCTTTTTCTAATTCTCGTATTGTCGATATTTGCAGGGTGCGCTGCCAGCGCCAAAACACATGTGCGGCATGGAATCAGTGGTGTCGAAATAGACTGCTCAGGGTTAGGTTCGAGCTGGGAGAAGTGTGAGAGACGTGCGGCTCGTGAGTGCAGGATGCAAGGCTACAAGGTGATGACAAGGTCCAGTGATGCCAAGGAGGAGGGAGGTGACTTCCTGTTTGGTTGGAATCCGGCGGGTGCGGTGACTAGGACAATGTTGGTGATTTGTAATTGAGTGGGACGGTAATCGTTGGTCAAGGACGGTAATTGGAGAGTGGAAAGGAGTGCTAAATGCTCTCGGGCAGCGCCAGACTTAGTGATAAGGTGTGCTTGGTAGCGGTGTTGAGTCTTGAGTGAGCTAGTATGCAAAAGATTGTGATAATAGGTTCTTCGGGCCATGCCAAGGTCATTTTGGACATAGTTGAAAAGCAGGCTCTGTACTCGGTAGTGGGGCTGATTGATTCTTTCAGGGCTGTGGGTGAGGAGAGCCTTGGTTACCCTATTATCGGGCGCGAATCGGACCTTCCGAGGCTTCTGGTTGAGCACTCCATTGAGGGAGCCATTATTGCTATTGGGGATAATAGCGTTCGTGAGAGGGTATATAACACTCTCTCGGAGTTATGCCCGAAGTTACCCTTTGTTTGTGCTATTCATCCCGGCGCCAGTATTGGTAAGTGTGTGACCATCGGGGCTGGCACCGTCGTTATGGCCGGTGCGGTGGTGAATCCCTGCTGTGAGGTAGGCCGGTTTTGTATTGTCAACACCCAGGCTTCACTGGATCACGACTCGGTGATGGAGGATTTTTCTAGCTTGGCTCCAGCCGCGACAACAGGGGGGAACTGCCGAATAGGGAGGCACTCAGCTATTGGCATCGGTGCGAATTTGCGCCACGGGGTCACTGTTGGTGAGCATGCCGTGATCGGCGGGAGCTCGATGGTTTTGAGCGACATTGATCCTTTTGTGGTTGCCTATGGGGTTCCGGCAAAAAAAATCAGGTCAAGGCAGAAGGCCGACAAGTATCTCTGAAGAAGTTTTGATTCAACTGTTAAGGGGGAGTGGGGCTTGAAGGCGGGCTTGTGCAAGATTAGTGGGTTCTTGGGCTGTTCAAAATCTGCAGGTCATGCTAAAACCTTCAAAGCGCTTTTCCTAGCTGCTTGAAAAAGAAGGGAAAAATATGACGAAGTCGGAGTTGATCGAACGAATTGTCACCCATCAAGGGCTGCTTTCATCCAAGGATGTAGAGCTGGCTATCAAGACCATGCTTGAACAGATGTCTCAGTGTTTAGCTACTGGGGATCGGATTGAGATTCGCGGGTTTGGCAGCTTTTCGCTGCATTATCGGGCGCCGCGTGTGGGGCGTAATCCAAAAACAGGTCAGTCTGTTAGCCTTGATGGAAAATTTGTGCCTCACTTCAAGCCTGGCAAGGAGCTGCGGGATCGCGTCAATGAGGATGAGGAGCCGATTTAATAGAGCTGGATGAGGAGTAATCTTTTGCATTTAATTAAGAAGTTATCTCTGCTTCTGGTCGTTTTGACAGTGCTGGTGGTTACCCTGTTGTTCTCGCTTGAGAATCAGCAGTCTGTTTCTTTAACGTTTGCAGGGTGGTCTGCGCCGTCAATACCCGTATCATTTTATATTGTGGCGGCCTTCTTGCTGGGGTTGCTGTTAGGGCCTTTGTGGGGCTTTATGATTGTTCATCGTAATAACAAGCGCCTTCGCAAGTAGTTTGCCTACCTGCAAAGGCTAATTTTAGAATGGACGTTGTCTAACAGCGCAGTTCCATTGCTGAAATCATGATTGAATTTACACGATGGACATCATACTTCTGTTCCGCAAGTTCACGGCTCGTTTTGCCCATTCGTTCGCGCAACTCCCTCGAGCCTGCCAGGCGTCCCATGGCCTTGGCAAGATCGGCTGAATCGCGAGGTTTAACGAGATAGCCGTTTTCACCATCTATTACGGTTTCGCGGCATCCAGGCGCGTCGGTAGTGACAATCGCTCGTGCGCAGGACATAGCCTCCAATACCGAACGTGGCGTGCCCTCACGGTAGGATGGCAGTACAAACACGCTGCAGGCGGCAATATAGGGTTTCACATCACTGACAGCGCCGTGGTATTGAATCAGGCCCTCTTTCTCCCAAGATGAAACCATCTCTTCGCTTATACCGGATGGATTTGAGTCCATCGGTCCGACCAAGTGAAAAGTAGCGTGCGGATAGATGGGTTTGAGCATCCTTGCTGCTTCGGCGTACTCGACCACCCCTTTATCTCGTAGTACTCGGCCTACAAACAGAAAACTTGGCTGCTCCGGCAGTGGTGCTACCGGAAAGCTATCCGTATCCACGCCCGAACCATTAACAACCAAAGTCGGAAGGTTTTTGCTGGATAGTCCTCGGTCCTTGAACAGTTTTTGATCATCCGGATTTTGGAAGAACAAACCTGTCGCAAAGCTCAACCCAAATTTATACAGACCTGACGCGACCCGTTTGATGAGGTTGCGACTCAAGCTTGCTTCGGCATCCGTGAATGCATATCCCAGACCTGTAATAAGTGCATAACGGCGTTTTACGCCTGCTAAGCGAGCGGCGGGCAGGCCGTAAACCACTGGTTTAATTGTATAGGCTAGCACCACATCAGGCTTTATCTTGCGCAGGCATTGGCTGAGTTGCAGCAAATAGCGCAGGTCGGCAAAGGGATTCAGTCCCGCACGGGCCATCGGTACGACGTGGTACTCCACCCCTTTTTCGGCGAGTCGTTTGCGTACGGAGTCATCGTCTTCCGGCGCGATGGCGGCAACTTCATGGCCGTTCGTTTGCATCGCGGCCAGAAGATCACCGCGAAACCGAATCAGTGATTCGGCAAAACCGGCGATTACCACAATTTTAGACATGCTTACCTACGTGCGCTGTGTAATAGGTAGCGGAGTCCTGTAGGCCAGCGGCAATACGATGCGTCGGCGCATAACCCAACAGGTTTTGGGCTTTGCTGATGTCTGCCTGTGAATGGCGTACATCGGCCGCCCTGAAATCACCATAGACAGGAGTCGCACTTTTAATTGCTGGGTGGATTGCGCCAGCCAGTTGCCGGATATGAGCGAAGAGATCATTCAGCGTAGTGCGGTCACCTACGGCTACGTTGAAGACCTGATTCACGGCATCGGTATTTTGTGTTGTAGCAGCGAGCAAATTGGCCTGGACGGTATTGGCGATGTAGCAAAAGTCACGGCTGGTTTCGCCGTCACCATTGATGTGAATAGACTCGCCGCGTAGTAATGCTCCGAACCATTTTGGAATCACGGCTGCGTATGCGCCGTCAGGATCCTGTCTTGGACCAAATACGTTGAAGTACCGTAGACCTATGGTTTGCAGTCCATAGCAGCGTGCAAATACATCCGCATACAGCTCGTTGACGTACTTGGTGACAGCGTAAGGGGAGAGTGGACGACCAATGTGCTCCTCGACCTTGGGCAGGGCGGGGTGGTCGCCATAGGTTGAGCTTGATGCTGCGTATACGAAACGCTTTACCTTGGCGTCTCGGCTTGCTACCAGCATGTTCAGGAAACCGTCAATGTTGGTGCCATTGGTTCGAATGGGGTCTTCAAGTGAGCGCGGTACGCTGCCTAATGCTGCCTGGTGAAGGACGAAGTCAGCACCATGTTCCAAGGCTCGCTGGCAGTCTTCCAGCTTGCGTATATCGCCTTCTACAAACTTGAACCGCGCCCATGCAGACTCGGAAACCGTGTCTTGAACCAAATCAAGGTTACGTTGGTGGCCCGTTTCGAAGTTGTCCAGGCCGATTACGCGTTGATTCAGTTTGAGGAGGGTTTCCAGTAAGTTTGAACCGATGAAGCCCGCAACGCCGGTGATAAGCCAATTGCGTGGCGAAGATGCCAGCTCCTGACGCAGTGTCTCGTACGCGTTCATTTTATTCTCCATTACAGACGCCAGAAGCGTGCACCAGCACGTTCTAGGGCTGGGCCGTCGCAAACGCCTTTCACGTCTATGACGACGGGCGCATTTTGCATCAACTTCAAGTAGTCTTCAGGCGACCACCTGGCATATGCGTCATGCGCAACAGCAACTACGACGGCTGCGGCTGGCTTGAGGTCGTTGAGCGGAAGCAGCGTGACGCCATATTCATGCAGTGCTTCTACTGAGTCGGCCTGAGGATCAAAGACTTGTACCTTGATGCCGAATTCTTCCAGCTCACGAATGATATCGATGACCCGAGAGTTACGTAGATCAGGGCAGTTTTCTTTAAAGGTCAGGCCAAGTATTGTAACAACGGCGCCCGCAATTGGATGACCAGCATGGATCATCTGCTTGATGGCCTGTTGTGCAATAAAGGCGCCCATACTATCGTTGATGCGACGACCTGCCAGAATCACTTGGGGAATGTAGCCAAGTTTTTCAGCCTTGTGCGTCAGGTAGTAAGGATCGACGCCGATGCAGTGACCGCCGACCAGGCCAGGTTTGAACTTCAGGAAGTTCCACTTGGTTCCGGCGGCCTCCAAGACATCGAGGGTATCGATACCCATGCGGTCGAAAATCAATGCCAGCTCGTTCATGAGTGCGATATTAAGGTCGCGCTGAGTGTTTTCGATCACTTTGGCGGCTTCGGCCACTTTGATGGAGGCTGCTTTGTAAACGCCGGCGGTTACTACGGAGCCGTATACGTCGGCGACAATTTCAAGGGTGGCAGCGTCTTGCCCGGATACCACTTTTTTAATCTTGGTGAATGTGTGTTCTTTATCGCCCGGATTGATTCGTTCTGGGCTGTAGCCCACTGTGAAGTCGGTGCCGCACTTCAAGCCTGATATGCGCTCAAGAATTGGCACGCAGATATCTTCGGTCACACCTGGGTAGACGGTAGACTCATAGACGACGATGTCGCCCTGCTTGAGTGCTTTGCCTACGCTTTCCGACGCTTTCACTACCGGCGTCAAGTCCGGCTGGTGAGCGTCGTCTATCGGTGTGGGTACGGCAACGATATGGAAATCCGCTTTGGCGAGAACACCTGGCTTGCTGGTGAATTCGATTTGCGCTTCACCTAATTCGTCGTGGCTCACTTCATTGGTACGATCATTTCCGGCGCGAAGCTCTTCCAGCCGACTTTCGTTGATATCGAAACCGATTACCGGGCCGTGTTTGCCGAACGCTACGGCCACAGGTAGGCCTACATAGCCCAGTCCGACCACTGATACCTTTCTCGGATACATGGGTTTTCCTTTAATAAATGAAATCTGTTTTCAGATAGCTCGTTTTTGATCGAGCCACGCCTGGAACATGAGCACCGGCCATAGCTGGTGCTGGTAGTTTCCTTGGCCTTGTAAGTGTTTTTTCCACACGGCTTGGATCATTCCAGGTACAAAATAGCCTTCACTGGCCAGTCTTTGCGGATCCAGCAAAGCGTCAGCCCATTCACGCAACGGGCCTCGCAGCCATTCGTGCAGTGGAATACCAAAGCCCATTTTCGGGCGTTCAATCATTTCTCGCGGCACATAGCGATAAAGTAACTGGCGCAATATCCATTTGGTGCTGCCATTACGGATTTTCAGTGACATTGGCAACGCCGAAGCAAATTCGACGATCCGGTGATCCAGAAAAGGCACGCGGGTTTCTAGGCTTACCGCCATCGCGGCCCGGTCTACCTTGGCAAGAATGTCATCTGGCAGATAAGTCATCGTGTCTTGGCGCATCATCCAGGATGCAAAATCGCTGTCTCCCACAGGCGCCGGGCTGGGAAGCTGGGAGGCACCTATCACTGCTTCAGATGCATTTTGCCATTGCGATACGACTCGGTCATACATTTGGCTGGGCGAGTCATGCCGCATGACGCTGGCAAGCTTGTGAAGTTTATCTCCGGGTAGCCTTACACGTAGGCGGGCCGGAGTGAATGGGCTTAATGTGGTGGCAATGGAGTTCCAGCGGTCCGGAGAAGTGGACTCTATCATTCGGGCTGCCAGCCTGCGTGCGGGGCCCGGTACGCGACCCAGTTTGTTCCATACGCCAGGTAAATATTGGTAACGATTGTACCCCCCGAACAATTCGTCGCCCGCATCGCCGGACAGGCTGACCGTGACATGGTTGCGTGCTAATTGAGAAACCAGGTAAGTCGGAATCTGTGACGAATCGGCAAAAGGTTCGCTGTAGATCTCCGGCAGCTTTGATATAACTGCCAGTGCATCCGCTCCGGACACGTAGAGTTCAGTGTGGTCGGTGCCCAAGTGGCGAGCGACTGCTTTCGCGTGCTCAGCCTCGTTGTAGCCTGGGTTGTCAAAACCGATCGTGTAGGTCTTGACCTGCTGGGAGGACAGCGACTGCATCAGGCTGACAATCAGGGTCGAGTCGATGCCGCCAGACAAGAACGCCCCCAGTGGGACATCGGCAACCATCTGGTCACGTATTGTTGCACTCATCAATTCTTGAAGTTGGTCAACTGCTTCTGTATCGGAAAGAGAGAAATGGCCTTCGGTTTGTGCGCTCGGGAGTTCCCAATAGGCTTGTGGTGTGCCGGCGCTGCCATTTTCAAGGTCGATTGACTTGAGCTCCAGATAAGTCCCGGCGGGCAGTTTGAAAATGCCTTCGTAAATGGAGTGTGGTGCAGGCACATATGCATATTTAAGGAGTAGCGCAAGGCTGTTGCGTGAAACAACTGCGCCAAAATTTGGATGCGCTTCAAGCGCCTGCAACTCTGAGCCGAAGAGCAGCGCGCCTTGGCTCAGCCCGTAATAGAGAGGTTTTTCACCGATTCGATCGCGCGCCAGTGTGAGGGTTTCTTGGGTCTGATCCCATACCACTATCGCGAACATGCCAACCAGTTTGCGCAGGGAAGCCTGAATGCCCCACTGCTCGAATGCCGCCAATATGACCTCGGTGTCTGAGTGGCCACGCCAAGGCACAGGAGTCGAGCGTGCGGCATCAATTTCCCGACGCAGTGCCTCGAAGTTGTAGATCTCACCGTTGAAAATAATAATGTAGCGCCCTTGTGCCGACTCCATTGGCTGATGCCCGGCCGATGTGAGGTCGACAATCGCAAGGCGGCGATGTCCCAGGAACAAACCCGCGTTATTGTCCCAAGCCCCCGCGTCATCGGGGCCACGGTGAAGAATAGCGTTGGTCATGCGGGTCAGGGCTGATGAGCCGTCATACCTGCCTTGGCTATTAGGGTGCCAGAACCCGGCGATACCGCACATGGAGCAATCTCGTTGTAATCAAATGGGTTGATTTTTCTCGCGCAGCGTCGTGAAGCAGCCGTTCCTGACGGCCATCGCGCAAATGATCATGTAGAGGCTGAATGTCGGTTGTCGGAGCATGAAGTGGGCTCCCGAAAAAATCATTAAAACAATCAGTATGACGAGCGAGTAAGGGTCCCTGGCTTGATAAGCCCTGATGATCAGCCACAGGTATAGCGCGCCGAACAGCAGTGCGCCCACCAGTCCGGCCTGGGTCAGTATATCGAGAGCCAGGTTATGTGCTTCTTGCTTGACTTCCGGGTCATCCAGATAGGAATAGGCGCCTGGGCCGTTCCCTATAATCGGGGATTCGAGCCAGGCTACAGTGGCATTGTCGCGCAATGTCTTGCGTACACCGCCCTTGTTTTTATCAAAGCCGACACCCAATACGGAGTCCGACTTCGCGGTGCCGGACAAGTACTCCCTGCCGGGTCCGTCGGCCATGAATTTGAAGGTACCGAATGCCAGGAAAAAAGCCGCAACCAGCGCTGCAAACATCTTCCACTTGAAGGGTTTCTGCCAGAAGTAAGCGATGAGTGTGAGGCTAAGCAAACCCACGCACCAGGAGATTAACAGTGCGTCACTGCGTACGCTTATTCCAAAGAGAAAAATGACCCACAGAAGCAGGAAGTTGCCAAGCAGGCGTGCGCCTCTCCAGTCACTCTCACGGTTGATCGCCATGAGCCAGATCGGAAGCGGCAGCAGAAACATGGCGAGCTGATTGGGGTTTATGGACCATCCGGAAAGACGTGGCACGGAGTAGGAGACGATCCCTAGGGTTTCTGCGAGGCCGCTAGCTTGGGTTACAAAACAAAAGAACGGAAAAGCGAGTAGTGCGATCGGTACTATGATCAGGGCCTTAATGAACCGGTTAAGGTCCGACTGCGAAGCTTGTCCGATACATGCCAGCGCAACGAGTGAGCAGCAAGCCGCATAAACATACGCTATGGCAGTATGGATAGAGCTTCCGCCCTTAAGGGGGCTGACCCATGCCGCTAACCCAGCGATCAGGATGAAACCAATCCAGAAGAGCATGATTGGGTGCTTGAGATACTGCAGTGCCTGTTTGTAGCGCAGCGACCACAAAAATAATAGCGCGACGGCAACCTCGCCAACGCCAAAGGGTAGGTTTGCGAAACGCAGCGCCGTAGCCACAGAGGCAAAGACTATAAGTGCTGCGCCGACGGATATGATATTCAACTTGAGCATTTCCTACCTCGGGTCACGCAAACGCCTTGCCAACAAAGCGAGGCTGCTCATGAAAATAGCCAGCAGGAGCAGTGAGGTGGCTACGCCTGCCAGTCTATCGGTGGAGGTGGTGATTAAAACTGCTGTGACTACTCCTAGCCATGGTAATAATCCGATAAGTGACTTTCGAAGTGGGGAAGACAATAGTATCCCGTTGCGAATGTCGACAAAAAATACGGCTAGCAGTTGAGATATGAACCATGCCCACCCTATTTCTCTTGCGTTATTTGTTTCAAACGCGAGCAATGTAGCGGCCCCAGCGCCCAGTGAGGCCAGGTTAATGACTAATGCCGTGCCTGCATCCTTCTGTGCTTGCAGAAACTCATAACCGAGCCGGACATGCCCGGACATACAAATTCCGGCAAGCAGCCCGGCAGCAAACGGTGCAGCCGCATTCAAGGCCGGTAACCACTGGCTCAGCAGTGGGTAAAGTGCAAGTCCTGCGGTTGTGAGGGCGCCGTAAATCAGTGCGCTTGCCAGGTTCAGACTGGAAATATTTTTGCTGAGCCATGCTTTTTGTTCTTTATCGGCCAGCCATTGGCAAATTTTCGGGTATACCAATACGGGATAGAGTGTGGCAACGAACCAGATCTTGTTCAGCACATCGTAAACGGACCTGTACTTGCCCAGCGTCTCGGCTCCATAGGCATGGCTGATATAGATAGAAATGAATTCGGTCGCGAGCACCTGCAGAAGTGCTACTCCGATAATGGGTGCCGCGTGACGATAAAGCATAGCCACAAGTGGCCATTTGACTGGCGTGCGCCGCTCCGACATTTGATTGCGCCAGAACAGCCACAGGATCAAGTAGTCAGGAATTTTCCTCAATACAACGGCTGCAAGCACCCACTCGATCTGTTGGGTGGTTGCAGCGACAGCTGCAACTGTGACAAAACGACTCAGTTGGATGCACAGTTGGTATTGTGCGTAAGCAAAATGCCGGGCCTGCAACACATTCAGCATTTGGAAGTACTGGCCAGGCAGGGCAAGTACGTATTCAGCGACTGCCGCGACACCAATCCAGTACGCCAAATTAAGGTGGCCGGTCTGCAGCGGAAACAGGATGGAGGTGCCTTCGGCTATCAGAGGGGTTGCCAGCAATAGTAGGACACCTGTCGCAATATAGCCGACTCTGCAAGCGTTGACGAACTGGGCACGTTGATCTTGCCCGCCAGAATAGATAGCGGCAACAGCGGATTTAGAGAGTGCCGAATCTAGAAACAGCAGTGTGCTGGAGAGAATGATGTAAACCGAATAAAAACCGTAGCCTTGAAAGCCAATAAAATGAACAAGGATCGGAATGATCAGGATATTAAGTAAAAAGTTTAGGCCATTGGCTGAGTACAGTGCGAGGGATTTCTTTAGCAAGCTATTCAATTCGAACTCCCTGTACCGTATACGGAATTTTCTCAACGTCCCGTCTCCATAGGGCAATGGTCTGGATCGAGAAGCGTGTTTTGGTCTGTGGTGAGCCGAAAAATCGTTTTCTCAGTTACCTGCCCCCTCCAATGCAGGCCCAGGCCGCGGCGCAATTGGATGGACGTGCTGTTAAAACGGACTGATCCGCAGAGTCGAGAATGATACTGGATAGAGCGTTTCTGGCAAGTAAAACGAGTTGGTTGCATATTTACGGACATACTAAGTATGTTAAGGGACTCCATTCATTGCTTGGTTGGAAAAATTATGATCGTCAAGGTTTCGTATCTTTTATAAGGTCAATTTCAGATCTTCTGCCTGAGCGATGCCGGGGGGTGGTATAACTACGTCCGTACTTGGCAAGCGCCCTGCTTGAGACCGTTGGTAAAAATGAAATTTTTTTGACTAGATCTTATTTTTCCATTGCGGGCGCCATGAGCTGGACTTTTTCTGTGGGATGATGTTGTCTTCCGAGGCGGGGCGCTGTGTCCTTGGCTTGCGGTGTCGCCGTCTACAGTCGTCAGTAGTTCATTAGCGCGCAGGCCTTCATCCCGGCAGGCGCCTCGAGCGTAGGTCCATGGCAGCAATGAGTTCACACGTTTTATAGTCAACATTCAGGTCAGCAAATGTTTAAACGGCTCTTCGATATCATCGCTTCTTTGTGCGCCCTCGTTCTCCTCGCTCCGGTCATTGCCGTAGTAGCTTGGAACATTCGGAAAAAGCTTGGCTCTCCGGTCCTGTTTAGACAAATCCGCCCAGGACTGGCCGGCAGGCCTTTTGAGATGATCAAATTTCGAACGATGCGTGACGCGCTCGATGGTGAGGGGAATCCTTTGGCTGATGCGGAGCGAATGACAGCGTTCGGTAGCTTCCTTCGGGCGAGCAGTCTGGATGAGCTTCCGGAGTTATGGAATGTGCTTAAGGGCGATATGAGTCTGGTAGGGCCGCGGCCGCTATTGATGGAGTATCTCCCACTTTATAGCGCAGAACAAAATCGTCGCCATCATACTCGCCCCGGAGTGACAGGTTGGGCGCAGGTGAATGGTCGAAATGCACTCAGTTGGGATGAGAAATTCAAGCTGGACGTCTGGTATGTCGATAACCGTTCCTTTCGCCTGGACCTCAAGATTATTTTCATGACAATCAAGAAAGTGGTCGTCAAAGAGGGTATCAGCGCGGATGGGGAGGTCACGATGTCCAAATTTACCGGGAATAACAGTTGAGGCGAGCGTTATCATCGGGCGTGGTCACTGAAGCGATTGACTTCATCGCTGAATCCAATCTCGTGGCAGGAGCAGTGGATTAGCTATATCTGTAGCAGGGTCGCGGGTGAGCTGTCGGCAAGCAGAGATATCGCTGCAAGCATTTATTTTTTATAAGATTTTTAAATTGGTAGGGTCTGGACTGTGTTGAACTCCCCTTTTTCTCCCTGGCCTTCTTTTTCCGAAGAAGAGGCTACCGCGGTACGCGACGTCATTTTGTCCAACAAAGTCAATTATTGGACCGGGCAAGAGTGTCGTGAATTCGAGAAAGAGTTTGCAGCGTGGAGCGGCACCCAACACGCTGTCGCGCTAGCGAACGGAACCGTTGCTCTGGATTTGGCGTTCAAGGCCTTGAGGATCGGCGCGGGGGATGAGGTCATCGTGACCCCTAGGACGTTCCTTGCCTCGGTGTCCAGCATCATCAATGCTGGCGCTGTCCCCGTGTTTGCAGACGTTGACCCCGACTCGCAGAACATTACAGCTCAGACGATCGCCGCAGTATTGACGCCGCGCACGCGAGCGATTGTCTGTGTCCACCTTGCAGGATTGGCCTGTGATATGGATCCAATCATGGCTTTGGCGCAGGAGTATGATCTCAAGGTAATTGAAGATTGTGCTCAGGCCCATGGTGCGCAGTACAAGGGCCGATCGGTCGGTTCCATAGGTCATATCGGCGCATGGTCCTTTTGTCAGGACAAGATCATGACCACCGGGGGCGAGGGTGGAATGATAACGACCAATGACCGCAATTTGTGGTTGGATATGTGGGCCTATAAAGATCATGGCAAAAGCTGGGAGGCTGTCTATGAGCGCCAGCACGCCCCTGGTTTTCGTTGGGTGCACGATAGTTTCGGGACAAACTGGCGCATGTTGGAAGCCCAAGGCGTACTGGGCCGTATTCAATTGCGGCGGATGCCGGGCTGGCATGAAGCTCGCTTGAGCAACGCCCATAGAATCTGGTCTACGGCTGAGCAGTTGAGGGGGTTGAGAGTTCCAGGTATCACGCAGGGGTACGTGCATGCAGCCTATAAATGCTACGTATTTGTCGAGCCTCAATTGCTCAAGCCCGATTGGTCGCGTGACCGTATTCTTAACGAAATTGTTGCTCGTGGCGTTCCTTGTTTCTCGGGCTCCTGTTCGGAGGTCTATCTGGAAAAGGCTTTCGACGGTACGCCATGGCGCCCTTTGGAGCGTCTGCCGATTGCAAGGCAGTTGGGAGATACGAGTTTGATGTTCATGGTGCATCCGACGCTTACACCCCATGAGATCGACAAGACCTGCCAGGTATTGGCCGAAGTCATGAGTGAGGCACAAGACGTTTGATCTGTAAAAGAACGTACAGGACATCGCTGGCCAGGTCGTTTCTTGAGCGATCTGCTCAGCATCGGTGTGTTCTTGTGGCTACGTCGCCTGCTGAGCCCAAACAAAGCGGGTCAACCATTGGATGAGGCAAATCCCCCTGCGTCTCATCTGAATCTGAGAGTAACGCAAGTGAAAGCATATGGCCGCTATTGGGTCAATGCCGTGAAATCTATTGCGTTCAATACGAATTTTTCTCGAAACGCCCGATGAAAGGCGAGCTTCTGGAATTTTTAGCGGACAGATATCTCTCTGGTGGTTTTTTATTTCACCGCGCAACACCTTATGCAGGGTAGTAGGGTGAACTAACGGTGATATTAAAGTGTCTCTCAACTGTTGGTGAGTTGGCTTAATTAGTGATCGTAGCACTTTCTCTAAGTTTATACGGAAACAGATAATGTTCTGGTGTCTTACCCTCATCGTTGCAGTGGCCTCATTCATATTTACGGGGATAATGCGCCGCTATGCTGTCTCGCGATCGCTCATTGATATGCCTGGTGCCAGAAGCTCACACATCATTCCAACTCCCAGGGGGGGCGGCGTTGCCATTGTGCTTGCCTTCCTCTTGGCGTTGCCTGGTTTGGCCTATGGGCAGGTGATATCGACTGCGGAGCTCCTGGGCATAGGGGGCGCCGGTATCCTTGTGGCCATTGTTGGTTTTTTTGATGACCACAATCCGGTTTCCGTGCGCTGCCGCCTGACGGGGCATTTTGCCGCTGCTGTCTGGGCATTGTTCTGGCTCGGTGGCCTACCGCCGCTTCATATCTTTGGCATGCTCGTTGCCGGTGAGTGGTTAGGTTATGTAGTGGGAGCCGTATATTTGGTATGGATGCTCAACTTATACAATTTCATGGACGGTATTGATGGAATTGCGAGCGTCGAAGCGATTTGCGCCTGTCTTGGCGCAATCCTGCTGTATTGGGTCATGGGGTTTGAGCAACTGATTTGGTTGCCGCTAGTGTTGTCCATGGCCGTATCAGGGTTTTTGTTTTGGAATTTCCCGCCGGCCCGGATTTTCATGGGAGATGCAGGCAGTGGTTTTCTCGGCATTATTCTGGGAGTTCTCTCCATTCAGGCAGGTTGGGCGTCCTCTAATCTGCTATGGGCATGGTTGGTACTGTTGGGTGTATTTATAGTCGATGCGACCTTCACCCTGATTCGGCGAGTCTCGCTGGGCGAGAAGTTCTATGTGGCGCATAGAACCCACGCTTATCAGTATGCATCCAGGCACTTTGGTAGACATCTTCCGGTGACGCTGGCAGTGGTAGCCATCAACGTGTTTTGGTTGCTACCCATTGCGTTGTCAATCGTACTGTTTCAGTTGGATGGTTTTTCTTGCGTTGCGCTGGCGTATGCACCACTCGTGCTGCTGGTCATCAAGCAGGGGGCGGGGAAGCCTGAAAGGGAAGTCAAGGCTACCCAGGAAGATTTTTGAGCCAGGATCGGCTTAGGGACTTAGAATGATAGTTGGCATGATGACATCAGGAGCGGTTTGAGTGGACGAAGGGGTGATGGATAAGTTTCGGGCAGTGCTGCTGGGGTTGCCTAGACGAAAGAAACGACTTATGCAGGTATCTGCTGACGTCGTAGTTCTTTGGGCTGCGCTTTGGCTGGCTTTCATCGTGAGATTGGGAACGGAAGACATGATCAATCCGTTGATCTATCACTTCTGGTTGTTCTTGGCCGCGCCTGTGGTTGCCATTCCTTTGTTCATCCGCTTCGGTATGTACCGGGCAGTAATGCGTTACTTTGGTAACGACGCATTGATAGCCATTATCAAGGCAGCCAGCCTCTCGTCCCTGGTTTTGGGCGTCCTGGTGTATTGGTACAGCAATCATCAGCATGTAGTGCCGCGTTCAATTATCTTTAACTACTGGTGGCTCAGCATAATCATGGTCGGCGGCTTGCGGTTGGCCATGCGTCAATTTTTTATGGGAGACTGGTTTTCAGCGTCTCAGCACATGCCATTTACCAACCGGGAAGATGGTTTGCTGCGTGTTGCCGTCTATGGAGCAGGCTCCGCAGGTAATCAATTGGTCGCCGCGCTGCGCATGGGCCGTGTCATGCGCCCGGTTGCGTTTATCGATGACGATTCGAGTATTACCGACCGTGTCATTTCAGGACTGCAGGTCTATAAGCCCAGAAATATCCAACGGATGATTGAGGCCACGGGTGCCCAAGAGATACTTCTGGCAATCCCCTCTTCCAATCGTGGACGTCGGCGCGAAATCCTCAGCTTCCTGGAAAGCTTTCCGCTTCATGTGCGTAGCGTTCCTGGGTTCACGGATTTGGCCAGCGGGCGCGTCAAGGTGGACGATATTCAAGAGGTCGATATTGCAGACTTGCTTGGACGTGACGCGGTTCCAGCTCAGGATGAGTTGCTGGAGCACTGCATCAAGGGCCAAAGCGTTCTTGTCACGGGGGCGGGCGGCTCCATCGGCTCCGAGTTGTGCCGGCAGATATTATTGCTGCGTCCAACCTCGCTGATTTTGTTCGATCACAGTGAGTTCAACCTTTACAGTATTCTTTCGGAACTGGAGCAGCGTGTTACTCGTGAGTCCTTACCAATAAAGCTGTTGCCAATCCTGGGGTCGGTACGTGACCCAGCAAAGCTGTTGGATGTGATGAAGACTTGGAAGGTTAATACGGTCTATCACGCTGCGGCTTACAAACATGTGCCCATGGTCGAACACAACATCGCCGAAGGTGTCCTGAACAATGTCTTAGGCACGTTGAATACTGCCCAGGCAGCGCTTCAATCCGGTGTAGCAAACTTCGTTCTGATTTCCACCGACAAGGCGGTGCGACCTACCAATGTTATGGGGAGTACCAAGCGCCTGGCAGAGTTGACTCTGCAGGCACTCAGTCGTGAGGTGGCACCGGTCCTGTTCGGCGACAGGTCCAACGTTTCGCATGTTAACAAAACACGCTTCACCATGGTCCGCTTCGGTAATGTGCTGGGATCCTCTGGGTCAGTAATTCCTCTTTTTCACAAACAGATCAAATCTGGCGGTCCGCTGACGGTCACACACCCTAAGATTACTCGCTATTTCATGACGATCCCGGAAGCGGCTCAGTTGGTGATCCAGGCTGGCTCGATGGGCCTTGGGGGGGATGTTTTTGTGCTGGACATGGGCGAGCCTGTGAGGATTGTCGAGCTTGCGGAAAAGATGATTCATCTCTCGGGTTTGAGCCTTCGTTCGGACAGTAACCCGCAGGGTGACATCGCAATAGAGTTCTCTGGCCTGCGCCCCGGTGAAAAGCTTTACGAGGAGTTACTGATTGGTGACAACGTCGTAGGAACCCAACACCCTATGATCATGAGTGCCAATGAAGATCACCTCGCTTGGGACCCTCTCAAGGCTAAGCTGAAAGAGCTGCTCGCTGCCGTGGATCAAGACGATTACAGCCGTGTCCGTCAGCTCCTGCGCGATACCGTCAGCGGCTACTCTCCGGACGGTGAAATTGTTGACTGGATCTACCAGCAACGTCGTTTGGATCCATGAGTTAACACCCTGTTACTCACCCATTTTTGACGTCCTCTCAACATCGCCTAAGTTTGAAAAGCAGCTTCGGAAAAGCTGCTTTTCTCTTACCAATGTCATGGAGCGTCACCAATGCAAAACACCTACCTCACCTCCCTAATCTTCGCCTTCCTCACCACCCTCTCCGTCGCCACCAACGCAGCCCCGTCCATCAAACCCGAAGCCCCAACCCCGATCACCGCCCAGATGACCCAGGGCGAGCAATCTACCAAGGTCAACCTGAACGCCGCCGACGCCGAAACCCTGCGCCGTGACCTCTTCGGTATCGGTGCCGCTAAAGCCAAGGCGATCATCGCCTATCGCGATAGCAATGGTCCGTTCACGGCGGTGGATGAGTTGTTGGAAGTGAAGGGGATCGGCAAGGCGTTGTTGGAGAAAAATCGCGATAGGTTGGTCATCAACTGATCTATCCAGGAGGCCGGTCATTGATCGGCCTTTTTAGTCTCCGGGTTCTGCGTTTTCAGGCGTTCGCGCACCACGGCCATGATCCTTGTTGCCAATTGAGGGTCTTCAACACTCCTGGCCAGTACCAATGCACCCACCAGTGTCGACATCATCACCAGGCTCTCTGCATCACACCGCTCCTCTCCCAATGCTGTTTCTATTTGCTTGAGCCTTGCGTCGAGCACCTTATCCGTTGTCGCGCTGGGTTGACCTCTCAGTCCCAGCTCTGAAGACATCGTTGGCAACGGGCAGCCCTGATCCGGGGAGGTCAGGTGCCATTCCGACAGGTAACTGTCGATAAACGCGCCCAGCGGCTGCTCCTGGCTGAACAGCATGTCGCAATGGGCGTCCAGGTCTGCAGCGGCCGCCTGCAGGGCTATCTCCACCAGTTCGCCCTTGGATTTGAAATGCGCGTAAAAGCCGCCATGGGTCAGGTTCAAGGCTTTCATCAGTGGCTGCAGGCCGGTGGCGTCGATGCCGTCGCGGCGAAAGCGCGCAGAGGGTTCCTTGATGATGCGTTGGTGGGTTTGGGCTTTGTGGTTTTGTGAATAACGCATGGGGCAGCCTCGGTTACAGGCGGGCATTTTAACCAACTTGACCTTTTTTACACACTCGTCGGCATGCAGGGCGTTGGCATGAAATGTGATTACATCTAGACGGAAGATTGTTCAACAATCGTGAGGTGGTCATGACGCTCAGTTTGTCTTTAGCCGACCAGATTGCCCTGGAGCTGCGTGCCGACATCATTGCGGGGCGGTTATTGCCAGGCATGGCATTGGTCGAGGTGGATCTGGTCAAGGCCTACAGTGCGTCGCGCAATACGATTCGCGAAGCCTTGCACCGTCTGGGGCAGGAGGGGTTGACCCGTTATGTGCGCAACAAGGGCGTTATGGTGCGGCGGTTGGAGCGGGAGGAAGTCCGCGACCTGTTTGTCGTCCGCCGCACCCTGGAGTTGCAGGCCATCGCCGGAAGCAGCACCTTGACGCACGAGCAATCCGAGCGCCTGCAAAACGCCATTGACGCCACCACCCTGGCCCGTGAGCGCGAGGATTGGCGTGCAGTGGCCACCCACAGTTTGCTGTTCCATCAGCACATCGTCGGGTTGATGGGCAGCCCGTTGTTCGATGAGTTTTTTGCCCAGGTCATCGCCCAGTTGCGCCTGGTGTTTTGCGCCGCGCCTGATGAGCAACGTTTCCAGTCGCCCTGGCTGGAGCGTGATCGTGAGATTTATCAATGGCTGGTCAAGCACGACAAATTGGCTGCAGGGGAGGCAATGAGCCTGTACCTGGATGATTCGGAACGCCTGTCCTTGGCCCTGTTTACCCACTCCTGATCGAGGATCTGCACCATGTACAAAGACTATCCGGCCGCTTATCAGGTCAGCAAGGGTTCGGCGTTGCAGGTCGACGCGGCATTTTACGAGCGCATTCGTGACCGAAAAGATCAGCGCAGCTTGATCGAGCAGTTCGAGGTACCGATTCGCACGGGCAGGGCGTGGAAGGTGCCCGCCGGGCATGTGTTTCGTGTCACCACGCCCGTGGGCCCGCAGGTGGGGGACTTCAATGTGTGGAACGCCAATGACCCCCGAGAACGTCTTTGGGCGGCACGTACCCGTCAGTTGCAGGGGGCGCATGTGAGCACTCATGACCGGCTATGGTCGAATCTGCCATTTCTAAGGCCACTGGTGACCATCACCGATGACAGCCTGGCCAGTTACGGCATCGATGAGCACGGCGGGCGTCTGCATGACTTGCTCGGTACGCGCTGCGATCCCTATGTGAACCGCATGCTCACCGGCGAGGACTTCCATCACCATTGCCACTCCAACCTGACCCGCGCGGTATTACCCCATGGTCTGACGGAATTCGACGTGCATGACGTACTGAATATTTTCCAGTGCACGGGCCTCAATCACGACGACATGTATTTCATGAAAGCCTGCCCGGCGCAGAAGGGTGATTACCTGGAGTTCTTTGCCGAGATTGATTTGCTCTGCGCGCTGTCGACGTGCCCGGGCGGGGACTTGTCGCTGCCGATGTGGGGGCCGGATGCGCAGGATCCGCTGACGGTGTGCCGTCCGTTGGGGGTTGAGATTTATCGGTTGGAGGACGAGTTGCTGGACGGCTGGAGCCAGCCGGAGCGTGCTGCCTATAAAGGGCAGCACGGGTTGCAGATTGCCAAGGCGGATTGGGAGTAAACGGTCCTAGCGATCCTGCGCGTCCTTGGCGTCCGCCTGGGCGTTGCGCTCGGCCACGCGTTTGCGTTGTTCGTCGGTGAGTTCCACCTTGTTGGCGCTGTCACGCAGCATCATCAGCCCTCCGACGATCGACCCGATCGCAACTACCATAATCAACCACGCATACCACGGCATAAGGCTCTCCTTGAGGCAGATTACCGTCGGAGAATTTTCCCACGGCAATAACTACTTTGAGTGACGGGCTTTCTGAGTAGTTCAGTGTAGGCCCGTTCTGCCTCGAAACCTTAGAGCCCGGTCAACATTGCGTCTGCCGGTGCATCGGCACGATCCTGTGCGGTCATTTGGAAGTAGATGAAACCCACGGCCATAAAGCCGAGGAAGATCAGCCCGATCAGCGTGTTGAACCACGCCATGGCCACCAGGCAGACCACGGCCAGCGCCAGCGCAATGCCGGGCACGATCGGATAACCCGGCGCGCGGAAGGTACGTTCCAGCAGCGGTTCGGTCTTACGCAGTTTGAACAGGCTGAGCATGCTCATGATGTACATCACGATGGCACCGAACACCGCCATGGTGATCATCGCCGCGGTCAATGTCATGCCGCCCAGGTTGATCAGGCCATCGCTGTAGATGGCGGCGATGCCGACCACGCCACCGGCGATGATTGCCCGGTGTGGTGTCTGAAAACGCGATAATTTGGCGAGGAAGGAGGGCAGGTAACCGGCGCGGGCCAGGGCGAAGAACTGGCGCGAGTAGCCCAGGATAATGCCGTGGAAGCTCGCCACCAGGCCGAACAGGCCGATCCAGACCAGCATGTGCAGCCAGCCGGAGTTGTCGCCCACCACGGTTTTCATCGCCTGCGGCAGTGGATCGTTGATGTTCGACAGGGTGCGCCAGTCGCCCACGCCGCCGGCGAAGAACATCACGCCCATGGCCAGGATCACCAGGGTCAGGATGCCGCTGATGTAGGCCTTTGGAATGGTGCGCTTCGGATCTTTTGCTTCCTCAGCCGCCATGGCTGCGCCTTCGATGGCCAGGAAGAACCAGATGGCAAACGGAATCGCCGCAAACATCCCGGCAATCGCCGGGGCGCCGAAGGTATCGGAACCGGCCCAGCCGTTCAGGGCAAAGTTGCTGAAGCTGAATGCGGGCGCGACCACGCCCATGAACACCAGCAGCTCGGCGACGGCGAGCACGCACACCACCAGCTCGAAGGTCGCGGCCAGTTTCACGCCGAGAATATTCAGCCCCATGAACACGATGTAGGCACCGACGGCCGCATGCTTGGGGTCCAGGGCCGGGAACTGCACATTCAGATACGCGCCGATCGCCAGGGCGATGGCAGGCGGGGCGAAGACAAATTCGATCAGGGTGGCGAGGCCTGCGATCAAGCCGCCTTTCTCACCAAAGGCGCGACGACTGTAGGCAAACGGCCCGCCTGCGTGAGGAATGGCGGTAGTCAGCTCGGTGAAACTGAAGATAAAGCAGGTGTACATCGCGGCGACCATCAGCGAGGTCACCAGGAAGCCCAAGGTCCCGGCCACGCCCCAGCCGTAGCTCCAGCCAAAGTATTCCCCGGAAATCACCAGCCCGACGGCAATGCCCCATAAATGCAGGGTGCCCAAGGTGGGTTTGAGTTGTGTGTTCATCGTGCTGCGCTCCCTGAACGGTTTGGAATGATTCAAGGTGTTGCAGCGGCCATGCCAGCCCGAGAATGATTGTCGTAAAGCGGCGCAACTGTCGTGTGGGGGATGGTTTGGCGTTTGAAATTTGCCGGCGTCGCACCAGATAGGTGCGGCGGTGACGGTGTCGGCGCTATCGGGAGCAAGCCCCCTGCCACAGGGTGACTGGCACTCGGCATGACAACGCGGTCAAGTGTGGGAGGGGGCTTGCCCCCGATAGCGCCCGCCCAGACACCAAATACCCCCCTGTAAACCCCGCATAAACCCACTCTTTACGCCATCTTTACGCCCCGCCCACCCCGTCGCTCTCGTTCCTTTACGCCACTCCTGCGGACAATTGCCCCACACGCGGCACTCGCCGCTAAACGGAGAGACTTCCATGAGCGTTCTGGACGGGGTGTCACTGCTATTGGCCGTGGCGCTGTTCATTTATCTGCTGGTTGCGCTGTTACGCGCGGATCGGAACTAGGAGCTGGCCATGCACAGTTATGACTATTGGCTGATCATTGCCTTCTTTGCCGTGGTACTGGTGCCGGCGCCGTTCCTGGGGCGGTTCTACTACAAGGTGATGGAAGGCCAGCGCACGTGGCTGAGTCCGGTGCTGGGGCCTGTCGAAAAAGCCTGTTATCGCCTGTCGGGGGTGGATGAACATCAGGAACAAAGCTGGCAGAAATACATGCTGGCCTTGCTCGCGTTCAACCTCGCGGGTTTTTTGCTGTTGTTCGCGATCCTGCTGTTCCAGGACTATCTCCCACTGAACCCGCAGAAATTGCCGGGCCAGGAATGGACCCTGGCCTTTAATACCGCGGTCAGTTTCATGACTAACACCAACTGGCAGTCCTACAGCGGTGAGGCGTCCCTGAGCTACCTCAGCCAGATGGCTGGCCTGACCGTGCAGAACTTCGTCAGTGCGGCCACCGGCCTGGCCGTCCTGGTCGCGCTGTGCCGTGGGATCGGGCGCAAATCCGCCAGGACCCTGGGTAACTTCTGGGTCGACATGACCCGCGCCACGCTCTACGGCCTGCTGCCGTTGTGCCTGGTGCTGGCGCTGTTCCTGGTATGGCAGGGCGTACCGCAAACCTTCGCGCACTATGTGGATGCCGTGACCCTGCAAGGCGTGGATCAAGTGATCCCCCTGGGTCCGGCAGCCAGCCAGATTGCGATCAAGCAACTGGGCACCAACGGCGGCGGCTTCTTCGGCGTCAACTCGGCGCACCCGTTTGAAGACCCGACCGCCTGGGCCAACCTGTTCGAAGTGGCCTCGATCATCCTGATCCCGGTGGCGTTGGTATTCACCTTCGGTCACTACGTGAAAGACCTGCGCCAGAGCCGCGCGATCCTCGGCTGCATGCTGGCGCTGTTCCTGATCGGCGGCGCCACTTCCCTGTGGTCCGAATACCAGCCCAACCCGACCTTGAACAACCCGGCCGTCGAGCAGACCGCGCCGCTGGAAGGCAAGGAAGCGCGCTTCGGCACCACCGGCACGGTGTTGTGGTCGGTGACCACCACCGCGGCGTCCAACGGTTCGGTGAACGGCATGCAAGACAGCCTCAACCCCCTCAGCGGGATGGTGGCGCTGGTCAACATGATGGTCGGCGAAGTGATCTTCGGCGGCGTCGGCGCCGGTATGTACGGCATGTTGCTCAACGTGTTGATCGCGGTGTTCCTGGCCGGCCTGATGATCGGCCGCACCCCGGAATACCTGGGCAAGAAACTCCAGGCCAAGGAAGTGCAGCTGCTGGTCGTGACCCTGCTGGTGATGCCGGTGGGCGTGCTGGTATTGGGTGCCATCGCCGCGAGCCTGCCCGGCCCAGCCGGCGCGATCAGCAACCCTGGCCCTCACGGTTTCAGCCAGTTGCTGTACGCCTACACCTCGGCCAGCGCCAACAACGGCTCGGCGTTCGGCGGTTTCAGTGCCAACACGCCGTTCCACAACCTGATGCTGGGCCTGGGCATGTTGATCGGCCGCTTCGGCTACATCCTCCCGGTACTGGCCCTGGCCGGCAGCCTGGCGATGAAGAAGACCGCACCGATTGGCCAGAACAGCTTCCCGACCCATGGTCCGCTGTTCGTGACCCTGTTGACCGTGACTATTTTGCTGGTGGGCGGCCTGACTTTCCTGCCGACGCTGGCGCTGGGGCCCATCGCTGAACACTTGAGCATGGGCTTCTAAAAAGGGGATATGAACATGAATATGCCTGCAAAAAACGCGGCCCCGGTCAAAACCCAGGAACCCGCCAAAACCGCCGTCTCGGCCCTGTGGCGCCCGGCGCTGGTCCAGGCGTTCGTCAAGCTGGACCCGCGCCAGCTGCAACGCTCGCCGGTGATGCTGGTGGTCGAGCTGACCGCCATCCTCACCACCGTGCTGTGCTTTGTGCCCGACACCGCCGTACCGACGTATGTGGCCGTGCAAATCGCGGTGTGGCTGTGGTTCACCGTGCTGTTCGCCAACTTCGCCGAAGCCTTGGCCGAAGGACGCGGCAAGGCCCGTGCCGACAGCCTCAAGGCCGGCAGCGAAGGCCTGAGCGCGCGGCGTAAGGAAGCCGATGGCAGCTTCAAGGTCGTGCCGGCCACCAGTCTGCGTAAAGGTGATGTGGTGCGTGTGGCCGCCGGGGAAATGATCCCCGGCGATGGCGAGGTCGTCGAAGGCATCGCAGCGGTCAACGAAGCGGCGATCACCGGTGAATCCGCACCGGTGATCCGCGAGTCCGGCGGCGATCGCTCGGCCGTCACCGGCAACACGCGGCTGGTGTCGGACTGGCTGCTGATCCGCATCACCGCCAATCCCGGCGAGTCCACCCTGGACCGCATGATCGCCCTGGTCGAAGGCGCCAAGCGTCAGAAAACCCCCAACGAAGTCGCGCTGGATATCCTGCTGATCGGCCTGACCCTGATCTTCCTGCTGGTGGTCGTGACCTTGCAGCCGTTCGCCCACTTCGCCAATGGCAGCTTGCCCCTGGTGTTTTTGGTCGCACTGCTGGTGACGCTGATTCCTACCACCATCGGCGGCTTGTTGTCGGCCATCGGTATTGCCGGCATGGACCGTCTGGTGCGCCTTAATGTGATCGCGAAGTCTGGTCGTGCCGTGGAGGCGGCCGGTGACGTGCATGTGTTGCTGCTGGACAAGACCGGCACCATCACTTTTGGTAACCGTCGGTGTGCGGCGGTGGTTGCGGCGCCTGGCGTCAGCGGCAAGGAAGTGGCCGAAGGTGCGTTGTTTGCCTCTTTGGCCGATGACACGGCAGAAGGCAAATCCATCGTCGAATACCTACGGGCTCTGCACCCGCAGGCCGAGCCATCCCTGGATGAACTGACCGCGGTACCGTTCAGCGCCGAAACCCGCTTGTCCGGTGTCGACTACCAGGGCCGCGTGTTCCGCAAAGGCGCAGTGGATTCGTTGCTGGCGTTTATCGGCCAGCCACGTGGCGACCTGCAACCGGCATTGGCACGGGAAATCGACAAGATCGCCCAGAGCGGCGGCACACCCTTGCTGGTGTGTGCCGACGGCAAATTGCTCGGTGCGATCCACCTCAAGGACGTGGTCAAGCCCGGTATCCGCGAACGTTTCGCCGAGCTGCGCAAGCTGGGCATTCGCACGGTGATGGTCACCGGTGACAACCCGCTGACGGCCGCTGCGATTGCTGCCGAAGCCGGTGTGGATGACGTGCTGGCCGAAGCGACCCCGGAGAAAAAACTCGCGCGCATCCGTCACGAGCAAAACGACGGCCGCCTGGTGGCGATGTGCGGCGACGGTGCCAACGACGCCCCGGCACTGGCCCAGGCGGACGTCGGCATGGCGATGAACGACGGCACCCAGGCCGCCCGCGAGGCCGCCAATATGGTCGACCTCGACAGCGACCCCACCAAGCTGCTGGACGTGGTGCAGATCGGCAAGGAGTTGCTGGTGACCCGTGGCGCGTTGACCACCTTTTCCATCGCCAACGACGTGGCCAAGTACTTCGCGATCCTGCCGGCGTTGTTCGCCTCGATCTACCCGCAGTTGGGCGTGCTCAACGTGATGCACTTGCAGAGCCCCCAGAGCGCGATCCTTTCGGCCATCGTCTTCAACGCGCTGATCATCGTGGTGCTGATTCCCCTGGCGCTGCGTGGTGTGCGTGTGCAGGCCGCGAGTGCGGCGGCGTTGCTGCGGCGCAACCTGCTGATCTATGGCCTGGGCGGGTTGCTGGTGCCGTTCGTGGGCATCAAGGCGATCGACCTGCTGCTGACCGCGCTGCACCTGGTGTGACCCGATGCCTGTGGGCACCACCCCGGTGCCCACAGGTTGCAAAGACCGAATTGAGGAATTTGAAATGTCCAACATAATCCGCCCGGCCCTGAGCCTGCTGGTGCTCATGACCCTGATCACCGGCGTGGCCTACCCACTGGTGGTGACCGGCGTCGCCCAAGTCGCTTTCCCGGACCAGGCCAACGGCAGCCTGGTGCGCGATGCCAGCGGCAAGGTGCGTGGCTCCAGCCTGATCGCCCAGGAGTTTACCGGTGACAGCTGGTTCCATCCGCGCCCTTCGGCGGGGGCCTTTGCGACGGTTTCCAGCAGCGCCAGTAACCTCGGCCCCAGCAACCCGGCCTTGGCCACCCGCGTGTTCGATGACGCGAACAAGCAATTGGTGCCCGGCCAGGGCCCGGTGCCTTTGGTGTCGCTGACTACCTCCGGCAGCGGTCTTGATCCACACTTGCCACCCCAGGCGATTGCCTATCAACTGGCACGGGTGGCTGCCGCACGAAATGTGCCGGTGTCGACCCTGCAACGGTTGCTGGATGAACACATCGAAAGCCCGCTGGTGGGGCCGCCGGTGGTGAATGTGCTGGCGCTGAACATGGCGTTGGAAAAGCTGTAACCCGATCAATACCTGAAGGACACTGCCCGCATGAGCGACTCCGGCCGCGCCGATGCCCTGCTAGCCGATCTACCCCGGGACGGCCGTGGCCGGCTCAAAGTTTTCCTCGGCGCTGCGCCGGGTGTGGGCAAGACCTACGCCATGCTTCAGGCTGCCCACACCCAACTGCGCCAGGGCGTCAAACTGATCGCCGGCGTGGTTGAAACCCACGGCCGCGCCGAGACCGAAGCCTTGCTCAGCGGACTGCCGCAACAACCGCTGTTGCGCAGCGAATACCGTGGCGTGATGCTCGAAGAAATGGACCTCGACGGCCTGCTCGCCGCCAAGCCCAAGCTGGTGCTGGTGGACGAACTGGCCCACAGCAACGCCCCCGGCAGCCGCCATGAAAAGCGCTGGCAAGATATTCAGGAACTGCTCGCCGCCGGCATCAACGTGTTTACCACGGTCAACGTCCAGCACCTGGAAAGCCTGAATGACCAGGTCCGCGGTATCACCGGTGTGCAGGTCCGCGAAACCTTGCCGGATTGGGTGCTGCAGGAAGCCGACGAACTGCTGCTGATCGACCTGCCGTCCCGCGAACTGCTTGAGCGTCTGCGCGACGGCAAGGTGTATGTGCCGGAGCAGGCCCGCGCCGCCATCGATGCGTTCTTCACCCAGACCAACCTGATGGCCCTGCGCGAGCTGGCGATGCAGACCGCCGCCGCCCATGTCGACGACGATTTGGCCCAGGGCTATCGCCAGCTCGGCCAGGCGGCGCCGGCGGTGCGCGGTCGTCTGTTGGTGGGCGTGGATGGCGATGCGCAGGCCGAACGCCTGGTGCGCCATGCCAGTCGCGTCGCCCAGCGCCGGCATTTGCCGTGGAGCCTGGTGCATATCGACAACGGCCGTGCGCGGGATGAGCAGGCCCGCCTGCGCCTGCAAAACGCCCAGCAACTGGCCGAGCGCCTTGGCGGCGAAGTGGTGCTGCTGCGGGCGGGGGAGGTGGCCAAGACCTTGATCCAGCATGCCGCCGAACGCCGTGCCAGCCTGCTGTTGGTGGGGCAGTCGCGAATGCGTTGGCGGCGTCGCCTGTTCGGTGGCGGCTTGGCGGCGCGCCTGTTGCGTAATGCCCGTGGCTTGGAAATCAACGTCCTCGACAGCGACGATGTGCCCGCAGCCCCACGCTTGCCGGATGTGCGCGGCCTGGTGTGGTTCGATTACGCCTTGGCCGTGGTTGCGACCCTCGTCGCCGCCGCTGTGGCCTGGGCCGTGGCAAGCGCACTGCCGTTGCCGAATATCTCGCTGGTGTTTCTTGCCGCCGTGTTGCTGGTGGCGGTGCGCAGCAGCCTGGGGCCGTCCCTGGTGTGTGCGGCGTTGTCGTTCCTGACCTATGACTTCCTGTTTATCCCGCCGAATTTCTCCTTCGCCATCCAGCGCGAAGAGGACGTGCTGACGCTGTTGTTCTTCCTGCTGATGGCGGCGCTCACCGGCAATCTTGCCGCACGCCAGCGCCGTCAGTTGCAGGCATTGCGCGACACCCAGGAAGAAACCGGCGAACTGCTCGACCTGTCGCGCAAACTCACCGCCGCCACCGACCGCCAGGCGGTGATCAGTGCCGCCGCCCACCATCTGGAAGGCTGGAGCGACCTGGATCTGTGCCTGGTCAATCGCGACGGCCAGGGTGGCTGGAAAGTCGAGACCGGCGGCCCGCTGACCTTCACCGAAGCCGAGCGTGCTGCGGCCGATTGGGCCTGGCAGCATGACCAGCCGGCAGGTATGGGCACCGGCACCCTACCGTTCGGGCGCTGGTGGTGGTGGCCGTTGTCGGGCGAAGAAGGCCCGCTCGGGTTGCTCGGCGTCAGTGCCAAGCCGGGCCTGGAATTGAGCGGCCAACGCCGTCGCTTGCTCACCGCCTTGAGCCAGCCCCTGGCCCAGGCCCTGGCGCGGGCGCAGTTGGCCCAGGAGCTGGAATCCGCCCGTTTGCATGGCGAAACCGAGCAACTGCGCAGCGCCTTGCTGGCGTCGGTGTCCCACGATTTGCGCACACCGTTGACCTCCATGCGCGGCAGTATCGACAGCCTGCTGGCGCTCGGCGAAGCCATCCCCCTGGAGGATCGCCGCGAGTTGCTCGAAGGTACTCGTGATGAAGCCGAGCGCCTGGACCGCTATATCCAGAACCTGCTGGACATGACGCGACTGGGCCATGGCGCGCTGAAGCTGGCGCGGGACTGGGTGTCGCCCGGCGATATTGTCGGCAGTGCGCTCGGGCGCTTGCGCGCGGTGCTGGCACCGCTGCAGGTGAGCACCGATGTGCCGGCGGAGTTGCCGCTGCTCTATGTCCATGCTGCGTTGATCGAACAGGCACTGGTCAATGTGCTGGAAAATGCCGCGCGCTTTTCACCGCCCCACGGTCGATTGCAACTGAGCGCCGGCGTCTCGGATAACCGATTGTTTTTCGCCGTGGCGGATGAGGGGCCCGGTATTCCTGAGGATGAGCGGGCGAAGATCTTCGACATGTTCTACACCGCCGCACGCGGTGATCGAGGCGGGCAGGGCACCGGCCTCGGCCTGGCGATCTGCCAGGGCATGGTCGGCGCCCATGGTGGGCATATCAGCGTGGCCGATGGCATTGAGGGGCGCGGTACCTGCATCACGCTGTTCCTGCCGTTGCCGACACAGCCTGGCCTGGAAGGCGAGGCGTGAGCTACCCTGTTTTCTCTTCGGATGTTGATTGGACGCCATGAGCCAGACCGCGACGATTTTAGTCATTGATGACGAACCGCAGATCCGCAAATTCCTGCGCATCAGCCTGGCCTCCCAGGGCTACAAAGTGATCGAGGCCGGTACCGGCAACGAAGGCCTGGCCCAGGCGGCGTTGAGCAAACCCGACTTGCTGGTGCTCGACCTGGGCCTGCCGGACATGGACGGCCAGCAGGTGTTGCGCGAGTTTCGTGAGTGGTCGACGGTGCCGGTACTGGTGCTGTCGGTGCGGGCCAGCGAAGGGCAGAAGGTCGAAGCCCTCGACGGTGGCGCCAATGACTATGTCACCAAGCCCTTCGGCATCCAGGAGTTCCTGGCCCGCGTGCGCGCCTTGTTGCGCCAGGCGCCGGTGGGCGAGACCCAGGAAGCGGCGCTGCAGTTTGGCCCGTTGACGGTGGACCTGGCCTATCGCCGCGTGCTGCTGGACGGCGCCGAGGTGGCACTGACCCGCAAGGAATACGCGGTGCTGGCACAACTGGCGCGGCATCCGGGACGGGTGATCACCCAACAGCAACTGCTCAAAGACATCTGGGGCCCGACCCACACCGACGACAGTCACTACCTGCGGATTGTGGTGGGGCATCTGCGCCAGAAGCTGGCGGATGATCCGACCCAGCCGAGGTTTATCGTGACCGAGGCTGGAGTGGGGTATCGATTGTTGAGCGCCTGAGGCGATCTGTCAGTCTCTCTGTGGCTCTGTGGCTCTGTGGCTCTGTGGTTCTGTGGGTTCTGTGGTGAGCGGGCTTGCCCCGCGCTGGGCTGCGTAGCAGCCCCAAAACCAGGCCCAAAGGAGTACCTGACACTGCGCGCTCCTCATTGAGTGGGGCCGCTGCGCAGCCCAGCGCGGGGCAAGCCCGCTCACCACGGCTCTAGCGACACGGCTGTCTCAGCGCTGCTCACTCTCATAGCGATCCAGGGTATCACTGGCAATTTCCCGCCCAAGTGCGATCAACTCCGGCGCCTTGTAGAACTCGAAAAACCGGCACACCCGCTTCGGCACGTTGATCAGTACATCCGGCGGGTAGCCCGCGATCTTGTATTGCGCCAGCGAGGTTTGCATCACCTCGAAACTCTGGTTGATCAGATCCAGCAATGATGCAGGCCCGACGTTATCGATGATGAATGAACCGGTGGCCGACTTCGGCGCCCCCGGCTTTTCCGGAGCGGCGGCAGGTTGCTGGGATTCGGGTTCGGCCGACTCCAGCCACGGATTGATCTCGGCCGCCTGGGCCTGCAAGGCTTCCTGCTCAAGTTTCATCAACTGCTCGGCCTGCTTGCGGCGAAACGGCAGGTGCGAACCCAGTGATTTCGCCAGGCTGTTGAAGCGGCTCTTGAATGCCGGCGGGCGCTGGATCACCGGCAACTGGTAGTGTTTCTGGTTGGTGGCGTTGAGGTTGACCGCGATGATCAAGTCACAATGGCTCGACACCACCGGCACGATCGGCAGCGGGTTGAGCAGGCCGCCGTCCACCAGCATGCGGTTGCCTTGCATCACCGGGGTGAACAGGCTGGGAATCGCCGCCGAGGCGCGCATGGCCTGGTGCAGGCAGCCTTCCTGGAACCAGATTTCCTGTTGGTTGGTCAGGTCGGTGGCAACGGCGGTGTAGGGGATGCGCAGCTCTTCGATATTGATCTCGCCGACGATCTTGCGGATTTGCCCGAAGACCTTTTCGCCACGAATCGCCCCAAGGCGGAAACTCACGTCCACCAGGCGCAGCACGTCGAGGTAGTCGAGGCTTTCAATCCAGTTTCGATACTCGTCCAGTTTGCCCGCGGCGTAGATCCCGCCCACCACGGCACCCATGGAGCAACCGGCGATACAGGCGATGTCGTAGCCGCGCCGTTCGATTTCCTCGATCACCCCGATATGGGCGTAGCCCCGGGCCCCGCCGGAACCCAACACCAAGGCAACACGTTTCTTCATGGTCGATGTCCTTCATAAACGGGGGCCCACAATGCGCCTATTGTGGGGGCCGCTTCAATCTTCGTTGCGCCTGGCAATATTTTTCAAGAATAGCGCCCAGGCTCGGGTATGCTCTGGCAATAGGTACTACCGATTTCAGGCTAAGGACAAGGCACTTTTTCTTGTAGGCAACGTCTACAGCGTACGACTGTTTTTCTTTATTTTGAGGTGTCATCGATGAAAGCCTGGATGTGTGTGCCTGTGATCATGTTGGCCCTGGCGGGTTGTGCCGGGAAAACCGCATACCGCGACAGCTGTGGCTCGCAATTGGATGCCGCCTGGAAAGAGCTCGACCTGGCCAAGGCCGAAGGTTTTGCCGGCACCGTCAGCTACTCCAAGGCTTTGTCGTTGTTGACTGGCGCCAAGACCCAGCAGCAATTCGAGGCGTTTGAAGGCTGCGCCAACAAGGCCGAAAAAGCGCGGTTCTATATTCGTGAGTCGCGCGCCGGGCGTTAACGTGTAGCGCAGTGTGGGATTTTTCATCTGAGAGTGAGGGCAGGATGTCAGCTTTGGTCGATCAGTTAGTCGCTCAGGTCATTGGCCTGGAAGTAGGGTTACTGAGCTGCCAGGCTCGCCTCGCTGCCGTCACCGATGATGAAGCCCTGCATGATCTGCGCACCACCGTGCGCCGCCTGCGCAGTCTGTTGCGTCCTTTGCGCGGGCTGCCGGGTGTGGAACAGCTTGAATTGGCCGCCGGCACGGTCGGCCAGTTGACGACGCCGCTACGCGACCGAGAGGTGCTGGCGGCGTATTTGCATCAGCATGGTTATCACGAGGCCGCTGATCGACGCCTGCGCCTGCAACCCGACGCCTATCGCCAGGTGGCACAGGGCCCGGAAGTTGCCCATCTGCTGCTGATCCTTGATGCATTCCCGCGCTTTATCCGCGCCTCGGAGCACCAGAAATTGCTCAAGGGTTTGCGACCGCGCATTGAGAAGCGCCTGGCCAGGCAATGGCAGAAACTCGATCAAGCGCTGAAAGATCCAGACCATGATCGCCACCGTTTGCGCTTGTTGATCAAGCGTGTGCGCTATGCCGCCGAGGCTTACCCCCAGCTGGATAAGTTGCCCGCCAATGCCCTGCCACGCCTGAAGAAAGCCCAAGCGGCACTGGGTGATTGGCATGACTGCTGGCAATGGTTGGCCCAGGCCGAACATCAAGCTGATCTGCAGCCCTGTGTTGCGATTTGGCATCGCACCATGGCCAAGGCCGAAGGGCAGGCGGATCGCGTGCTGGACAAACTCAGCGCGGATTGTTTCTAAAACGGTCCGGCTTTCGGCCGGAATGAGCGCTGTACCTTGCCCGCGCGCTGGTTAAGATCGCCCATCTGTTTTTTTTTGATGTGAGGTCGCCATGCGCTTTAGTGATTTGCTCGACGCCGCCCGAAGCAACCCGCTGGATGTCACCATTCCCGCTGAATGGGCCCAGGGCCGCGCCACGTTCGGTGGCCTGGTTGCTGCGTTGCAATACGAAGCCTTGCGCGCCGAGGTGCCGACGGACCGCCCATTGCGCTCGCTCGCGATCACCTTCGTTGGCCCGGTCGCGCCCGATGTACCCGCCAGCTATCAAGTCGAAGTGTTGCGTGAAGGCAAGGCGGTCAGCCAGTTGCTCGGCCGTGTTGTGCAGAACGGTGATGTGGCGACCCTGGTACAGGCGAGTTTTGGCGCATCCCGCGAGTCGGAAATCGATGTGGCCAGCGAGCCGCCGCCGACGTTCAAGCACTGGGATGAATGCCAGGAACTGCCCTATATCAAAGGCGTCACGCCTGAATTCATGCGCCACCTGGCGATGCGCTGGAGCGTTGGCGGTTTGCCGTTTACCGGGAATAAATCCCGCGAGATGGGCGGGTGGGTTCGCTTGCGCGGGGATGTGAAGGAAGAACCGCTGACCGAAGCGCATATCCTCGCCCTGGTCGACGCCTGGCCACCGGCGTTACTGCCGCACCTGAAAAAGCCCGCTCCGGGCAGCACCCTGACCTGGACCATCGAATTCATCCAGCCCTTGCAGGATCTGACGACCCTGGACTGGTGCCAGTACCACGTCAGCATCGAGCATGCGCGCGACGGCTATGGTCACGCCGCCGCCGCGCTGTGGAGTCCAACGGGCGCGTTGATCGCCCTCAGCCGCCAGACCGTGGTGGTCTTCGCCTGATCGTCAGTGGCGGTGGCGCAGCCGCCAGGCACGCCACCAGCCACCGCTCAACACAAAGCGCGGGAACGTCAGGAACTGCTCGACCACCAGGCGCTGTACCGCGTCTTTACGATCACTGAACGGCTCACCGGCCTCGGCTTCCAGGCTATGGCCATGACGCTGCAACGCCAGGCCTGCGAGGATGCCGACTACGCCAATGGCGAAACTGGCCAGGCTCAGGCTGAACACACCGGACACAATCAACAGAAACCCGATGATAAACAGCGGCACGGCAATCAGGTGCAACGCCAGGTTGGTCGGGTGCTGATGGTTTTGCGGGTAGTTACGCCATTGCCAGGCGGGGAGATTGGGATGACGTTTGCCCATGATGGTGAACCCTCTGTCCGTTGAAATAACATGGGGAGAGTTTAGGTCGGGGTGGGCGGGTGGGCGAATTGGGGTTGGCTATAGCGCTCATAGTTTCTGTTATGTAAATCATCTAACCCTTTCTCCCATCTATTCTACAAAACTTATGCTGGCCAGCTATGATCTCCTGGTTCAGGACAATTTATATAAACTGACGGCCCAGCCATAGACAGCCACTTTGATTTAAATTCAATAGAGGCATTTTCTGATTTTGCGTTGAAAATAAAGTGCTCGTTTTCTCGCGTTATTTTCGCAATGAAAATTTCCCGGCGAGGAAGATTGGTTATCTGCAGGTTACTTATTGCGTTACAGGTTAGTCCAATCCTGCATGTATTGTATCCTTTGTTCTCCCATTTTGGAGGTAAAAAATCTGGAAAGTCTGGTATGTCAAAACCAATGCTGAGAGAAGGTTGGTCGTTTTCTATCGTCAGAGAGTGTATATAAATCTCGCGAATTTCAATTGGACGACTGAATAATTTATTAAAAAATATGGTTCCTTCAAGATCATTCCAATGCTTCATTTTTTATCCTTAAATGGGTAGTGGTCTTTTGTCCCCGGGACTTTGCCGGTTCGCGGTGTATCAATTGGGCGTAGGTTGAAGTGAGAGCCTTGATCGCCTGCTCCGTTTTGAGCACCGAAATTATGCCCTGCTGAATGGTCTTGTATTAGTATTTTGGAACCATCGGCTCTCGTATATTGGTAGACCCTCGTCTTAATCGGTTTTCCAGAATTATCTAAAATTGTTTTTTCATTCATATCTGACATTTTCACAGTGTTGTATTGTTTTTTTGCGCCAGAACCCGCGTCGATAAATACATCGGGTTGTTGCGATGTCGGTATATTGGCGTCTCTTTTTGCTTCGCGGAATGCTCCTTTACGAGATACATAAGGTGCGTGAGGCTCAACAGGTATTGCGCAGGTTGGATTTTTCTTTACTACGCCGGTGCAACGGGCATTCAGTCCGAGTGGATCTACCCAACCCGTAGGGTTAGGCACGTACTGGTACGCGTTGATCCCACCCGCCAACTTCACCGGATCCGGCGTCAGGTAACACCCAATATCTGGATTGTAGTAGCGATGGCGGTTGTAGTGCAGTCCGCTTTCCTGATCGAAGTACTGACCCTGGAAACGCAGCGGGTTGTCGATTGTGCCTTTGTCGAGTCGGCTGATCTGGCCGTAGGCGCGGTAGTGCGCGGACCAGACGATTTCGCCGTCGGGGTCGGTGAGTTCCTGCGGCGTGCCGAGGTGGTCGAGTTGGTAGTGGAAGGCTTTGGTGTCTTGCGGCCCAAAGCCTTCCAACAGAACCAGAGGGCGGAAACTGTCCGGTTCATAGAGATAACTGCGATGGCGATCCGCATGGTGCTCGGCAATCAGCCTGTCGCCTTGCCAGAAAAACTCCGTGGTGATGCCGTCCACGGTTTTGCTGATTCGTCGCCCAAACGGGTCATAGCGATAGCTGGCGGTTTGGCCGTTGGGTTGGGTGATGCCGATCAGCCGATGCTGGCAGTCGTAGCGGTATTCGGTGACGAGTTGATGGCCTTTGCCACGCTGCTCGCGGATGAGGTTGCCGAAAGCGTCATAGTCGTAGTGGCGGTCGCCCTGGATCATCAGGCGGTTGCCGGCGACGATGTCGGGGCCGGGGCGGTCTTGCATGAGCAGGTTGCCGGCGGGGGTGTGGCCGAAGCGTTCCTGCAGGTCTTGGGAGTGGTCGGCGCGGGTGAGGCGGCCTAGCGGGTCGTAGTGGTAGTGGTGTTCGCCTTTGCGCGTATCGAGCAGGCGGGTGAGGTTGCCGGTTTTGTCGTAGTCGTATTGGCGTTGGTAGAGGTGGTCTTGTTGCTGGGTGATTGCGTGGGCATGCAGGCGGTGTTGGTCGTCGTAGTGGTAGTGGCTGAGGAGTTGGCCTTGTTGGCGCTGATGTTCCTGGCCGGCCTTGAATAGGTGAGACGTCAGCAGCGTGCCATTTAACGCGACGCTGGCGAGGTGGCCGCCTTTCGCATGATTAAAAACCAGCCGGTTGTTATCGGGCAGGCGCAGGTGTTGAAGCTGGCCGCAGGCGTCGTAGCCGTAGCGCAAGGTGCCCCAGCCCTGGTGTTCTGCGGTGAGGCGGTTTTGGCGGTCGTATTCGTAGGCTAGCGCCCAGTGGCCGTCGTCGACGCTGAGGAGGTTGCCCTGGCGGTCGTAGGCGTAATCGACGGTATTGCCATCAGGCAGGGTTTTTCGTACGAGGCGCCCGGCGTGATCGCGCTCGTAACGGGTAACGAGCTGACTGCCATCGTCACCGTGTTCGGTTTTTTCCTGCAGGTTGCCGTTGAGGTCGTAGACGTATGCCGTACGCTGCCCATCAAACCCGGTTTCCTGCTGGATCAGGCCATTGGGGTGGTAATCAAGTCGGTAGGTCTCGCCAACTTCGTTTTCGATCTCGGTCAGCAGTAACCGCACGTTGTCGTAGCGGTACTTGACCTGACTACCGTCGGCGTTGATACGGCGGCTGATCAGGTGCAGGCCGTTGGCGTATTCGTAGCGGGTGACATGCCCCAGCTCATCGCGTTCGGCGGTGATTTTGCCGTAGGGGTTGTAGCTGTATTCCCGACACGCCCCACCGGACAGCACCACGCGAACCAAGCGACCCACGCTGTCCCACTGATACTGGGTCAGCGCGCCATGCTCATCCTCGCGTGCAATCTGGCGCCCCAGGTCGTCATAGCGATAACGCTTGATCCCGCCATTTGGCAGTTGCTCTTCAAGCAACTGTCCGCGCTCATTCCACACCAGCCGATGGCAACTATGATCCGGGTACCAAACCCCAGCCAGTTGCCCGTATTTGTCGTAGCTGTAGTCGGTGACATGACCATCGGGATCGATCTTGCGGATGACATCGCCCTGGTCATTGCGCTCGTACTTCCAGACCGCCTCACCACGGCGCATAACCCGTACGAAGCCACTGTCATGCTCGTAGGTTGTCGGCTCATCATCCCCGGGAAACAACGCCACCAAGCGTCCGGCTTCGTCATACTGATACGCCGTCACCGCCCCCATCGGGTCCTGCTCAACCGTCAGCCGGCCTTTGGCATCGTAGGATTTGAAATGCTGGGCACCGTCCGGATCAATCCGCTGCACCAGCCGCGCCCGGTCGTCATGGACGTACACTTCCTGACTGCCATCGGCGTTGTGCAGCGTGACACGGCCGTCGTCCCCCCAGGCATACCGCGTGTCCATCTGGGAAAAACTGGCCCAATGCCGGACACATCGCGCGGCCTTGCCCGTCCGTTCCCATTCCCAAAAGAAACTCGCCCCACCGGCCAAGCCCCGCTCAAGAATGACGTGCTGATCGTCGTAGCGATAAACCTCGCTTTCACCGACCGCATTGGTCGCCGAAACCAACCGTCCCAGGTCGTCATAGGCGTAGGAAACAACGGTCTGCTCGGTCACCCACTCGAAGGGTTCATGCCCCTTGGCGCGCTGGACCTGATAGTCCACCGCCACGATGTGGCCAAATGCATAGCGCAGGAACAGCGAACGCCCGACACCGTTATCCAGCCGCTCAATCCGCCCCAGAAAATCCCGAGAAATCCGCAGCCGGTTGTCGTACGCATCACTGATCGAGACCAGCACACCGTCGCGAAAGTGATAAAACCGCGACGCCTGGGCCAACACCAACTCATCCGGCGACGTACCTAAATAGATCGCGGCTTCCGCGAGGCTATTGGTGATGGCGGGTCGAGCAACAGTCGGCAGTGGAAACCCAATCGAGCGGTTCTCATGGTCCGTCCACACCACCGAATCGCCCGACACCACCAGCCGATGCGCCAGCGAATGACTCCAGCCAAACCCCAACCCGCCATCCACTTCCACCGCACTGGTGCGATACAGCCGGGTCCACTCGAACGGCAAGATCCCATCCAACGTGCCGTCGGTGAGGGTGAGCAATTCCTCCCCGGTAACCATCGACACGGGGCAACCGTTGGTGACGGTCTTATCCGAAGCCGCCGCCGCATCCCCGTTCGGGTTCTTCCCTGAAACAGGCACATCATCGACAGGTTCCTGCCTGACCAACACCGTCTGCCGAGTCTTCCTGCGAGCCGCCGACACCGGGTTCGAAACCACATGCTCCCCAACCTTCAACGGCGCAACCGGCACAGTCTTGATCGCTGTCGCCGGGCCACCGAGCAGCAAAGGCTTCACTGCCTCGACATGCGCGTCCAACGTCGGTCCCACCAACTGATCAGCCAGCCTCTCCAGCCACTGGCGCGCTCGTCCGGATTTGATATGTCCCAGCACCTGAGCGCCCAGGCGAATCTGCACGCCCATGCCGCGGGTCGCCCAGATCAGGAACAGATTGATCAACACCTCACCGCTGATCTCGCCCAGCACTTCATACAGCTCGGGCGGTGGCAGCAGGCGTAGCCAACTGACCATGGCCGACACGTAGATAAACAGCAGCGGCTCATCGCTGAGCACCAACAGCCCCTTTGCAATGGCGTCCTTGCCGAGCTTCAGCAGTTCATCAAGTTCGGCCTGGGAGATGTATTGCAGCAACTTTTCGCTGTTGGCCTTGAGGTCCGCCAGCAAGTCATACAGTTGCGTAACGTTGTCCCACAGGTTGTAGAACGCCTTGGCAATCCCGGTGGAAAAGGCCAAGCCCTGCATCGCGCTGCGCTCGAGCGGCGGGGCGTTGGCGAAGTCGTCCCATTGGGGCTGGAAGGTCCTGGTCCATTCGTCACGCAGGCGAGCCTCCAACCCCGCGATCACCGACTGATAAGACCCATACAGCGCCTTGACGTGATCCCTGGAAACGTTGGGGTAGAAACTGATTCGGTACGGCTGGTTGCGATCACACTCGGTGATTTCGAGGAGGCCGCTGGGGCCGATGGTCTTGTGGATCGGCTCGCCCAACGGGCCGCCATTGGGATCGACGCGCTGCAGCATCACCGGCGTGTTGCCGATGGGCACGAAGCGCGTGCTTTCAAACATATGCACCAGGGTCAGGGTGCCGTTGGCCGGGCACGTGGCGACGGTGCTGCTGGGGATGATTGAGCGATTGATCGGCGCGACCAGCGCTACCTCATCGCCGACCTTGAAGACCTGCTCAACCTCCAGCGCCGAAGCGCTCCAGAAGCTTCCGGCCCACTCATCAAAGGTATTCAGGCAACCGCGAAAGTCACGAAAGACGCGCTCAACGTCCGGCGCCTCAGTATCCATGGGGGCCAGGACAAAGCTGGCAATCACGGGAATCAAGAGGCCGCCCCGACGACCAGGGCATTAACGGGTAGGTGCATCGGCGGTCCCTCGCACTGAATGATCAGGCGAGAGACTTTGGAGAGGTTCGTCAGGTAAAGAAGTCGGCGCTATTCGCCAAGACGGCTAGGAGGGTTCGCCAAAACTTCGGGTAAACGCAGAGTCGATCGTAGGAGTCGGATTACAGATGGAGAAGCCCTACAGCTTCAGTTGCCCAATCGCCTTGCTCAACTCCCCAGCCAACGTTGCCAGCTCATTGCTGGTGGTCGCCGAATCCACCGTCTGTTGCACGGTGTTCTCGGTCACATCACGAATGCTCACCACTGCGCGGTTCATCTCTTCGGCCACGTGGCTTTGCTGTTCGGCGGCGACGGCGATCTGGGTGTTGCTTTCACGCATTTGCGCCACGGCGCTGGTGATTTCGGCGAGTGCTGTGCCGGCTTCCAGGGCTTGTTGTACGCAGTCGTCGGCCTTGAACGAGCTTTCCTGCATGAAGTCCACCGCGTCGCGGGTGCCGGCCTGCAGCGCCGAGACCATGCGGGTGATTTCGTCGGTGGAGCTTTGCACGCGCTTGGCCAGGTTGCGCACTTCGTCGGCGACCACGGCAAACCCACGGCCCATTTCCCCGGCGCGAGCAGCTTCGATAGCGGCGTTGAGGGCGAGCAGGTTGGTCTGTTCGGCGATGCTGTGGATCACACTGACCACGCTGTTGATTTTCTGGCTGTCCTCGGCCAGTTTCTGGATCATTTCGGCGGTCTGTTGCACGCCGGAAGACAGGCCGGCGATTGAATGCTGTACGCGAGTGACCACGTCCTGACCGCTGCCAGCGAGGGTGTCGGCGGCCTGGGACAAGTCGCGGGTGGCACCGGCATGTTGGGCGATATGGTAGACGGTGGCGGTCATTTCGTTGATGGCGGTGGCGGCCTGGTCGGTCTCGCTTTGCTGGCCAAGCATGCCGTGTTGTACCTCGTTCATGCTGCTGGCCAATCGAGCGGCACCCTCGTCCAGAAGCTTGGCGGTGCGCGCCACGGTGCTGACCACGCGTTGATAACCGGCTTGCATGGCATTGAAGGCGCTGGCCATCTGGCCGACTTCATCCTTGCAGGCCAATGGCACGCGGGCCGACAGGTCGCCGGTTTTCTCCACGTGCAGCATCACGTCCTTGAGGGTGTTGAGTTGGCTGAGCAGGAAGCGGATCAGCAATTGCGAGGCGCAGAGCATCGCCAGCATCAGGATCAGCACCGCCACGGCGTAGTTGGCGAAGCGTTCGCTGAATACCTGGCTCAGGCTGGGGGCGTGGGCGAGCACGGCAATGTATTGCCCATCAGGGCGGGCGATCACTTCGGCACCCATCAGCGTGTTTTCGCCGAACAGCGGCATGGGGTTGAGTTCGACCCAACCCGTGTTGCTGCTCAGGGCTGACAGATCCTGATCGGCCAGCTGTGGGACCTGGCCGCGGGCAAACGTCAGCCAGTGCTCGCTCTTGGGCAGGGTCTTGTCGGCCGGCCAGGCTCCGAGCAATTGCGCCTGGGCCTGTGCCGAGGCCTGGGACGCATGGCTGCGCGATTGCTGTTCGAGATGCACGGCGTACAGCACGAGGAGCAGGGTCGTGATAAAGGCGACCGCGTTGACGGCCCAGAATTTGTATTTCAGCGAGATATTGCTAAGCCAGGCACCCATGGAAGGTTTTCTCTGATAGCGGAAACAGCATTGGCAAGGTGCCATTATTGTGCCGCTACTCAGAAAAGCGGTTTTGACATGGGTCAATGCACCGCATCAATCCACGGCAGGCAGCCCGAAAAACGCGCGGGCACAAGCGGTGCTGTGCTGAGCCAGGTCCTCGGCCGTTTCGTTGCGGTGCAGGGCGACTTCGCGCAGCACTTCCGGTAGGTAGCCGGGTTCGTTACGGCCGTTTTTCGGCTTTGGACGCAGGGTGCGCGGCAGCAGGTAGGGCGCATCGCTCTCCAGCATCAGACGACCACGGGGAATTTCCCTGACCAACGGATGCAGGTGTGTCCCACGGCGTTCATCACAGATCCAGCCGGTAATGCCGATGTGCAAATCGAGATCGAGGTAGCTGAACAGCGCCGGTTGTTCGCCGGTGAAGCAATGCACCACGGCGGCGCTCAGGTGGTCGCGGTAGTCCTTGAGGATCTCCAGCAGGCGCTGGTTGGCGTCGCGTTCGTGGAGAAACACCGGCAGTTTGAGCTCAACCGCCAGCGCCAAGTGCTCTTCGAGGACTTTTTCCTGTTGCGGGCGCGGAGAGAAATCCCGATTGAAATCCAGCCCGCATTCGCCCACTGCACGCACGCGGCTTTCGTTGAGCAAACCACGCAGGCGCCTGGCGCTATCGCCGTTCCAATCGCTGGCGGAGTGGGGGTGGATGCCGGCCGTGCTGAACAGGCGCTGGCCGCTGTCATCGAGGTTGACGCACAGTTCCAAGGCCTGTTCGCTGCCGTCGACGCTGGTGCCGGTGAGCACCAATTGTTGCACCCCGGCGGCATAGGCGCGGTCGAGAACAGCCTGGTGCTTCTCGTCGAAACTGGGGTTGGTCAGGTTGACGCCGATATCAATGAGTTGCATGGTGCTATCTCCGCCTGCGGCCGGAAAGCATATCAGAGCTGTAGATTTATAAGAAAAACTAAGAACTACAACGAGTTATAGCTGTCTTTGAACGTCGCAAGTGACATCGTGATTGGCTGCACGCCTTGCACTGTGCCACCGTTGCGCGTCTTGCCAGCGCTTAAAGCGCTCTGTTTCTGACCCCCAACACCTCGTTTTTCGCGAGGGTGTTGGCCAGTATTCTTTCCGGAGAGCGGATGATCCGACCCTCGGCGTTGCTTATGTTGTGCCTGACGCTGCTGCTGCCCGCAGCGGCGCTCGCACGTCTGGACGGGCCGCTGGAAGTGACCAAGCCCGGCAAGGTGCGCGATCTGGCGGAGATTCGCTCGAGTCGCACCCTGCGTGTACTGGTCAACCAGAGCCGTAACAGTTCCGGCGAGGTCCAGGGCCAGGCCATCGGTGTCGAATACCATCGCCTGCGTGCGTTCGAGCAATACCTCAATGGCCACGCCCGTGATGGCCAGGAAATCAACCTCAAGATCATTCCCAAGGCCAAGGACCAACTGCTCGGCGCACTCGCCCGTGGCGAAGGCGACCTGGTGGCCCCCGGTGAATTGCTGGATGTGAAGGCCGCACGCAAGATCAGCACCAGCGATCCGATCGCCAGCGGTGTGCCGTTATGGCTGGTGGGGGTGAAGGGTGAGCGGCGGTTTACCAAGCTGGAGCAACTGTCCGGGCGCACCCTGGCGCTGACCACCGGCAGCGCGGCGGCGGATGCCATCAGCCAGGTCAACCAGAAACTGGCCTTGCACAAACAGCCGCCGGTCAAGGTGGAATGGGTGGACCCGACCCTGGCGGTGGAGGATGTGCTGGAGATGGTCCAGGCGGGTATTTTTCACCTGACTATTGTCGAGAAGCCGATTGCTGAGCGCTGGTCAAAGATCCTGCCCAAGTTGCGCTTCGACAAGCAGGTGGCAATCAGCGAACCAGGCGACGAGTACTGGTTTGTGCGCCAGGATGCCTCGATGCTGCGGGCCAGTATTGATCGATTTCTCAAGACCTATCGCACGCCGTCCGACCAGGATGTGGCATTCCAGCGCATCTATCGGCGCCTCTACCAGGTGCGCAACCCGCTGGCCCGCGTCGACCGCCAGCGCCTGGAAAAACTGCGCCCGGTATTGCAAAAGCACGCCCGTGAGCAAGGCATGGACTGGCTGAACCTCGCGGCGCTGGCGTTCAAGGAGTCGGCTTTCGACCCGGGTGCGCGTAACAGCGGCGGCCCTACCGGCCTGATGCAGATCACCCCTTCGGCAGCGCAGCGGGTGGGCGTCAACAACATCGAAAATCTCGACAGCAATGTGCAGGCCGGCGCGCGTTACCTGGCGTTGATCCGTCGCAAATTCTTCGCCAGCCCCAAGCTCAACGAGCGCGAGCGCATGGCCTTCGTATTGGCCGCGTACAACATGGGGCCGGAGCGGGTGCAGGGCATGCGCGCCGAGGCCAGGCGCCGGGGACTGAACCCCAATCAGTGGTTCTTCCAGGTGGAACGCATCGCCATGGAGCAGGTGGGGATGGGGGCCGTCAGCTATGTGAACAGCGTCAACAAGTACTACTTGGCGTTTGATCGGGAGCGAGAGTCCCTGGAACCGTCGGCGCCGAAAATCGCCTCACGGAAATAATCTATTTTTTCGATGTTAATCAGGCAGTTTTTCGGCTTTTATCATTGTTTAAACTGATTAATATAGCGGCCAACCAACCCCTACTTCGAAAAGGATCCACCCCATGAGCCCAATGATCAAAAGCGTACTGTCCACTCGTGCCGGCTACGGCCTGACCATCCTGCGCATCGTCGTCGGCATCATCTTTGCCGCCCATGGTTCGCAAAAACTCTTCGGTTGGTTTGGCGGCTATGGCCTGGCGGGCACCGCCCAGTGGATGGAAAGCATTGGCCTGGCGCCGGGCACGCTGATGGCGCTGCTGTCTGGCGGAACCGAGTTCTTTGCCGGCCTGGCACTGATCATCGGTTTGCTGGTACGCCCGGCGGCATTGGGCCTGACCATTCTGTCGCTGGTGGCGATCTTCTCGGTGCATATCCATAATGGCTTGTTCATGGCCAACAACGGTTATGAGTTCGCACTGGCCCTGCTGGGCGGCTCCCTGGCGGTGCTGCTGGAAGGTGCTGGCAAACTGTCTGCCGACCGCGCCATCGCCAACTGACAGCGGCACCAAACTCTGAAAAGGCCCACCACTGTGTGGGCCTTTTCGTTGCTCGGGATTCTTGACACCGCCCCACCGGCTTCTCTAGGATGCTGCCCATGCGCCGATTTAAACAGCTAATTGCGGGGCGCCACAGGGTCTTGATAGAACCCGACAGAAGCCTGTTTTCCCCTGAGGAGGCAACTTCGAAATACCGCTAAAGCGCTGGTTCGGTGTTGCCTCTCACCTGCCCGCAGACTTTTGAGGCAGAGACACGACACGATGAATGCACTACGCCCCCTGATACGCCTGGCCCCGATCACTGCGGACCTCACCCAACGCAATCCAAAAATCCTACTGGGCGGCAAGCATCAGCCTACGCTCTTACGTTATCTGGACGGGTGGCCACGTCGCAGCGGGCGGCCATCGGCATTCTTGATTCAGTTTGTGGAAGATGGCGATTCTCTTGCCCGGTTTGCGAATAACAGCTTCGATCTTGCGGTTATCCAGGCCCCCAGCGCCAGCGACGCGCAGGAAGTCATCCGACAATTGACCCGCATTGCCCGGCAGGGCCTGATTGCCAGGCGTTGAACGCTCAGTAGAGCGCGACTCCCGCCTGTAGTCGACGCCGTCGATTGCAGCGAAAAACCACCCAGGCAACCAGGCATAGCGTCAGGGGGATCGCCAAGGTCACAACCATTTTTATGACGAACTCCAGGCGATGTACCTGCGCGTATGCCTCGGCCCTCAAGGCATGTAATTCCATTGGTAAGCGCAGGCGTTCCTTGTTGAGTGCAACCAATTGGGTGGTGGTGTCTACTGTCTGGGAGCCGAGTGTGATCTGCGTTGGGCGCAGCATTTGCCATTCCTGTTCCGTTCGTAGCAGGCGTTGTTCCAATTCAGTCGCCTTCTGCGCGTAAGCGTGTGCGGCGCTGTCGCGCATCTGGTCCAGCCTGTTCGGCGATCGTTGCGCCGGCGCGCGCGGGCGAATGGTGGTCAGTGCATCACCGGCGGACAAGTTATCCAGCGTATTCAAGATAAACAACGTGTTGCTGTCGGGCGCTGGGCTGTTGACTTGATCCGTGAGCAAATCGGTGTCGGCGACTACCACCACATGGATCTGCGCCGCTTTTTGCACACCTGCCGGCTGTCCTTCAATGCCATCGGGAAATGCTGAATAGGCAGGCCCCTCTATACGGGCTGCAATCACATGGCGTTGCGCTTGGCTGGAGGCCTCATCGGCCGCTGAATCGAACTCGGTTGCTGGGGCAAGCCGCTTGGTCTCCCGCAGCTCGGATTGCCCGGAGCTGTACAGAAGAGGGGTCAGGGTGGTGCGACCTTTCTGGCGGCGAAAGAGCGCGCCGCTGCTCGATACCGTCACGGTATTCAATTTCCAAGTGCTCGGGTCGTCTGTCTTCATCGCCTGCCGGGGCAGGGTCAACCGGCCCGGAAGCTGCACTGTGAGCTTCCCGTTCACAGGGGGGGGCGACGCCGCGTAGCGGTGGTCCAGCAGAAATTTGTCCGCTGGCATCTGTATCCCCCAAGCGGCAAGCAAATCAGGCAGTCGGTTGTTGGCGGAGGTGGTGTTCGAGCTTTGCTCGCTTAGGGGGTCGATAAATGCCATCAACTTACCGCCCTTCAAGACAAACTGTTCAATCTGATACATCGCTTGCTCAGGTAACGCCTGTGGATGCACGACCATGAGCGTCTTGACCTGTTCCGGTACGGGGTCGGTGGCCGCTCCCAGATTGACCAGATTGAAATGTCGCTGCAGTTGTTTCAACAATCGGCCAGAGGATTCTCCCATCGCCACCCCTGATAGCAGTCCGATAACGGGGCGCTCCGGATGCTGCAACTTGTAGATCAAATGACTGATTTCATATTCGAGCAATGGCTCACGGTCCAAGCTGAATGATTCGATACGTTGTGCCCCGTAGCCGGCTCGGGTACCGATCAGGCCCATGAATCCCTCATTGTTGTCGAGGCCAAACAACCTGGCTTTGTAGGCGTCTTCTGAAAAAGGCATGGGATCTATAAGGTGCAGGTTGATCATGCCTTTCGCTGCTTTTTCGTACTCCATCAACCGGTCTTCGATGCGTTTGCCATAGCGCTTCAAGGCGTAGCTTCGTTCAGGGGCGTCATGGGCATTGAAAAAATACAAATCCATAGGGCTTTCCAATGACGCGAGTAACTGTCGTACTTGAGGCGATAGGGTATGGGTTTTTCCTTGTGAGAAATCCCATCGAATATCCGGAATCTTTCCTACCCAAACTAAGTTAAACGCCAGGAATAGTAACAGGATGACAGTGAGTGTCATGCCGGTGCGCAGAGTAGGTCGCATGGAGGGCTTTCCTTCTCAGCTGTGTTTGTAGTTGAGAGTTACGGTCGTCGCTGCGAGAAACGCTAAGATCATGCTGATGAAGTAAAGCGTGTCGCGAAGTGTCAACTTCCCGTTGTCGATAGCGCTGTATCTCGAAAAAGGGCTGAGGGAAACCAAGCTGTCTACCGCCACAATTGGCGCTTGGTGTTCAAGTGTATCGAGTAAATAAGAGAGCGCGCTGACGATGAGCATTAAGACCACTGTCAGTATGAAAAGGACTGTGCGCTGGCGCACCAGTGTGAAAATAAAAAAACCGACGGCGAGATAACTGCCAGCCAGCAGCCAGCTCGACAAAAATTGCGAGGCAATAATGCTGTTGTCCGCCACGCCCAGGTAGTTGGCAATGATCACGAGAGGGAAGGTCAGCATTAGGGCGGTACCCGCCACGACCCAGGCTGCTAAAAATTTGCCAATAACCCATTCAAACGTGGTGATGGGCAATGTTTTCATCAGGTTGAGAAAGCCGGCATTGGACTCGTCCGCCCAGAGTTGTGCCGCCAGTACAGGAATCAGCAACAAATGGAGCCAGGGGTGTAGCTGGAAGAAAATCTGCAAGTGACTGCTGTCCTGTTCCGGCCACGCACTCATGTGCAACCCCAATGCCACGGACAGTACTGAAAAAATCGCAATGCTCAGATAAGTGCCGGGTGTTCCGGCATAGTGGGCGAGTTGACGCTTGAAAATGACGGGCAGCAGTTTCAACGGGGGATCTCTCGGCTCAGATGGTGAACTACGTCGCTGAGGCGACCAGGCTCCACGCTCAGTGAGTTGATTTTCCAGCGGCGATTGGCGATGAGCGTATTGATATGGGGATAGATGGTGTGCCCCGGCATAGCCAGGACCGTCACCGTGCCGGGCGCGTGTCGATGTTCTTCAATGCCTGCCACCCCTGGCAGTACGGCGAGAGCCAGCAGATCCAAGGGGGCATCTGCGGTGAGGGTGACCGCCTGGAAATGGCGAGAGTCGCGTTGCAAATCCGGCATGGGGGCATCGGCCACCAGACGATCGCCTGCGATAACCAGCGCGCGCGTACAGAATTCGGACAATTCATCGCTGCGTCGGGAAGCGACGATCACTGTCATTTCCTGCGTCAATGACTGGATGAGGCTTCTGAGTTTGTATTTCTGATCAGATGCCAGCCCTTCGGTCGGTTCATCCAGTAATAGCAAGGCCGGGGTGTGCAGGATGGCCTGGGCAATGGCGACTTTGCGTTCCAACCCCATGGAGAGAGCCTCGAGGGGCGTGTTGAGCACCGGCAACAACTCCAAACGTGTAGCGGCATATTCCACCTGAGCGCGTTTTTCGGTGCCGCGCAGTCCGCGAATGGCTGCGATGTAGTCAAGGAACTCTTTAACCGACATCGTAGGATGACTGACACTCCTATGCAGTTGATAGCCTATGAGTTTTTTTGTTTTAAATGGGTGGGTTTTAGTACTGAAGCCTTGAATGTTTATATGCCCGCTGGAAGGAGTGCTTGAGCCCGATATTACATCGAGAAGGGCTGTTTTAACTGTAGGATTTTCTCCGAATAGTCCCAGGCATTCCTGCTTATTTGCGCTGAATGAAAAATCGCTGATTATTTTTTTATTGTTTGAATGTTTTGTCAGGTTGATTATCTCGATCATTTAGCGTGGTGTGGTCGTAGAAGAGGAGAGTTTGAAAAGGGTACGAGTAATAGCTGTTTTTGGGAACGCCGCTCTGCATTAATAGGAAAACTCCTACGTGCGCGTCAGGCAGGTCGCTGAAACAATTGTTTTGTATTTTTAACCTTTAATTGTTGAGTGAATGTCTGAAAGTTATAGAGACTTTTCGAATTTTGTAAGGAGGCCCGATTACCATGATGCTTCTACGTACCCTTGTTCTTGAACGCGACGGTCAGGATGCTCCGGTCAACGGTGCATTGCTCTGTGGGTTTGCTGTAGGTCAGATCGCCTCCAACTTCCTTGTCTATAGCTTGGATGAAGAGGTTGAGCCGGCGAGTTCCAGAGTTTATATCGCAGCCTTGCGCAAAAAACTTGATCGGTATTTTCTGGGCGGTGTCGAGTCCAAGGAAGACCTGCATGTGGCAATGCATGTCTTCAAGCAGATTCTTACATCGGTGGCGGCAGGCGCCAAGGCGGGTGTTACCGAAACTCAGGTTCCATATCACTTTATTGATTTGAAAGGCTGCAAGCTGCCGCCTGCAAGGCCCGAAGAACATCACTCGGTGATCATCAAGAAGGCACTGGTGATGAAAGTGATCACCTGGGGAATGTCTGCGCCAGTGATGCCGGCAATCGAAAGTGCTTCATTGATTGTGCCTTCCATCCGTTTCTCGTCGAAAATGAGTTCACCTGTCAGGGGGAATTCACCCGAGCCTGTACATGAACCTGTTGTAGAAGAGCCCCGAGAGATGTCGTTTGACGCACCTGTGGCCATTGCTCAGGATGCACCTGTTGTCCCAAGCCCCGCGGCGCCGCAGCCGCAGCTTCCGGCACCCGCGGATGACGGTACTTTGTCCGAAGTGGGCAGTACGTTGAACAACCTCGCTCGTGTCGCTCAGGAGCTGACCCAACAGAAACTCGCTGCAGTGGAGAGGGAAGCGGCGCTTGATCAATGGCAGGCCCGATTGCAGCAGGAGCAAACCCAGTTGGATGAAAAGGCCCGGGATCTGGAGCAGCGCACCGCCCAACTGCATGACCAGTCCCTGGCAGTCAGTCAGCGAACCGAGGCCCTGAAGGTAATGACCTCGCAAGTATCGGGCTTGCGCCAGAGCCTGCGAGGTGTGCTGCTTGAACTGGATCAGGCCTTGGATGGTTAGACCGGCCTGGCTACTTTCTCGGGTTCATTTATCATCTGCCAGCGAACCGACGCCAGGGTGTGATTTCCTGGCCTATCGGCATCTATGGACATTGCCTGGGGATGCATGCGTTTGAGTACCAAGCTGATAACCAAAGAAGGTCATGAAGCGCTGAAGAAAGAGCTGGATTACCTGTGGCGCGAAAAGCGTCCGGATACCACGCGCAAGGTGACATGGGCTGCTTCCCTGGGGGATCGCAGCGAGAATGCCGACTATCAATACAACAAGAAGCTGCTGCGTGAAATCGACCGGCGGGTGCGTTACTTGCGCAAGCGCCTGGAAGACATGCGTGTGGTGGAATACATGCCCGAGCAGGAAGGGAAGGTGTTTTTTGGCGCCTGGGTCGAGATTGAAAACGAGCAGGGCGAGACCAAGCGTTTTCGTATCGTCGGCTATGACGAGATTTATGATCGGATGGACTATATCTCCATCGATTCACCGATGGCCCGTGCGCTGCTGCGCAAGGAAGTCGACGATGAGGCCATCGTGCAGACCCCTGGAGGTGAGGTGTGCTGGTGGATCACCGCTATCGAGTACGTGAAGTAAGCGACGTTGACCCACCCCCCCGTGAGGCAGGCGGGTCATGGACCGCTCAGCCCTCGCGCAATACCGTCAGCGGGCTGGCGTTCAGCGCACGGCGTGTGCCGAACACCCCGGCACCGCCGATCAATACGGCGCCGATCACAGGCAGCAGCAACAGCCAGGGGTGCGGTTGCCAGGCCAGGTCGAAGGCATAGCGGTACAGCACCCACGTCACTAACTCGGTACCCAGCGCCGCCAGCAAGCCGCTGACTGCGCCCAGCAAGCCGAACTCGATGCGCCGTGCCTTGACCAGCAGCTTGCGCTCCGCGCCCAGTGCTCGCAGCAGTGCACCTTGGCGAATGCGCTCATCCAAGGTGGCTTGCAGGCCGGAGAACAGCACCGCCATCCCAGCGGCCAGCACAAACAACAACACGTACTCCACCGCCAGGGTCACTTGGGCGAGGATGCTGCGCAGTTGCTCCAGCAGCGCCTCGACCTGCAGGATGGTCACCGCCGGAAAGGCGCGGGACAGATCAACGATCTGCTGATCATGCCCTGGCGCGAGGTAGAAGCTGGTCAGGTAGGTGGCCGGCAGGTCCGTCAGGGTTCCCGGTTGGAAAATCATGAAGAAGTTCGGCTGGAAGTTATCCCAGTTGATGGTTCGCAGGCTGGCAACCCGCGCCTCACGGTTTTCCCCGGCGATGGTGAACACCAGGTGATCGTTCAACTTGAGCTTGAGGCTCTGCGCGACCTTGGCCTCTACCGAGACTCCTGGAATTCCATCGGTGGGTTGTTGCGACCACCATGAGCCTTCGGTCAGGGTATTGCCCGGCGGCAGGTCGGCGGCCCAGGTCAGGCTCAAGTCCCGTTGTACGGCGCGGTCACCACTGGAGTCCTTGCTGACTATTTCCTGTACCGGCTCGCCATTGATACTGATCAACCGTCCTGGCACGACCGGGTACAGCGGCGCGGATTGCGCCTGCACTTCCAGCAGACGGGCGCCAAAGGCTTCCTTATCGGCCGGCAGGATATTCAGGGCGAAATAGTTGGGGGCGTCCTTGGGCAGCTGGTTTTGCCAGGTGTCCAGCAATTCGCCACGCAGCAAGGCGATCAAGCCCATGGACAACAGGATCAGGCCGAACGCCAGGGACTGGCCCGCCGCCGCCAGCGGGTGGCGCAGCAGTTGGCCCAGGCCCAGGCGCCACGGCAGGGACGCCCGGGCCAACAGGCGTCGCAGGCTCTGCAACAGCAGCAGAAGCAAGCCCCCCAGAACCAGCGCGGCAACCACGCCGCCGCCCAGCAGGGCGAAGGTCAGCACCAGGTCGAGGCTCAGGCGCCACATGATCAGGCCCAGGGCGAACAACGCGGCGCCGTAGACCATCCAGGTGCTGGACGGGATAGGCAGCAGGTCGCGCCTCAGCACTCGCAGCGGCGGTACGCGACCGAGGGCGGCCAACGGTGGCAGCGCGAAACCCGCGAGAGCAACCAGCCCGGTGCCGATCCCGGCAATGGCCGGCAACAGTCCACCCGGTGGAACGTCCGCCGGCAACAGGTCGTGCAGGAAATAGAACAGGCCAAACTGTGCCAACCAACCGAGGAGGGCGCCGGCCAGGCTCGCCAGTAACCCCAGTACGCTCAATTGCAGGCTGAACAGCAGCATGGCCTCGAGTCGCGATAACCCAAGGCAACGTAGCAACGCACTGGCGTCGAAACGGCGGGTGGCAAAGCGGTTGGCCGACAGGGCCACGGCCACGCCGGCCAACAGCACGGCCACCAGGCTGGCCATGTTCAGGTAGCGCTCGGCTTTGCCCAGGGCGCCGCCGATCTGCTGGTTGCCGTCCCGTGAGTCCTGAAGACGCTGGTTGGCGGCGAGCCCCGGCTTGATCAGGTCTCGATAGGTTTGCAGCGCGGTACTGGCCTGCGGGCCACGCCATAGCTCGCGGTAGCTGACGCGACTGCCCGGCTGGACCACACCGGTGGCGTCCAGGTCCGCCAGGTTGATCATTACCCTGGGCGTCAGGCTATAGAAGTTGCCGGCGCGATCCGGTTCGTAGGTCAGTACACGTGCCAGGCGCAAGGTCTTCATGCCCACATCGATACTGTCGCCGACGTTCAGGTCCAGTGCCGTCAGCAGCCGCGATTCGACCCAGGCTTCACCGGGTTTCGGCCCGCCGCCCGGGGTTTCATCCCCAAAGGGGGCTGCTGCGCTCTTGAGCTCACCGCGTAGCGGATACTGCTCGTTGACCGCCTTGATGCTGGAGAGCTGGATACCATTGTCGGTGGCAATGACGCTGGAAAACTCAACCACACGGGCGTGATCCAGGCCCAGTTCGGTCCCGGATCTGATTTGTTCGGGGCGTGCCGGTGAGCTGCCTTCGAGTACCAGGTCGGCGCCGAGGAACTCGGTGGCGCGCAACAGCATGGCGCCGTTGAGGCGGGCGCCGAAATATCCGATGGCGGTACTGGCGGCCACGGCCACCAACAGGGCGAAGAACAACACACGCAATTCGCCGGCGCGGGCATCGCGCAGTAATTGGCGCAGGGCAAGGCTGAACAGGCGCAACAGCGGCAAACGTGCCATCAAGGCTCCAGGGGGGCGACCATCAGGCCGGCTTCAAGGCGGATCAGGCGTCGGCAACGATGAGCCAGGCGCTCGTCATGGGTAACCAGCACCAGGGTCGTGCCGCTTTCTTTATTGAGCTCGAACAGCAGGTCGCTGATGCGCTCACCGGTGTGGCTGTCGAGGTTGCCGGTCGGCTCATCGGCAAACAGCACGTCCGGCTCGGCGGCAAAGGCGCGGGCAATCGCCACCCGTTGCTGTTCGCCTCCGGAAAGCTGGCGTGGTGAGTGGGTCAGGCGCTGGCCGAGGCCCACGCGCTCCAGCAGGTGTCTGGCGCGTTCGCGGGCGTCCTTGCGGCCATCCAGCTCCAACGGCAGCATGACGTTCTCCAGCGCATTGAGGCTGTCGAGCAGTTGGAACGACTGGAACACAAAGCCCACGTGTTCGGCACGGATGCGCGCGCGCTGGTCTTCGTCGAGGGTGCTGAGGGCCTGGCCGGCGAGGGTGACTTCACCGCTGCTGGGCAGGTCGAGGCCGGCGAGCAGGCCGAGGAGGGTGGATTTACCTGAACCGGAGCTGCCGACGATAGCCAGGCTATCGCCCTTGTTCAGTTCCAGGCTCAGTTCGTGCAGGATAGTCAGTTCACCTTCCGCGCTGGGAACCACTTTGCTGAGGTTCCGCGCGGTGAGAATGCTTGCGCCCATGGAGAATCCGATGCGAATGTGGTTTTTGAGTGCTGGCCTGGCCTTGATGTGCATGGCCCAGAACGCAGCGGCGGGTACAGTCCTGATCGTTGGCGATAGTATCAGTGCCGGTTTCGGCCTGGATACCAGCAAAGGGTGGGTTGCATTGCTGCAGCAACGGCTCAAGAAGGAAGGTTTCGACGATAAAGTGGTCAATGCCTCGATCAGCGGCGACACCAGTGCCGGAGGCCTGGCGCGCCTGCCGGCGGCGCTTGCAGAGCATAAGCCGGACGTGGTGGTGATCGAGTTGGGCGGTAACGATGGCTTGCGTGGGCAGCCACCGGCGCAATTGAAACAAAATCTTGCGTCGATGATTGATCAGTCCAAGGCCGGCGGTGCCAAGGTGCTGTTATTGGGGATGCAGTTGCCGCCCAATTATGGTCCGCGATACACCACGGCATTCGCCGAAGTCTTTGGCACGCTGGCCAAGGAAAAAAACATCCCCCTGGTACCGTTTTTCCTTGAAGGCGTGGGTGGTCATCCGGAGCTGATGCAGGCTGATCAGCTTCACCCGGCTCTCGGCGCCCAGGGCAAATTGCTGGAAAATGTCTGGCCGACGCTAAAACCGCTGCTATGACGCTTTTCTACCGGCAGGCTTTCGGCTAAGGTGGCGCCCCCCCGATCTGGAGCCCCCGATGTCGCGTCCTGCCTGGTCCCTGTTTAACTACCAACTGATCGAGCCGGACGAGCAGCTGGATCTGTTCGCCTGCCAGGAAGTGCGGGTGCATCTGGTGACGCGTCAATTGGAACTGGGCGGCTCCATCGATCGCACCTTGTGCGGTACGTTATTGCCGGCGCAGCCGCGTTGGTCCCTGGTCGACCGTTCGATTTTCCAGGACCAGCGCCTGTGCCCTTTGTGCCGGGCGATCCTCGAGTCGCAGAAGCGTGGCACGCCGCCAATCTGGCCCGAGTTGCGTTTCGAGTTGTAGGGGGCAGCTAGAAGCCCGCTTCACGTATACAATCGATTTTTACCTACCCGTCGTTCTGCGAAGGATTTTCCGGATGTTGTCGCGCCTTTCCGTCGTCACCTGCTGCCTGTCTCTTGCTGCCTTGTGTGCGGCCGGTCCTGCCGCCGCCTTGCAGTTGCCTCTGCCTCCACCCGGCGAAGACATCGTCGGGCAGGTCCAGGTGATCAAGGCCAAGTACGAAGACACCTTTGCCGACCTGGGTACCACCTACGACCTGGGCTATTCGGAAATGGTCGCGGCCAATCCGGGCGTCGATGCCTGGTTGCCGGGGGCGGGGACCGAGATCGTCCTGCCGACACGCTTCATCCTGCCGCCGGGCCCCCGTGAAGGCATCGTGATCAACCTGGCGGAGTATCGGCTCTACTACTTCCCCAAGGGGCAGGACGTGGTCTACACCTTCCCGCTTGGGATTGGCCGTGAAGGCTGGGGCTCGCCCATTGCGCACACCAGCATCATCGCCAAGACGCCGAACCCGACCTGGACGCCGCCGGCCTCGATCAAGGCTGAGCACGCCGCCAACGGCGACCCGCTGCCCAATGTGGTGCCGGCCGGCCCGGACAACCCCCTGGGGCCGTTCAAGTTCACCCTGGGGACGCCGGGGTATCTCATCCACGGTTCCAACATGAAGTTCGGCATCGGCACCCGTACCAGCCACGGTTGCTTCCGCATGTTCAACAACAACGTGTTGGAAATGGCCGGCATGGTCCCGGTGGGGACGTCGGTGCGTATCATCAACGATGCCTACAAGTTCGGCAGCAGCGGCGGCAAGGTCTACCTCGAGGCGCATACGCCCTTGAACGACGATGGCACGCCGTCGGTGGTCGACAAGCACACGGCAGTGATCAACGCTTTGCTCAAGCGTGAAGACCTGGCCAATAACCTGCGGGTGAACTGGGATCAGGTGCGTGATGTGGTCGCGGCCGAAGATGGCCTGCCCACCGAGATCGGTGTGCCAGGTGCTGCACCGATAGCGTCCAGCGCGCCGATCGACCTGCAGCAATAAGCGACTGGCCCGTTCCTGAGCCCGCCACGGCCTTGCGCTGCGGCGGGCTTTTTATTGCGCGGGGTTCTGGTTCGAATCGCAGGCAATAAAAAAGCCGACCCAAGAATGGATCGGCTTGATAACAATCCCGAGGGATTATTACTTGCGGCTAGCTTTTTCAAGCATACGCAGAGCGCGCTCGTTAGCTTCGTCAGCAGTCTGTTGTGCTTTTTGAGCAGCAGCCAGAGCTTCATCAGCTTTACGGTAGGCTTCGTCTGCACGGGCCTGGGAGCGAGCTGCTGCGTCTTCAGTTGCAGTCAGACGAGCTTCGGTTTCTTTGGAGACGCTGCTGCAACCGGTAGCCAGAACTGCGGCCAGAGCCAGAGCAGAGAATTTCAGAACGTTGTTCATCGTGTTCCCCTTCAAGGACTTTCTATTAAATGGCTACTTTCTCAGAGTGAGCTAATAGCCGGCGTACATACTACCCATTACTTGTAGTAAGTAAACTGACGTAGCGCAAGAAGCAAAAAAAATTCTTGTGCCGAATCTATTTTGGCTAATCTTTTGGACATTCGTATAAAAACCGTACAGTTTTTTGCAGTCTGACGGAGATTGGATCCAGGCTGAGAGGGCCGGCCCGCATGTGTTAAGCCTTGTAAATAGATGAAATTTTATATATCGAAGCTGACACTTTCGTTTGGCTGGCCTTTACCACGCCCCGCATCTTTTGTGCATGTTGAGGTGACTTTAAGAGCGTCTGTTCGTCTCAAGGTTCAACTGCCGGCAATGTTCAGGCCTTCGATCACCGGTTGATCGAGGCCCTTTCTATATCCGCCAGCGGCAGGGATGACGGGTACGCCTTGAGCAATTATAGGATTGGTGCCTACTATTCCCTACGTGCTGGTTGTGAGCGCTCAAGGTTTTCTCGTTGTCGAAACCGGCACGGGGTGGCGTAGATGTTCCTTCGCCGGAAAAACATCGGTAAGGTAGGGGTCAGAATCCAAGACCCGCGAGGAGTAGTGATGAGCGAGGCGTTGTCCATCCACCATGACCAGGCTGGTCATCAGTTCGAGACCAATGTGGACGGTCATCGTGCCTATCTGACCTATATGGACCTCGGGAAGCAGACCCTGGACATCTATCGGACCTTCGTGCCCAACGCACTGCGCGGCCGTGGCATTGCTGCCGCGTTGACCGAGGAAGCGTTGAAGTTTGCCGAAGAGCAAGGCTACACGGTGATCCCGTCGTGTTCCTATGTCGAACGCTACATGGAGCGCCACCAGCGCCATGCCGCGAAGCTATAACGCACAACATAAAATGCAGCATGAAAAACGCCGGGCTCAGCCCGGCGTTTTTGTGTGCGCACCCTTCAGATACAGGTTCAGCTGCGTTTGCGTTTCGGCAATACGCCCTTGAGCTTGGCGTGCATGCTGCGCAGGGTGTTCTCGGTGGCGGACCAGTCGATGCAGGCATCGGTGATCGATACCCCGTACTGCAAGTCGGCCAGGTCCTTTGGAATCGCCTGGCAGCCCCAGTTCAGGTGGCTCTCGACCATCAGGCCGATAATCGACTGGTTGCCTTCGAGGATTTGGTTGGCGACGTTTTCCATTACCAGCGGCTGCAGGGCCGGGTCCTTGTTGGAGTTGGCGTGGCTGCAGTCGACCATGATGTTTGGCTTGATCCTGGCCTTGTTCAGCGCCTGCTCGCAGAGCGCCACGCTGACCGAATCATAGTTGGGCTTGCCATTGCCGCCGCGCAACACCACGTGACCGTAGGCATTGCCCTTGGTGGTGACGATGGAGACGCCGCCTTCCTGGTTGATACCCAGGAAACGGTGAGGGCTGGAGACCGATTGCAGCGCGTTGATCGCCACGGTCAGGCCGCCGTCGGTGCCGTTCTTGAAGCCTACGGCCGAAGACAAGCCGGATGCCATTTCGCGGTGGGTCTGCGACTCGGTGGTGCGCGCGCCGATGGCCGACCAGCTGATCAGGTCCTGCAGGTACTGCGGGGAGATCGGGTCGAGGGCTTCGGTGGCGGTGGGCAGGCCCATTTCGGCCAGGTCCAGCAGCAATTTACGACCGATGTGCAAGCCGTCCTGGATCTTGAACGAGTCGTCCAGGTACGGGTCGTTGATCAAGCCTTTCCAGCCCACGGTGGTACGCGGCTTCTCGAAATACACGCGCATCACCAGGTACAAGGTGTCGGACACTTCCGCCGCCAGCACTTTGAGGCGCTCGGCGTATTCGTGGGCAGCCTTGAGGTCGTGGATCGAGCAAGGCCCGATCACGACGAAGAGGCGGTGGTCGGTGCCATCGAGAATGTCACGGATGACTTCGCGGCCTTTGGTGACGGTCTGCAGGGCAGCGTCGCTCAGAGGGATTTCGCGCTTGAGCTGATCGGGTGTGATCAGGGTCTCGTTGGATTCGACGTTTAGGTCATTGATCGGTAAATCAGCCATCGTGTTACTCGCCAGGGTCACGGGTGCCGGCCGCCAGCCATCCCCGTGCGGCGGGCACAGCATGATTTGAATGCAGGGGGGAGGAACCTTAGCGCGTAACACGGGCCCGCGACAATGGGCAAAGCCCGCTTTAATCCAGCGCTGGCCGCACAAACGTCTCGTGGGCGAACTCGCCGGCATGGCGCGCCACCCACTCACGGGCCAGGGCTTCGAGTTGCTGCGGGGTCGGCTCGGCATCTTCGTGCTGGCGGCAGTAGCGCTCTATCCGGCATGCTTGCTCACCCATTCGCGCCCCGAACAACGCATGTTCATCGGTAAACGAAATGCCCACGCGGTAGCCGTTTTCCACCTTGCGACACCACGCCACATACCCCGGATAGCGGGCCGTGGCGCCCAGGGAGGGAATGTGCAGGTCAACGGCCGTGCCCTGGCGCCATGCGCGGGGCCAATTGCAGGCAACGCCGCCCAGGCCGATAGTGTGCAGGCGTTGGCGGGGGATGGCGGGAGAGGGGCGTTGGATTAACTCGACAGCGACATCATCAGGGTGAGGTAAAAAACGACCCATGTACACGGACTCCGAGCACCGTCCAGTTGACGGCGGTGGCAGCAGTATAGTGAAGGAACTGGAATTGACCGACTTGGATATTGACCAGCAATTGCTGGGATTGCCAGGTATTTCGCTGGTGGTGTTCACCAGCGTGGGGTGTTCCAGTTGCCGTTGGGCGCGCCAGCAGTTGCCGGGCTGGCGTTTGCCGGTGGACCGCGTGTGCTGGGTGGATGCCGGGCACAACGGCGGTGCGGTCGAACGCTACCAGATCTTTCATTTGCCGGCGTTGTTCGTGGTGTGCGAGGGTCAGTTCCTCGGGCAAATACAGACACGTCTTACGCTTTCTGACCTGACCGAAACCATTGACCAAGCACTTAGCCGCACTCCGGAGGAACTGCCATGACAGTACAGTCGCCACGTATCGGCATTATCGGCACCGGCGCCATTGGTGGCTTCTATGGAGTGATGCTGGCACGTGCTGGCTTCGACGTGCACTTCCTGCTGCGCAGCGAATATGCAGCGGTCAGCGAGCACGGCCTGCGCGTCAATAGCAGTGTGCATGGCAACCTGCAACTGCGCCCGGTGCAGGCCTACGCCCATGCCGCCGACATGCCGCCGTGCGATTGGTTGCTGGTGGGCACCAAGTCCACCGGCAATGTCGAGCTGGCCCCGACCCTCGCCCAGGTCGCGGCGCCGGACGCCAAGGTGGTGTTGCTGCAAAACGGCCTGGATGTCGAAGACAGTCTGCGTGAACACCTGCCGCCATCCCTGCATCTACTGGGCGGGCTGTGCTACATCGGCGTACACCGCTCCGCGCCTGGCGTCGTCGAGCATCAGGCGCTGGGCCGGGTCAACCTGGGCTACCACAGCGGCACGGCCGCCAACGATGAGGCCCGCCAGAAGGCTATTGTCGAAGCCGGTGCCGCGTTGTTTCATAAGGCCGGCATCGAGTCCCAGGCCATGGCCAATGTGCATCAGGCCCGCTGGCACAAGCTGGTGTGGAACGTGCCTTACAATGGCCTCTCCGTACTGTTGGGAACGGGTACCACGGCAATGATGGCGGACGAATCCAGCCGCGAGCTGATCCAGGCGCTGATGGCCGAAGTGGTGCAGGGCGCCCATGCCTGCGGCCATGAAATCCCCGCCAGTTACGCCGAGCAGATGTTCGCCATGACGGAAACCATGGACGATTACCTGCCCAGCATGTACCACGACCATATACATAAACGCCCGCTGGAACTGGCGGCGATCTATGCGCGACCGCTCGCTGCCGCCAAGGCCGCGGGTTGCGAATTGCCACGAATGCAGGCGCTGTACCAGGCCTTGAGCTTTATTGATCGGCATAACCGCTGATTCGGGGGACGTACCATGGCAAAGGGATTGGGCGACAAACTGGTGCTGGCGATTTCCTCGCGGGCCCTGTTCGACCTGAGCGACAGCCATAAGGTCTACCTGGCCCAAGGGGTGGAGGCCTACCGTAAATACCAGATCGAACACGAGGAAGAGATCCTCGAGCCCGGTGACGCCTTTCCGCTGGTCAAGAAGCTGCTGAGCCTCAATGCGAGCCTGGGGCGTGCTCGGGTCGAGGTGGTGCTGGTGTCGCGCAACAGTGCCGACACCGGCTTGCGCGTGTTCAATTCCATCCAGCATTACGGCCTGGATATTTCCCGCGCAGCCTTTGTCGGTGGGCGTAGTCCTTATCCTTATTTGGCGGCGTTTGGCTGTCATCTGTTTCTTTCCACCCATGCTGAAGATGTACGCAGCGCCCTCGATGCCGGCTTTGCCGCCGCGACGATTCTGTCGGGCGGTCCGCGCCGGGCGTCCAGCGAAGAGCTGCGGATCGCCTTCGACGGTGACGCGGTGCTGTTCTCCGATGAGTCGGAGCGCGTGTACCAGGCCGGTGGGCTGGAGGCGTTCCAGGCCAGCGAGCGCGAGTCGGCACGCCAGCCTTTGCACGGTGGCCCGTTCAAGGGTTTCCTGGCGGCACTCAACTTGTTGCAACGCGAGTTTCCTGACGAGGCCTGTCCGATCCGCACAGCCTTGGTCACCGCCCGTTCGGCGCCTTCCCACGAGCGGGTGATTCGGACCTTGCGTGAGTGGGACATCCGCCTGGACGAGTCACTGTTTCTCGGCGGCCTGGAAAAGTCCGCCTTCCTGGAGGCGTTTGCCGCGGATGTGTTTTTCGATGACCAGGCTGGTCACTGCGAGAAAGCCAGGGAGGTGGTGGCTACCGGACATGTGCCCCATGGCATCAGTAACGAGGTGAGGATTCAGGCCGAGACCTAGGCGCGCTGCTAAGCTCATTCAATCTCCTCCATCCTGGCCGTCCGGGAGGTTTTATGATTCGTTCGATGCTGTACGCCACGGACCTCGGTCTGTACGCGCCGTATGTGATGCAACACGCACTGGCGCTGGCACGAACGTTCAAGGCTGACCTGGATGTGATTCATGTGGTCGAGCCCATCGGGTTGTTCGCCGAATCGGTGTTGCAGAGCTACCTTGATGAGAAGGCCTTGAGTGAATGGCAGAGCCAGGGGCTGAGCACTGTCATGGCGACCATCGAGCAACGGGTGCTGGACAGTTTTCGCGAAGAATTGGGGGATGAGGGCCAGGACCTTGAACTGATTCGCTCGGTACGGGTGATCCAGGGCGACCCGTGCGAAGTGATACTCGAGCAGTTGCGCAAATTGTCCGTCGACCTGTTGATCGTCGGCAGCCACAGCCATGCCACGGCGGCCGCCACACCGCTTGGGCGCACCGCTGCACGGGTGCTGCAGTTGTCTAGCGTGCCGGTTTACCTGGTGCCTGCGTTACAGCGTCGACGCAGTGATGACGTGTGACGGGTAAAAAACGATAAAAAGTTCTAGATTTATCCGTCAAACCTTTAATATAGTTATATACCGTCGCTGATACCTGTGGCGTCTATCTGCTTTGAGGGACACATATGAAGCTTCAACAACTGCGCTACATCTGGGAAGTGGCGCACCACGACCTCAACGTTTCCGCTACCGCTCAAAGCCTTTACACCTCCCAACCCGGTATCAGCAAGCAGATCCGCCTGCTCGAAGACGAGCTGGGCGTCGAAGTGTTCGCACGCAGCGGCAAGCACCTCACCCGTGTCACCCCGGCCGGTGAACGCATCATCACCACCGCCGGCGAGATCCTGCGCAAAGTCGAGAGCATCAAGCAGATCGCCCAAGAGTTCTCCAACGAGAAGAAAGGCACCTTGTCGATTGCCACGACCCACACCCAGGCGCGTTACGCATTGCCGCCGGTGATCCGCGATTTCATCAAGCAATACCCGGACGTGGCGCTGCACATGCATCAAGGCTCGCCGATGCAGATCGCCGAGATGGCCGCCGACGGCACCGTCGACTTCGCCATCGCCACCGAAGCCCTGGAGCTGTTCGGTGACCTGGTGATGATGCCGTGCTACCGCTGGAACCGTTGCGTCGTCGTGCCCCAGGGGCACCCATTGGCCAAGTTGCCGAAGCTGACCCTGGAAGCCCTGGCCGAGTACCCGATCGTCACCTACGTCTTCGGTTTCACCGGCCGCTCCAAGCTCGACGAAGCCTTCAGCCATCGTGGCCTGACGCCGAAAGTGGTGTTCACCGCCGCCGACGCCGACGTCATCAAGACCTATGTGCGCCTGGGCCTGGGCGTGGGCATCGTCGCCAAGATGGCCGTCGATACCAACCTCGATAAAGACCTGGTGGTGCTGGATGCCAGCGAGCTGTTCGAGTCCAGTGTGACCAAGATCGGCTTCCGCCGTGGCACCTTCCTGCGGGGCTTCATGTGCGACTTCATCGAGAAGTTCGCCCCGCACCTGACCCGCGAAGTCATGGCCAAGGCAATCCAGTGCCACAACAAGCAGGAACTGGAAGAGCTGTTCGACGGCGTGGAATTGCCCGTCCATTAAGGGGGTTATTTGGCCTCGGTAACCGTAAAATGTTGCCGGGCGCCTGCTACCAGAATCTCCACCTCATCACCTTCGAACTTGCCCAGCAGGCTTTTGCCCAAGGGTGAACGCGGGGTGATGACGGTCACCGGTTGCCCGACCACGTCCACCTTCAAACCCGCCGCATCCGGTGCCAGGAACAGCCACTGTTGGCGGCCGTTCTCGTCTTCCAGGCCCAGCAATGTGCCGACTTCTATGCCACGTTGATCATCGTACGCACGCAGTGGCAGGTTCTGGCACAGCGCCAGCGCCTGCTTGATTTCCTCGACGCGCCTGGCTTGCCCGGCTGCCAGGTAAGACGCCTCCAGCCCGAGGGTGTCGTATTTGTTTTCGGCGATATTTTCTTCGTGGGTCGCGGTTTCGTAGGCGGTCTGCGCGGCGCGCTGGGCGATGTCGAGGTCGACGGTGAGTTTTTCCAGGATCAGCTGGTGAACAGCGTGTTTATTCATGGTCATCAATCGCAGAATTGCAGGACATTGGCCCGGGTCTTTTCATTCGGTGCGTTCTGGTCCTGCTGTAGCCAGAACTGGCATTTTGGGTTGGACAGGTTGCGTGCGTTATTGCGGGCCTGGTCCAGGGCCTGCTGTTGTTCCTGCTTCTGCAGGTTCTGTTGGTACTGCTCGAACATACGGTTCGGCGGCTCCGGTGCAACCGCCGCAGGTTTGCCCAGTTGCTCAACGGCCTGGGCTACAGGCGCCAGGCTTTGCGGGAACAGATAGCGCGACGCCAGCCAACTGGTCAGCGCAATGGCGATAAATCCCAGCCACAGCCCCAGGGCAATGGCGAGCGTGAGTTTGGGCAGCGACAACGAGCGATCGGACATGATGGCCTCCTGGCAGGCATTAACGGCATGGCGGCGATTGTCGCACAGCCACTGTGCAGAATAATCGCGATCAAGCCTTCTGCATCGGCGCATTTATGCGGACAATCGAGCCTTTGAGCGTTGGAGCCCGGAATGAAAGCCCGCTGGGATATTTTTTGCAGCGTCGTCGATAACTATGGCGACATCGGCGTGACCTGGCGCCTGGCCCGGCAATTGGTGGCGGAGCAGGGGTGCGAGGTGCGCTTGTGGGTCGACGACCTGCGCGCCTTCGAGCGTATGTGCCCCGAGATTGATGTGCGCCTGGACCAGCAATGGCAAGAGGGTGTCGATGTGCGCCATTGGCCGGCCGTGTGGTCGAGCGCACCGGCAGCCGATGTGGTGATCGCCGCCTTCGCCTGCCAGTTGCCGCCTGACTACATGGAAGCCATGGCCGTGCGTGAACGTACGCCGTTGTGGATGAACCTGGATTACCTCAGTGCCGAAGACTGGGTAGTGGGGTGTCATCGGTTGCCCTCGGTGAAGTTCAAGGGCGTGCAGAAGTACTTCTTTTTCCCAGGGTTCCGACCCGGTACGGGCGGGCTGTTACGCGAGGCCGGGTTGCTGGAACAGCGTCAGGCGTTTCAGCAGGATGCCGCTGCACAGCGGCAATTCCTGCAAGGTCTGGGTGTGTTTCCGGCACCGGGTGCGCGGCTGATCTCGTTGTTCGCCTACGAAAACGCCGGGCTGGCCAGTTGGCTGGATGCACTCTCGACCGACGGGCACGCCACTCATCTCTTGGTGCCGGAAGGGCGCATCCTCGGTGATGTGCAGCATTGGCTCGGTGTCGAAGGCCTGGCGGTGGGGGACGTCCATCAGCGCAACGCCCTGACGGTGCAGGTGCTGCCGTTTGTGCGCCAGGAGCAATATGACCGCTTGCTGTGGTGTTGCGACTTCAATGCCGTGCGCGGCGAAGACTCGTTCGTGCGCGCCCAATGGGCCGGGCGGCCGCTGCTGTGGCACATCTATCGCCAGGACGAAGACATCCACCTGGACAAGCTCGACGCCTTCCTGGACCTGTACACCGCCGGCTTGTCACCGGCCGCAAAGATCGCCTTGGTCGAGCTCTGGCAAGCCTGGAACACTGATGGCGATATGGCACAAGCTTGGAAAATGCTGTTGGAGCACTGGCCAGAGTTGACTCGGCACGCGCAGAGGTGGTGTCTGGAACAAGGCTTGCAGGCCGATCTTGCGACGGCGCTGGTACAGTTTTATGAAAGTTGGATATGATACGCGACCTTGATTTTTGTAATCCCATCCAAATTTCGGATATACGCAATGAAAACTGGTAAAGAACTGAAACCCGGTACAGTGATCCGTCTCGAAAACGACCCTTGGCTGGTTCAGAAAGCTGAGTTCACCAAGTCTGGTCGTAACAGCGCAATCATGAAGACCAAGCTGAAGAACCTGCTGACCGGTTACAAGACCGAGATCGTCTACAGCGCCGATGACAAACTGGACGACGTGATCCTCGACCGCAAGGAAGCGACCCTGTCCTTCATCAGCGGCGACACCTACACGTTCATGGACACCACCGACTACACCATGTACGAGCTGAACGCTGAAGATATCGAAGCCGTTCTGCCGTTCATCGAAGAAGGCATGGAAGACGTCTGCGAAGCTATTTTCTTCGAAGAGCGCCTGGTTTCCGTAGAGCTGCCGACCACTATCGTGCGTAAGGTTGCCTACACCGAAGGTTCCGCTCGCGGTGACACTTCGGGCAAAGTGATGAAGCCTGCCAAGCTGAGCAACGGTACCGAACTGCAAGTTGCCGATTTCATCGAAATCGACGACCTGATCGAGATCGACACCCGCGAAGGTGGTTCGTACAAAGGTCGCGCCAAGAAGTAATTCTGGCCCCGCCGATACGAAAAAGCCCGACCTAGCGTCGGGCTTTTTCGTGGGCGCTGCTTTTTACTTCAGGTGCTGCTTCAGCTCGTCGGATGCCTGCAGCAAGGCCGAACGCACCGCTGGTACCTGGCTGACCACATTGAGCAAACCGTAGTCGTGGATCATGCCGTTATAGCGCACGGCCGTCACGGGAACCGCGGCCTGGTCCAGCTTGCGCGCATAGGCTTCGCCTTCGTCACGCAACACATCGGCACCGGCGGTCTGAATCAGCGCGGGCGGCAAGCCCTTGAGCTGATCCGCGGTCGCCCGCAGCGGCGAGGCGTAGATCTCGGCGCGCTGATTGGCGTCGGTGGTGTAGTTGTCCCAGAACCACTTCATCATGTTCCTGGTGAGGAAGTGCCCTTCGGCGTACTGGTTGTAGGAAGCCGTCTCGAAGTTGGCATCGGTCACCGGCCATAACAGCAGTTGGAACTTGATCGCAGGTGTGCCCTTGTCCTTGGCCATCAGGCTGACGACGGCTGCCATATTGCCGCCGACACTATTACCCGCGACCGCCAGGCGTTTGCCGTCGACGTTGATGTCCTTGCCATGCTCGGCGACCCACTTGGTTGCGCCGTAGGCCTGGTTGATCGCCACCGGATAGCGGGCTTCCGGTGAAGGCGTGTAGTTGACGAAGACCGCCACGGCCCCCGAACCCGCCACCAGATCGCGCACCAGGCGCTCGTGAGTCGGGTAATCCCCCAACACCCAGCCGCCGCCGTGGAAGAACATGAACACCGGCAATGTGCCCTTGACCCCGGCTGGCCGCACGATGGTCAGGTCCAGCGGCTGGCCATCGACCTGAATGGTCTTCTGGCTCACGTCCGCCTTGGGCAGGGTCAACTTCACACCGGCCTGGGCACCCGTCAGCACGGCACGGGCTTGCGTGGGCGTCAGTTGTTCCATCGGTTTGCCGGTGCCGGCGTTCAACACATCCAGGAAGGCCTGGGTACTGTGTTCAACGTCGCCATTGGCGGCAAACGCGTGAGTGACGGACAGGGCGAGCAGGCTGCCGGTCAGCACGTTGGCAAATGTGTTCATGTTCTTCTCCAGTGACAGCGGCAGTGGTTAGACGGTTACGTGCAGGCGCACATCGACGTTGCCACGGGTGGCGTTGGAGTACGGGCAGACTTGGTGCGCGGCGTCGACCAGGCTTTGCGCATCGTCCTCGGCCAGGCCTGGCAGGCTGACGTGCAGGTCGATATCCAGGCCGAAACCGCCAGGGATCTGGCCGATGCCGACGTGGGCAGTGATCGAGGCATCATCCGGGATTTTGCGTTTGGTCTGGCTGGCGACGAATTTCAGGGCGCCGATAAAGCAGGCCGAGTAACCGGCAGCAAACAGTTGTTCCGGGTTGGTGGCCTGGCCGCCGGCGCCGCCCAATTCCTTGGGGGTGGAGAGTTTGACGTCGAGGATGTTGTCGCTGGAAACAGCGCGACCATCACGGCCGCCGGTGGCGGTGGCTACTGCGGTATAGAGCGTTTGCATGGTGTCGTCCTCTTTGTTTTTAGCGCTAAAGTTTTGCGCGCTAAGTAGTTGGTGAGGCAAATGTATAGCGCTAATGTTTAGTGCGCAAGATAAATGTATAAATATTTTTTCAGTCGCTGCAAACCAGTGTGGGAGGAGGCTTGCTCCCGATAGCGGTGTTTCAGTCAAAAGATTCGTCGACTGATAAACCGTCATCGGGAGCAAGCCCACTCCCACAGGTTGAGTGTTTTGCCGTGTTCAGATCGCGTTCTGCAGGTTGCCCCGCAACGCAAGCAAGTCAGCCTGCAGCTTGCGCAATTGGTCCAGATCCAAACCGCTGGCGCCGAGAATGCACTGTGGAATGCCCATGGCGTTTTCCTGCAAGGCGCGCCCGTCGCCGGTCAGTTCCACCACCACCACGCGCTCATCTTCACGGCTGCGGGTGCGGCTGAGCAGGCCTTCGGCTTCCAGGCGCTTGAGCAGTGGCGTCAGGGAGCCCGGGTCGGTCAGCAGGCGGCTGCTGATTTCACCGACGGTCAAACCATCTTCTTCCCACAGCACCATCATGGCCAGATACTGCGGGTACGTCAGGCCGAGGGCTTGCAGCAGCGGTTTGTAGACCTTGGTCATCAGCAGCGACGTGGAGTGCAGGGCGAAACACAGTTGGTTGTCCAGCAACAGGGATTCGCACGGGGCGGGATTTTTGCTCATGGTGGTGCCTCAAAAAAGCGTGTCTGCCTGGAATCTAGCGGGCAAATCTTTAATGCGCCAGATAATTCTGTCCGGATGGTCAGACCAGTCCGCTTTGCAGTGCCAGATCCCAAGGCGGCACGGGGCTGAATCGGGACTTGAGGTATTCCAGCAGCAACCGGCTGCGCGCATTGGGCTGCTGTTCCAGGCGCAGTGCATAGATCCCGGTGGTCTCCGGGTTAGGCAGGCCGTCTTGGCAAAACAGTGGCAGTAACTCGCCGCGCACCAGGTACTCACTGGCCAGCCAGGTGGGGAGGTGGGCGATCCCCAGCCCGGCGAGAGCGCCCGATAGCAGCGCTTCAGCGTTGTTGGCGCTCATGCGGATGCGCCGCGGGCGATGCGTTGCACGTCGCCCGTCCAACTCGAAGCGCCACGCGAACATCGGCGCCAGGCCGTCCCAGTCCAGGCCGTCATGCTCGCTCAATTCGCGAGGGTGGGCCGGGGTGCCACGGCTTTTCAGGTAGGCCGGACTGGCGCAGGCGATGCGCACGATACTGGCCAGGGGCGTGGCGATCAGCCGGGTATCGACGATATGCCCGGCGCGCAGCACCAGGTCGACCTTGCCCAAGTGCGCGCCCTGCATATCGACAAAGCTGTCGATCAGATGCAGGTGCACATCCAGCCCCGGGTACACATTCAGGAAGTCGGCGATCACGGGCGCCAGATGCCGTCGCCCAAACGCTGCCGGTGCGTCCACACGGATCAAGCCCTCGGGTGCATGGCTCAAGGAGACTGCTTCCGCCCGCGCCAGTTGCAGCTCGCTGACAATCCGTCGTGCCCGCTCGGCGAAGGCCAGGCCCGCCGGGGTCGGCACCACCGCGTGAGTGCTGCGCTGGAACAGGCGGCTGCCCACGGAGCTTTCCAGGCTGTCGATGCGCCGCGCCACCGCCGAGGGCGTCAGCGGATGGCGACGGGCTGCGGCGGAAAAGCTGCCGGTTTCCAGTACATCGAGAAACAGGCTCAGTTGATCGGTCAGCGTGTTGGGATTCATCGATGCGCGCTTATGCGAGATTGGCATAGCCATTGTGCGTTGCTGTGCGTTTCCACGCCAGAGTCGACTGCGTAGCATGCAGGGCCTGGGAATGTGGAGTAGCGAGCGGTGTTGGATTTAGCGGTGTATCTGGTATTGGGCGTGGCCCTCGGCACGGTGGGTGGCCTGTTTGGTATTGGCGGTGGGCTGATTGCGATCCCGGTACTCGGCGTATGGTTCGGCCTGGACCAACAACTTGCCCAAGGCACGGCGCTGGTGATGGTGGTGCCCAACGTGATGCTGGCCCTGTGGCGTTACCACCAGCGCAATCGCATCGAACTGCGCCACGCCCTGCCGTTGGGCATCATGGGCTTCAGCTTTGCCTGGCTCGGCTCGATCTGGGCCGTGGGGCTGGACGCAGGCGCCATGCGTATCGGATTTATCGTGTTCCTGCTGACGCTTTCGGCTTACAACCTGCTGCGCATGTTCACACGCAATGCACCGCCGACGGCACACATGCGTTATTCCTGGCCCTGGCTTGGCGTATTGGGCGCGGCGTCCGGTTCCATGGGCGGTTTGTTTGGGGTGGGTGGCGCGGTGGTGGCCACGCCGATACTGACCAGTGTGTTCGGCACCACCCAGGTGGTCGCCCAGGGCTTGTCCCTGGCCTTGGCCCTGCCCAGCACCGGCGTGACCCTGGTCACCTATGCCTGGCACCACGAAGTGGACTGGCTGATCGGCATCCCCCTGGCCGTCGGTGGCCTGCTCAGTATCAGTTGGGGCGTGAAAGTCGCCCACGCCCTGCCGGAAAGGCTGTTGCGCGGCCTGTTCTGCGGCTTCCTGGTGCTGTGTGCGGTCATGCTGACCTTTAAAGTCTGAAGCCTTCGAGGATGTACTCGGCCAGGCAATCGGTGATCGGTGAGGCCATCAGGGGGTTACGCAGCAAACGCAGGTTCATTGACGGCAAGGGCGGTAGCCCTTCCTCGCTGCCGAGTATGCGCAGGTCTGCAGTCACCAGGCTTTCCATGCTGACCATGGCCGCCAAGCCCGCGCTGACGACTGCCTGGATCGCCGCCCCATTGGTGCTGTGATAGGCGAGGCGATAACTGCGCTCGACCGAATCCAGTGCCCCCAGGGCCCACTGGGTGTAAAGGCAGTCAGCACCGGAAATCGCCAGGGGCAGGGCGTCGTGCTCGTCTACGCAAAAGCACGGTGCTGCGGCCCATACCATGCGTTCGGAACGCAACAGTTCCCCGACATCATTCCCGGGCTCTCGGCTGATCACGGTCAGGGCCAGGTCCCGGCGCTGCATCAGCACCGTGGACGCCTCGCAGTGCATCTCAATCTGGATCAGCGGGTACGCCTTGGAAAACCGCTGGAGAATCCCCGGCAGGAAGCGCATCACGTAGTCATCCGGTGTACCGATGCGTACCAGCCCCACCATATGCGGCTCGCGCAGGGTGTTGAACACTTCGCTGTGCAATTTCAGGATGCGCCGCGCATAGCCCAGCAGCACTTGGCCCTCGGGGGTAAGCCGCACTTGCCGGCCATCGCGCTCGAACAATTTGCGCTGCAGCACGTCTTCTTCCAGGCGCTTCATCTGCATGCTCACCGCCGATTGGGTGCGGTTGACCCGTTCACCGGCGCGGGTGAAACCGCCCTGGTCGGCGATGGCGACGAAAGTACGCAGTACCTCAGTGTCGATGCTCGGGTAGTCGGACAATTGATCAATCTCCGAGATGTATTGCATAAGAAACATTCGTTGGATTGATCTTAAGGCCAGGCACACACTCGCGTCATCCCCATTGGAGGGCGAGAAGATGAAAGGTCAAAGAGGCTTTGTGTTGATGGCAAAACGTCCGTTTTCCGGGCTGTTTAACAGGATTGCCCGTTGGCAGGCGCTGCATGGGGAGCGTCAGGTCCTGGCCAGCTTGAGCGATGATGCGCTCAAGGACATCGGGCTCAATCGCGGCGACGTTGAGCAGGATCGCCATCTGCATTTCTGGCAAGACCCGCTGCGAAAATGACCCCGGATGCAGTAGGGTGGTTGGCGAGCCCACATGGAGATCCTCATGGCCGCCGACCTGTCTTTTTCCCTCAAGCACGCTCGGCGCATGGCGCTGGCGGCCCAGGGATTTTCCGGGCGCCAGGCGCCCGTACTGATAAAAGCTGCGCACATCAACCGCGTGATCGAGCGCTTGGGCGTGTTGCAGATTGACTCGGTCAATGCGCTGGTGCGCTCTCATTACTTGCCGCTGTTTTCCCGCCTGGGCGGTTACTCGCCGTTGATGCTTGAACAGGCGGCCTGGAGCCAGGGCCGGCGGCGTTCGCTGTTTGAGTATTGGGGGCACGAGGCCTCGTTGCTGCCGATGGCGTTGTATCCCTTGATGCGTTGGCGTATGGAGCGGGCGCAGCAGGGACGGGGCATCTATTCGCAGATGGCGCGCTTCGGTCGTGAGCAACAGGCCACGATCCAGCGCGTTTTGCAGACTGTCGAACAGCAGGGCGCGCTGGGCGCGGGCAGTTTGTCGACCCGCGAAGAGCGAGCCGGACCCTGGTGGGACTGGAGCGATGAAAAGCATGCGCTGGAGTGGTTGTTCGCCGCCGGCCTGGTGACCGTTGCCGGCAGGCGTGGTTTCGAGCGGCTCTATGACTTGCCCGAGCGCGTCATCCCTGGCGATATCCTCCAGCAGACGCCGTTGACCGAGGCCGAGGCCCAGCGTGGCCTGTTGCTGCACAGCGCCACCGCCTTGGGTGTAGGCACCGAAAAAGACCTGCGCGACTACTTCCGCCTTGACCCCGCCGACAGTCGCAGTCGCCTGGCGGAGTTGGTCGAGGACGGGCAATTGCAGGTGTGCCAGGTGCAAGGCTGGAAGCAGGCAGCATACTGCCTGCCCGAGCCCAAAGTGCCACGCAAGGTGTCGGCCAGCGCACTGCTGTCGCCCTTCGACTCGCTGGTCTGGGAGCGCAGCCGCACCGAGCGCCTGTTCGATTTCCGCTACCGCCTGGAGATCTACACCCCGCAACACAAACGGGTGTACGGCTACTACGTGCTGCCGTTTTTGCACAACGAGCGCATCGCTGCACGTATCGACCTGCGGGCCGAGCGCGCCAACGGGCGCCTGGCCGTGCATGGGGTGCACGAAGAGGAGCCGGGGCTGGATGATGAGGGGATGCAGGCGCTGGCCCTGAACCTGCGGCAAATGGCCGACTGGCTGGGGCTGGAACAGGTGCAGCTCAATTGCCAGCGGCCGAGTGCCGACCGGTTGCGGTTAGCCATGCTGCGCGTGTAGGAGGAAGGTACTTTCGTGGCGAGCGGGCTTGTCACTACAAGCCCTATTTTCCAAACGTCTGCTAGCGTTTGACCTGCTTCAACGTCTCGGCAATCAGGAATGCCAACTCCAGCGACTGATCGGCGTTCATCCTTGGGTCGCAGTGGGTGTGGTAACGGTCCGACAAGCCATCTTCGGTGATCGGCCGCGCGCCGCCGATGCACTCGGTGACGTTCTGCCCGGTCATCTCGATATGAATCCCGCCGGCATACGTGCCCTCGGCCTGGTGCACCTGGAAGAACTCCTTGACCTCGCCGAGGATCTGCGCAAAGTCGCGGGTCTTGTAGCCGCTGCTGGCCTTGATGGTGTTGCCGTGCATCGGGTCGGAGCTCCACAGCACCTGCTTGCCTTCGCGCTGCACCGCGCGAATCAGCTTGGGCAGGTGGTCGCCGACTTTGCCTGCGCCCATGCGCGCGATCAGGTTGAGGCGGCCGGGGTCGTTGTCGGGGTTGAGGATGTCGATCAGGCGGATCAGGTCATCGGGGTTCATGCTCGGGCCGACCTTCACGCCGATCGGGTTGTTCACCCCGCGCAGGAATTCGACATGGGCGCCATCCAACTGACGGGTGCGGTCGCCGATCCACAGCATGTGGGCCGAGCAGTCGTAGTAGTCGTTGGTCAGACTGTCGCGGCGCACGAAGGCTTGTTCGTAGTTGAGCAGCAGCGCTTCATGGGCTGTGAAAAAGCTGGTTTCGCGCAACTGTGGCGAGCTGTCCATGCCGCAGGCGCGCATGAAGGCCAGGGTTTCGTCGATGCGGTCGGCCAACTGGCTGTATTTTTCCGCCAGGGCGGAGTTGGCGATAAAGTCCAGGTTCCACTTGTGCACCTGGTGCAGGTCGGCAAAACCGCCCTGGGCAAAGGCGCGCAGCAGGTTGAGGGTGGCGGTGGACTGGTGGTAGGACTGCAGCAGGCGGTCCGGGTCCGGCACACGGCTTTTTTCGTCGAAACCGATGCCGTTGACGATGTCGCCACGGTAGGCGGGCAGGGTGATGCCGTCGAGGGTTTCATCGTTGGCCGAGCGCGGCTTGGCGAACTGGCCGGCCATGCGCCCGACTTTCACCACCGGGCAGCCGGCGGCGAAGGTCATCACGATTGCCATCTGTAGCAGCACCTTGAAGGTGTCGCGGATTTTTGCGGCGGAGAACTCGGCAAAGCTCTCGGCGCAGTCGCCACCTTGCAGCAGGAACGCGCGACCCTGGGTCACCTCGGCAAACTGACGGCGCAACTCGCGGGCTTCCCCGGCAAACACCAGCGGCGGATAGCTGGCCAGGCTCTGCTCCACTTGCAACAAGTGCGCGGCGTCCGGGTACTGGGGTTGTTGCTGGATTGGCAGGGCGCGCCAGCTGTCGGGGCTCCAGGGTTGGCTCATCATGAACTCGATTGGGTGGTTGACGGTCGGGCGCCAATGTTATCAGCAATTAGTGCGTGACCTGTTGCCGCCGGTTGGCCGACAATCGCGCCTTTGCCGTGGGGTAACCCCTTTAGGAGTAGTGATGAGCGAGGAGCGTGTCGAGCGCCTGCTGGCCGAGGTCCATGATGATTTCGGCATGATTCGTGTGCTCGAGGTGGCCGATTACCGGTTTCTCGAGTTTGGCGACGCCATCGAGCAAAGCTGCGTGTTCACCGCTGACCCGAGCTGGCTGGAGTACGACTACACCCGCGCGATGCTGATCGGCGCGTTGTGCCATGAGCAGCCGGAGAGCGCACTGTTCCTCGGCCTGGGAGCTGGCACCTTGACCCAGGCCTGCCTCAAGTTCCTGCCGCTGGAGGATGTCGAAGCCATCGAGCTGCGCCCCGATGTGCCGCGCCTGGCCATCGAATACCTGGGGCTGGATGATGATCCGCGCCTGTATATCCGCATCGGCGACGCCTTGGAACTGTTGGAGAGCGCTGAATCGGCGGACCTGATTTTCGTCGACCTCTACACGGATGTCGGTCCCGGCGTCGGACACCTGGCCTGGACCTTCCTGGAAAACTGCCAGAAGAAACTCAACCCCGGCGGTTGGCTGGTGATCAACCAGTGGGCCACCGACGATGGCAAACCCTTGGGCGCGGCGCTGCTGCGTGGTTTGTACCACCGGCATTATTGGGAACTGCCGGTGAAGGAGGGCAATGTGATCCTGTTGGTGCCTTCGGAGCTGGACCAGGCGCTGGATATGGAGGCGCTTTCTGCTCGGGCTGAGTTGTTGGCGCCGCGTCTGGGTTACTCGTTGCAGGCGTTGATCAAGGCGATTCGTCCGGCTACATAAGCTAGATGCCCTTGAACACCCCCGGCCGCTTCTCGACCATCGCCCGCACGCCTTCCTTGGCATCCTCGCTGTTCAGCAATTTATCCACCATCGGCGGCAGCGCGGCGGCGGCAACGGTTTCGCCTTCCATGTGTGCCAGGCGGGCCGACATCAAGGTGGCCTGGACGCCAAGCGGCGCCTGGCGCGCGATGCGGCTGGCGAGTTCGATGGCGCGGGGCAGCAGGTCTTCACTGGCCATGACTTCCTGCACCAGGCCCAGGCGCAGGGCTTCATGGGCGTCGAACTCATCGCCGGTGAGCAGCCAGCGCATGGCGTTGCCCCAGCCGGCGATCTGATGAAAGCGCAATGTCGCGCCTCCAAACGGAAAAATCCCACGTTGCACTTCCATCTGCGCAAAGCGGGTATTGCTCGCGCACAGGTTGATATCCGCCGCGAGCATCAACTCGATACCGATGGTCAGGCAGTAGCCCTGGGCCGCGACGATCACCGGTTTGCTGACCCTGGGGCCGGCGAAAACGCCCCAGGGATCGCAACCGCCCAGGGGCGGTTGCCAGCCTCCAGCCATCACGGCGCTGACATTGGCCAGGTCCAGGCCGGCGGTGAAGTGGTCACCGTGGGCAAATACTACGGCCACCCGTGCTTCGTCATTTCGATCAAATTCGCCATAAGCCAGGCTCAGTTCATTGAGCAGGTCCAGGTCAAAGGCGTTGCGCTTGGCGACCCGATCCAGTCCCAACAGCAGGACATGGCCCTGGAGTTCACGGCTGACGCGGCTGCTGCTGGCTTGATTCATCGGGTGTGCCCTCGGGCGCAATGTCAGGGTTTCAGACCAAAGGGTCTCGATGCAAGGTGAACCGTTTAAGCGTCATGACCAACAGGGCCGGGCCTTTGAAAAATAGACCCTGCCGCGCTTATCTGCAAAGACTGTGATGCAGCGCGGTTTATCGGCGCCTGGCGATAAAAAAAGCTCCCTTTTTCAGGTATTTCCGGTATAGTGCGCGCCGGCCTTTAACCGGGCCGCGTTTAGGTAGCGCAATTCCCCGAAGTCAGCTTCGGCTGCACGTCCGCACAGCGGACTCTCCCTTGACGAATCTTTTTCATTCATTCGTTTTCGCAAATCCCCGCCGACAAAGCAGCCAGGGCGACTCTTGAGTCTCAACACGGCATGCGCAGCTTTGGAGCATGGGTCTTTGCGGATGCACTTAGAGGCAGACCCATGACCCAGGAAACCGGCGGCTTCGCCGCTTTTAATCTTAACCCGAACATTCTCGCTGCCGTCATCGCGACCGGCTACGAAGAACCTTCGGCGATTCAGCAGCAATCGATCCCGATCATCATGGCCGGCCAGGACATGATTGGCCAGGCGCAAACCGGTACCGGTAAAACCGCCGCGTTCGCCCTGCCTATCCTGCACTGCATCGATCCTGCCAAGCGCGAGCCGCAAGCCCTGATCCTGGCGCCAACGCGTGAGTTGGCGCTGCAAGTAGCAACCGCTTTTGAAACCTACGCCAAGCAAATGCCAGGCGTTACCGTTGTTGCCGTCTACGGCGGCGCGCCGATGGGCCCGCAACTGAAAGCCATCCGTAATGGCGCCCAGATCGTCGTGGCCACCCCGGGCCGTCTGTGCGACCACCTGCGTCGCGACGAGAAAGTCCTGTCGACCGTGAACCACCTGGTTTTGGACGAAGCCGACGAAATGTTGAAGCTGGGCTTCATGGATGACCTGGAAGTCATCTTCAAGGCACTGCCACCGACCCGTCAAACCGTCCTGTTCTCGGCTACCCTGCCACAGTCGATCCGTGCCATTGCCGAACGCCATCTGCGCGATCCGCAACACGTGAAGATCCAGACCAAGACTCAGACCGTTACCGCGATCGAACAGGCTCACCTGTTGGTTCACGCTGACCAGAAGACCTCGGCTGTATTGAGCCTGCTGGAAGTCGAAGACTTCGACGCCCTGATCATGTTCGTGCGTACCAAGCAAGCGACCCTGGACCTGGCCAGTGCCCTGGAAGCCAAAGGCTACAAAGCCGCTGCGCTGAACGGTGACATCGCCCAGAACCAACGTGAGCGCGTGATCGACTCCCTCAAGGATGGCCGTCTGGACATCGTTGTGGCGACCGACGTAGCCGCTCGTGGTCTCGACGTTCCGCGTATCACCCACGTGTTCAACGTTGACATGCCTTACGATCCGGAATCCTACGTTCACCGTATCGGCCGTACCGGCCGTGCCGGTCGCGAAGGTCGTGCACTGCTGCTGGTGACGCCACGTGAGCGCCGCATGCTGCAAGTGATCGAGCGTGTAACCGGTCAGAAAGTTGCCGAAGTACGCCTGCCGGATGCCCAGGCCGTTCTCGATGCCCGCATCAAGAAACTGACCAACAGCCTGTCGCCGCTGGTGGCTGACGCTGAATCGACCCACGGCGACCTGCTGGACCGCCTGACCGCCGATATCGGTTGCACCCCGCGTGCCCTGGCTGCAGCCCTGCTGCGCAAGGCTACCAACGGTCAGGCCCTGACCCTGGCGGCCATCGAGAAAGAGCGCCCACTGGTGCCGAACAACGCGCCACGCGGTGATCGTCCAGAGCGTACCGGCGACCGTCCGGACCGTGGTGATCGTGAGCGTCGCGCTCCGGTTCCATTGGCTGAAGGCCGTGCCCGTTGCCGTACCGCGCTGGGAGCACGTGATGGTATCGCTGCCAAGAACCTGCTGGGCGCTATCCTCAACGAGGGTGGCCTGGCACGTGAAGCCATCGGTCGCATCCAGGTCCGTGACAGCTTCTCCCTGGTGGAGCTGCCGGAAGACGGTCTGGAAAAACTGCTGACCAAGCTGAAAGACACCCGCGTTGCCGGCAAGCAATTGAAGCTGCGTCGCTACCGCGAAGATTGATCCGCCCTTGGGCTGATTGATCGCACATAAAAAATCCCCGACTGGTTCGGGGATTTTTTTTGTCCGCTGTTAACCGAAGCGGTAGATGTCCATACCCAGCGCGCCCATGGTGAACCCCTGGTGTGCAACGCTGAAGTCACCCCCGGCGCCGCGCGCAAAGTACAGCGGCAACAAATGTTCATCGCTGGGATGGCTGCGCACGGCGTGGGGCGCCTGGCGACGGTAATCATGCAAGGCCGCCTCGTCGTTGGCGGCGAGTGTCTCCACCATCCAGTCACGGAAGTCGCGTGCCCAAGGCTCGATACGCTGAGGTCCGGCCTGCCAGTTCAGCTCCCCCAGGTTATGGGTGATGCTGCCGGAGCCGATCAACAGCACGCCCCGTTCGCGCAAGCCGGCCAAGGCATGCCCGACGCGGGTTTGCAGGGCAGGGCCCATGTGGCTGGGCAAGGAGACTTGCACCACTGGAATATCCGCTGCCGGGTACATCAGCGAGAGCGGCACCCAGGTGCCATGGTCAAACGGGCGGCGCTCATCGATTCGCGCCTGCAAGCCGTCGGCATGAAGCAGTTCGACAATTTCGCCGGCCAATTGCGGGTCGCCCGGCGCTGGGTACTGCACGGCGAACAGCTCGCGGGGGAAACTGCCGAAGTCGTGCCAGGTCTCGGGCGCAGCACTGCCGCTGACCAGCAGTTCCTGGCTTTCCCAATGTGCCGACACCACCACAATTGCCTTCGGCCGCGGCAGTTCAGCGGCCAGGCGCTGCAGGGCGGGGCCGCTGGCGCCGGGTTGCAGGGCAAGCATGGGCGATCCGTGGGAGATAAACAGGCTGGGCAACATAAGGAAGGTCCTGAGGTTTAACATGGGCCCATCTTCAATCAGATCATTGATCTAAATCTAATATAAGTTTTAGCGCTTTTTGATCGAATTTTCGGAGGTGATTCCATGGAGCCCAAATTTTGGCAGGAGCGCTGGGCGCGCAATCAGATTGGCTTTCACCTGCCCGAGGTCAATCCTTACCTGCTGCGGTATTGGCCTGTGCTTGGCCTTGCCCAGGGCGCCAAGGTGCTGGTGCCGCTGTGTGGTAAAAGCCTGGACCTGATGTGGCTGGCCAGCAACGGCTATCACGTATTCGGCGTTGAGCTGTCGGAGCAGGCGGTAGAAGCCTTTTTCAGCGAGCAGAACCTGACGCCGCGCATCACTCGGCACGGCGTGTTCAAGGTGTACCAGGCTGATTTGATCGAAATATGGTGCGGCGATTTCTTTGCCTTGGACGCCGGGGCACTGGCTGACTGCGCTGCGCTTTACGACCGTGCCGCACTGATCGCCCTGCCGCCGTTGATGCGTGCGCAGTACGCCGAGCAGTTGAATAGCCTGCTGCGGCCAGGCTGCCAGGGGCTGCTGATCACCCTGGACTACGACCAGACGCAAAAAGCCGGCCCGCCCTTTGCGGTGCCGGATGACGAGGTGAAGGTGCTTCTGGGTTTGCAGTGGAGCCTGGAGGTGCTCGAAGCCCAGGATATCCTGGGTGAGAGCTGGAAGTTCGTGCAGGACGGAGTCGCGCGCCTCGAAGAGCGCGTGTATCGGCTCACCAAGCTGTAAAACCCGCGCACAAAAAAAGGGGCGATCCAATCGCCCCTTTTGCATTACCGGGTATCAGCCCCGACGACGCAGCGCGTCGATACGCTCTTCCAGCGGCGGGTGGCTCATGAACATGCGAGCCAGGCCCTGCTTGACACCTCCGTTGATGCCAAAGGCGGTCAGGCTGTCGGGCATATGCACCGGCAGGCCCTGTTCGGAGCGCAGGCGCTGCAGCGCACTGATCATTGCACCGGTGCCAGCCAGGCGCGCGCCGGCTTCGTCTGCACGGAACTCCCGTTTGCGCGAGAACCACATCACAATCGCGCTGGCCAGGAAGCCCAGTACCACTTCGGCAAAGATGGTCGCTACGAAGTAGGCGATCCCGCGGCCGCCTTCGTTCTTGAAGATCACCTTGTCGACAAAGTTGCCGATGATCCGCGCAAAGAACATCACGAAGGTGTTCACCACGCCCTGCACCAGCGCAAGGGTAATCATGTCGCCGTTGGCTACGTGGCCGATCTCGTGCGCGAGGACCGCCTTCACCTCATCGGGTGAAAAGCGCTCGAGCAGCCCTTGGCTGACCGCCACGAGGGCGTCGTTCTTGTTCCAGCCCGTCGCAAAGGCGTTGGCCTCGTAAGCAGGGAAAATCCCGACCTCGGGCATTTTTATACCTGCTTCCTGAGACAACTGCTCCACGGTCTGCATCAGCCATTGTTCATGGCGGGTGCGTGGTTGAGTGATGATCTGGGTGCTGGTGCTCATCTTCGCCATCCACTTGGAGATGAACAGCGAGAACAGCGAACCGGCAAAACCAAAGACCGCACAGAAAATCAGCAGCTGATTGAGGTTCAGATCAACCCCGTTGGCCGCCATGAACCCGTTGAAGCCGAAAAGGCTCAGGGTGATGCTGGCAATCAGCACGACCGCCAGGTTGGTGGCCAAGAACAGCAGGATGCGCATCATGGTTGTAGAGTTCTCCTCATGCTTAATATGTCGCGTACTGCGGGGTATATAAGGTGCGGCTTGGGGTGATTCAACCGAGCGACTATTTCAAACTGTGTCCTACAGCCTGAATGTAGAGCCTTGAAGGGATTTTCCGATGACGAATATTGTCCGTGAAAAGCTATTTTTTGCCTTGCGGGCCCGTAACTACAGGGGCTTGTGGATGTAGAAACGCAAATGCAGTGCGGGGAAAGTGCATAGCCAGAGAAGTGTTGCCAGATAATCGCTGTACGACCGAATGCCGGTCGTACAGCGCCATGCCGGTTACTGGCGATAGGACTTGAGGAAATTGCCGATACGGCCAATGGCCATATCCAGGTCATCCACGCGGGGCAGGGTCACCACTCGGAAGTGATCCGGCCACGGCCAGTTGAACGCCGTGCCCTGGACCACCAGCAGCTTTTCCGAGAGCAGCAGGTCCAGCACGAACTTCTCGTCGTTGAGGATCGGGCAGACCTTCGGGTCGATCCTCGGGAAGGCGTACAGCGCGCCCATGGGCTTGACGCAGCTCACGCCCGGGATTGCATTGAGCAGCTCCCAGGTACGGTTGCGCTGTTCCAGCAGGCGGCCCTGGGGCAGGACCAGGTCATTGATGCTCTGGTAGCCGCCGAGGGCGGTCTGGATTGCGTGCTGGCTCGGCACGTTGGCGCACAGGCGCATGTTGGCCAGCATGTCGATGCCTTCGATGTAGCTCTGGGCATTGTGCTTGGGCCCGGAAATCGCGATCCAGCCGGAGCGGAAGCCTGCCACGCGGTAGGACTTGGACAGGCCGTTGAAGGTCAGGCACAGCAGGTCCGGCGCCAGGGAACCGGTGCAGATATGCACCGCATCGTCGTAGAGGATCTTGTCGTAGATCTCGTCGGAGAACACCACCAGGTTGTGCTGGCGTGCCAACTCGAGCATGCCCAGCAGCACTTCCCTGGAGTACACCGCACCGGTGGGGTTGTTCGGGTTGATGATCACCAGGGCCTTGGTGTTCGGCGTGATCTTGGCCTTGATGTCTGCCAGGTCCGGGAACCAGTCGGCGCCCTCGTCGCACAGGTAGTGCACCGGGTGGCCGCCGGCCAGGGTCACGGCGGCGGTCCACAGTGGGTAGTCCGGTGCTGGCACCAGCACTTCGTCGCCGTTGTTGAGCAGGGCCTGCATGGACATCACGATCAGCTCGGACACGCCATTACCCAGGTAGATGTCTTCGATGCCGACGCCTTCGACCTGCTTCTGCTGGTAGTACTGCATCACGGCCTTGCGCGCGCTGAACAGGCCCTTGGAGTCGCTGTAGCCCTGGGCGGTGGGCAGGTTGCGGATCACATCCTGGAGGATTTCATCCGGCGCTTCGAAACCAAAGGGCGCCGGGTTGCCGATGTTCAGCTTGAGGATGCGATGGCCTTCCTCTTCCAGGCGCTTGGCGTGCTTGAGCACCGGGCCGCGAATGTCGTAGCAGACGTTGGCGAGCTTGTTCGATTTGCTGACCTGCATGGCGATGTGATCCTGAAAATGAACGATCCAGACGGTGTGGGCACTACCGTACTGTGAATGCTGCAAGGCCCGCACCCATAAATACGTTTGAATGCCGGTAGCGCGGGTGCCAGACTGGCGTTTTGAAGAGGCGCAATCATACGTGCCGCCTGATCCATGGAAAAGATACAGATCAGGCTTTTTCAGTTGCCGAGGTGTACCGATGGAAAAGTTGCAGAAAACCGTTGAAGAATGGAAGGCAATGCTCGATCCGGAGCAGTACAACGTGTGCCGTCTCAAGGGCACCGAGCGTCCTTTCAGCGGCAAGTACAATGAGACCCGCACCGATGGGGTGTATCACTGCATCTGCTGCAATGCGCCACTGTTCGATTCGGCCACCAAGTTTGATTCCGGCTGCGGCTGGCCGAGTTTCTACGCGCCGATCGCCGACAGCGCAATGATCGAGATCCGTGACGTCAGCCACGGCATGATCCGCACCGAAGTCACCTGCGCCCAATGCGATGCGCATCTGGGCCATGTGTTCCCGGACGGTCCTCCGCCGACGGGGCTGCGGTATTGCATCAATTCGGTATGCCTGGATCTTGTGCCCCGTTAACTCGACTGACGTCGGGCCCCTGTAGGAGCGAGCTTGCTCGCGAAAGTCGTCAACGATTACACGGGCATTCTGGTTCAGCCCGGTGTCCTTGAGTTTTTCGCGAGCAAGCTCGCTCCTACAGAGTGTTGATGAGGTGTCATCAGTGCGGTCAATTAAATTGCACACAATTGAATTGCCTACTATGTTTCATCCCCTTTCTCCCTTATCGAGGCACTGCCATGAGCAACAACCTGCTGAGCATCCCTTGCACCACCATCAAGGGTGAGCAAAAGACCTTGGCCGATTTCGCCGGCAAGGCCGTCCTCGTGGTCAATACCGCCAGCAAATGCGGCTTCACCCCGCAGTACAAGGGCCTGGAGCAACTCTGGCAGCAGTACAAGGACCAGGGCCTGGTGGTATTGGGCTTTCCTTGCAACCAGTTCGGCAAGCAGGAGCCCGGTGACGAAGGGGCGATTTCCGAATTCTGCGAGCTGAACTTCGGTGTCAGCTTCCCGTTGTTCAAGAAGATCGACGTCAATGGCAGCGATGCCCATCCACTGTTCGTGCAACTGAAAAAACAGGCACCGGGCCTGCTGGGGTCCAAGGGCATCAAGTGGAACTTCACCAAGTTCCTCATCGGCCGCGACGGCCAGGTGGTCAAGCGCTTCGGTCCTGCCACCAAGCCGCAGGACTTGACCCAAGAGATCGAAGCCTTGCTCAAATGACCGACCTGCCCAGCGTGTCCCTGGCCCTGGACAACCAGCTGTGTTTCAAGCTCTACGCTGCGTCACGCGCTGTCACCCGTGCCTATAAGCCGATGCTCGACCAGTTGGGTCTGACCTACCCGCAATATGTGGTGATGCTGGTGTTGTGGGAGTGGCACGCCACGCCTGCGCTGCAGCCGACGGTCAAGGCCCTGGGGGAGCGCCTGATGCTCGACTCGGGCACGCTGACGCCGCTGCTCAAGCGCCTTGAGCAGCTTGAGTTAGTGACGCGTCGGCGCAGTGCCAGGGATGAGCGTGAAGTGCACTTGAGCCTGACCGAGGCCGGTGTGCAACTGCGGGACCAGGCCCATGGCCTGAAGACCCGCCTGTTGTGTGATCGCGGCATCGACCTGAATCAGGCCGATGCCTTGCGCGATGGCCTCGACCAGTTGCTTGCGCAGCTTAAAGACTTGTCGTCCCAGGCACCCACAAGTCCAGCAGGGCATTGAGTTCTTCGCGGCGGAATGGCTTGGCCAGGTAATCATTCATCCCCGCCGCACGGCAGCGCTCGCGCTCTTCGGACAGGGCATTGGCGGTCAACGCGACAATCGGCAGGTCCGGCCAGCGTCCGCTGCGCCGAATCTGCCGGCTGGCCTCATAGCCATCCATCACCGGCATGTTGCAGTCCATCAGCACCATATCGAAGCGTTGTTCTTCAAGAAACGTGAGCGCTTCGCCACCGTGGGCAGCCACGATCACTTCGCAGCCCAGTTTGCTGAGCATGCCCTTGGCCACCAGTTGGTTGACCGGGTTGTCCTCCACCAGCAGGATGCGCGCCCGATGTGCGAGCGGTGCGGCATCCAGTTGGACGGGGTCAAGCACCAGGTGCGCGTCGGTGCGCAAGTTGCGTTGCAGGATCTGGTACAGCGCGTTGCGGCTTAAGGGGCGTGCCTGTTGGTGCAACGGCGCCAGTGCCGCCACTTCTTCGCTGGGCATGAAGTTGCCATAGGCGGTCACCAGCAGGATGGGCGCGGTAATGCCCGGCCGTATGCGGAACAGGCATTCCGGGCAGTCGGTAATCAGCAGGTCGGGGGTTTGCCCGCTCAAATCGTCATCCATGGTGAAACAGCGCAGGGACAGTCCCCAGCAGGGCAGCAGGGCCGTGAGCAACTCTGTCAGGCCGCTGCCGGCGTTGGTGATGGCGATGACCTCGCCTTTGAGAGGCGCTGGCTGCACCGCGGGCAAATGGGCCGGCAGTGGCAGGTCTGCGCAGAACTGGCTGCCAAAGCCCACTTCCGAGCTGATACTCAAGCGCCCCTTCATCGCTTCGCACAGGTTGTGCGTCAGTGCCAGGCCCAGGCCCGTCCCGCCATACTGGCGAGTGATACCGGCGCCGGCCTGGGTGAACGGTTGGAAGATTTTCACTTGGGCTTCCTGCGCAATGCCGATGCCGGTATCGCAGACTTCAATGCGTACGCCGCCGTCGTGGGTACGCAGGCGCACATCAACCCGACCAAAGCGGGTGAACTTCAAGGCGTTGGAGAGCAAGTTGCTGACAATCTGCCGCACACGGGTCGGGTCACCCAGCACCTGGGCCGGGAACTGCGGGTCGATCAGGCAGCTCAGTTCCACGCTCGGTGCGGCGTTCTGCGATAACAGGTTGGCGGTGTCTTCCACCAGTGCGCCGAGGTCGAACGGGATGCGCTCCAGCTCCAACTGGCCGGCGTCGAATTTGGACAGGTCGAGAATATCGTTGAGCAGTTCCACCAGCACTTTGCCGGAGTCATGGGCGATAGACAGTTGCTGGCGTTGTTCGGCGTTCAACGGGCTGTCCAGCGACAGTGCGATCATGCCCAGCAGGCCGTTGAGCGGGGTGCGGATTTCGTGGCTCATGTTCGCCAGGAAGGCCGCCCGGGCCTGGGCCATGCCCAATGCATGCATCTTGGCGGCTTCCAGCTCATCGTTGGACTGGGTCAGCCGCTGGTTGCTGGCCTTGAGTTCAAGGGTGCGCGCGGACACGATATGTTCCAGTTGCCCCAGGTATTCGGTCAGCCGATCCTCGGCGTGGCGGCGCTGCTGGATTTCGGTTTCCATGTTTTCGAATTGCTGGTTGGCGACGTCCACCAACACCCCGATTTCATCGTGCTCATGCCCCGGCGGGCAGTCCAGGCGTGCCTGCTTGCGGGTGCTCAGTTCACGAATAATGCGCACCAGCGGTTGGGTCAGCATGACGTAGAACAGGCCCAGCAAAATCCCGGTCAACAACAGGCTGCGTGCGAACCCGTTGAGCAGGGTGATCTCGGCGCGGCGCAGGAACCGGCTGCCAAAGGCGTAGGTGTCGACGTCCAGGCGCAGTACGCCAAGTGACTCGTCGGGCATGTGGCTCAGGAACAGTTGGTCTTCGAACTGGCGGTTGGCGCCAAACATGAAGTCACTGATAGGCCGGTAGGTGCTTTCCTTGCGTGGCCGGTCGACATCGGCCAGCACCACGCCATTGTTGTCGATCAACTGCGCGCGAATGATGGCGGGGGAGTGCAGCAGGCCCAGGGTCAGTTCCTGGGCCAGTTCGGCATCGATGTTGTAGGCGATACGTGACGCGGGGTTATGGCTGATTTCGATCAGCGAACGTATTTCGCGGTTGATGGATGCGTCTTCGCTGGCATAATCAATGCCGATTTGGATCAGGCTGAGCAAGGTTCCCAAGACGAAACCGACCAGCACCGTCAATCTGGCTTGTTTATAAGACAAGCGGTGGGCGAACTTGATATCCATTGAGTGTTGAACCACTTCACGTTTCCCTTCGCCCGGCAAGCATAGCTGAACATCCACACGCCCAGGCCTGCCCGGCATGAATCGGTTTTTACGCAGCCCCAAGCGGTCTGTCGCAGGGTTGCCAATACGCCATCTTTTGCAAAAACTTGCCAGAGGAATAATCGTGGATTCTCGATTGAGTGCCTTTCTGGAGCGAGCCGATGCCGTGCTCGCTCGCCTGGAACCCTTGTTGCCCGCGCCGCGCCAAACCATCGACTGGAACCAGTGCCTAGCGGCCCGCTGGCAGCGTGAGGGCCGCAGTGGCTTCCTGCTGCCGCTGGACGTGAGCTTGGACATGCGCTTGTCCGACCTGATCGGCGTGGACAAGCAACGTGAAACCCTGGCGCGCAACACCCAGCAGTTCCTGGATGGCCTGCCTGCCAATCATGCGTTGCTGTGGGGGTCGCGGGGCACCGGTAAATCGTCCATGGTGCGCGCTTTGCTCGCCCAACACGCCAAGGCCGGTCTGCGCCTTATCGAAATCGAGCGTGACCACTTGGCCGACCTGCCGCGTGTGGTTGAGCAACTGCTCAAGTTGCCGCAACGTTTCATCCTGTTCTGCGACGACTTGTCATTCGAGGCCGGCGAGGGCGACTACCGGGTGCTCAAGAGCGTGCTGGATGGTTCCCTGGAACAGGCCCCTGAAAACGTGCTGCTGTATGCCACGTCCAACCGCCGCCACCTGGTGCCGGAAAACCAGAGCGACAACGATAACTGGAAGCGCGTGGACGGTGAGTTGCACCCGAGCGAGGCGGTGGAAGACAAGATTGCCTTGTCCGACCGCTTTGGCTTGTGGCTGTCGTTCTACCCGTTCACCCAGGAACATTTCCTGGACGTGGTCGAGCACTGGATCGGCGAGCTGGCGAACAAGGCGGGTTTGCAGTGGCAGCGTGATGAGGACCTCGACATTCTCGCCGTGCGCTGGGCCACCGGGCGCGGCAACCGCAACGGTCGTTGCGCGTATCAATTCGCCCGTTACTGGGTGGGTCTTAAATTGCTGGAGCGTCAACCATGATCGATTTACAACAAGCCGGCGCCGGCCTCGGTGGCTATGCCCTGCTGAGTGCCCAGCTGGAGTCGCTGCTGGCCGATGAGCGTGATTTCATCGCCAACAGCGCCCAGTTTTCGGCTTTCCTGTTCAGCCAGCTGGATGACCTGAACTGGGCGGGCTTTTACCTCAACCGCAATGAAGAGCTGGTGCTTGGCCCGTTCCAGGGGCAGATCGCCTGTGTGCGTATTCCGTTCGGCCGTGGGGTGTGCGGCGCGGCCGCGGCCTCGCGGCAAACCCAGCGAGTAGACGATGTGCACGCGTTCCCCGGGCATATCGCCTGTGATAGCGCGTCCAACAGCGAATTGGTGGTGCCACTGGTCAAGGACGCCAAATTGATAGGTGTCCTTGACCTCGATAGCCCGTCGTTAGCCCGCTTTACCCCTCAGGATCAGGCGGGTATCGAACAGCTGGCGGCGATTTTCCTGCGCTTGACCGACTGCTGATCGAAATAGGGGGCGCGACCCGCCCCTTATCAGCCATCCAGTTCCTCAAGCCGCACTTGCAGCATCCTCTCCAACTCCAGCATCAGCTTCTCCAGGGACTTTACACCTGCCTCGATCAGGGGCCGATCATCACCCCGGGCACAGGCCTGTTCGACGGCTTCGCATTGCGAGGCCAGCGCAGAGGCTTGAACGATGCGCGCGGCCCCCTTGATCTTGTGAGCCTGTTCGATGATCTCTTCGGGCAAGGCCTGCGCTGCGATCAGTGCGACCAGCTCCTGGCGATCCTGGCGACTGCTGCTCAGCAACTCTTCCAGCAAGAGGCGGCTCATGTGCGGATCGCCACCGGTAAGGGCCTCGAAGTTGCCGATGTCCAGGGTCATGCCGCTGGGTTGAGGACTGATCTTCGCCAATTGCCGCTCCAGCGCCGTAAGGTTGATGGGTTTGAACAGGCAGTCATCCATGCCTGCCTGCGCACAGCGTTGCTTCTCTTCGGGCTGGGCATTGGCCGTAAAACCCAGTACCACGCAAGGCGTCAGCTGTTCGCGTTCCTCGTATTCGCGTATCGAACGACTCAGCTCGTAGCCATTCATGATCGGCATGTTGCAATCGGCGATCACCAGGTCAAAGCGCTCCTGGCGCCAGGCCTGGAAGCCGGAGGCGCCGTTCTGGGCGGCGGTGTATTGATGACCCAGGTAGCCGAGCTGCTGGCACATCAACAGGCGATTCGCCGGATGATCGTCCACCACCAGCACATTGAGCACCGGCACGTTCGAGGTTGCGGCGGGTTGGAGCTCTTCGGCCACCTGCAGCGCCTGCAGGCGGTTCATCTTCAGGCTCACATGCACCTGGGTGCCCACCATGGGCACGCTGCTCAGGCTCAGTTGCCCGCCCATCATCGCGCAAAGGCTGCGACAGATCACCAGCCCGAGGCCCGCACCGCTCCTGGCCAGCTGTCCTGAGTTGTCCGCCTGGGCAAAGGGTTCGAACAGGCGCATCTGGTCCTCCCGGCTGATACCGATGCCGGTGTCCTCCACCACCAGTTTCATCTCGACCTGCTGCGGCAGTTCGGTGGCCGATACTTCCACCTTGATCTTTACCTGGCCACGTTCAGTGAACTTGATGGCGTTGCTGATCAGGTTGGACAGCACCTGCTTGAAGCGCAGCGGGTCGATCAGCACTTCGGTGTGTTCCAGATCAGGCGTGAACTCCAGCAACAGGCTAAGGGTCTTTTGGCGTGCCAGGCCGTCGAAGACACGTACCACCGACTCGATCACCTCCCTCAGGTTGACGCGTTCCGGTGCCAGGCTGAGGCGACCGGATTCAATCCGCGCAATGTCCAGAATGTCGCCGATAAGCTCCAGCAGATCCTTCGCCGAGTTGTAGGCGACCTCGATGGCCGGGCGGTCGAGGTGGCCCTGGTCCGCCCGCTTGAGGGTCAGCTCGAGCATGCCGATCACCGCGTTCATCGGCGTACGGATTTCGTGGCTCATGGTTGCGAGGAACGTGCTCTTGGCCCGATTGGCTTCGTCGGCCCGCTCCTTGGCGGTGCGGAGTTCGTCGAACAACTGGCGTCGTTCACTGATATCGATCCAGCCACCGATGATGCCCTGGACTTCACCGACGGAGTCGCGGTACGGCAGGATCCAGTGATAGATCGTCAGTTTTTTTCCGCGAATATGCAGGGTGCGGTCCAGGATCAGCGGGTTGCCCTCGGCCACCACGCGCTGATAGTCGGCATGGTATTGCGCCGCCTCGACGGCGAGGGCTGTGCTGATCTGGACCGCGCTTTTACCTATCACGTCCTCGCGCTTGACGTCGAACGCCTGCAGGTAACTGTCGTTGCAGGTCTGCAGCAGCCCCTTGTTGTCACGTACGTAGATCGGGTGCGGGGTTTCATTGACCAGGGCGCGCATGAACTCGAACTGATCATTGAGGGCGCGCTCGGCCATTTTCCGGTGCTTGATCTGGCGGCGCATGTACGCGTTCCAGCTCAGGGAAATCAGCAGCAGCAGGCCGGTCCCGATGACGATGCGCGCAATCAGTTGGTGATAGTCGCGCCAGTAACTGTCTGAGGCGGCGGTATAGCCGCGCCAACGACTGTTGATCACGCCCAGTTCGTCCGGGGCGATGCTGAGCAACGCCTTGTCGAGAATCGAGCTGAGTTCGGTGGCGCTGCGTGATGTCGCCAGCCCGAAGGTGGCCGGCATCGTGCCAATGCTGAAGCTGATTTGGATCTTGTCCTGGAGTATCTGCGAGGACAGGAAGTAATTGGCGACCACCAGGGTATTCACCGCGCCCTCTACATGGCCTTGTACCAGCAGTTCGGCTGACTTGAACGTGTCGCCGGTATCTACCAGCTGAATCTTTGGGAAGTGCTCACGCAGGAATTTTTTCAGCGGACTGCCTTGCGTGATCGCCAGGCGCTTGCCCTCCATTTCCTCAAGGCCTGTGGGGGCCAGGCCGTCCTTGCGTGTCAGCATCACGTAGGAGTTTTCCAGGTAGGGACGACTGAAGTTCAGTTGGGCTTCTCGCTCGACGCTGGGGATGATCGCTCCGACGATGTCCGCTTTGCCGGTTTCAACGTGCTCGATCATGGTGTTCACATCACGCCCGCGCTGAATCTCGAAGCGCAACCCGGTGCGCAGGCGAATCAGCTCCAGCAGGTCGGCGGTAATGCCGCGAAAATTGCCATCGGCGTCGAAGAAGGTCAGCGGCGCAAAGGTGGGGTTCACGATCACTTTGACGACCGGGTTTTCCCTCAGCCAACGTTCTTCGCGAAGGCTCAGTTGCAACTTTTGGTCGGTCAGGAGGATGTCGCTGCCGGCACTCCAGCGTTTGGCAATGGTTTCCCGTTCGGCAGTGGGCACGGCCCTCAGCACGGCGTCGACGATGCTCAACAGTGTCTGCTGGGCCTGGGGCATTGCAAAGCTGAATCCATAGGCTTCATGTTTGCCGAAATTCGCCATGCGGATGTTTTTCAGGTAACCCTTGTTGATCATGTAGTGGGTGGAAATGGTATCGCCGAGAAAGACGTCTGCCTGGTCGAAAGCCACGGCATTCAAGGCGTTTTGATAAGAAGGGTAGGCACGGATGATTGCCTTGGGGTATAGCCTTTCCACTTCGTGCAGTGGCAGATAGTGATAGACCAGTGCCAGGCGCATGCCGGCCAGCCCATCATTCAGGCTGCGGGTTTCGCCTTCGCGGGTCACCAATACCGGGCGGTCCACGGCGTACGGTTCTGACAGCGTCAGGTTGGGATTTGCCGCTTCAAAGCTGTTGGAGGAACCCAGTAAATCGATTTCCCCTGCTTCGAGGGCACGAATGGCGGCCTCTCGGGAGGAGTAGCGCAACACTTTTACCGGCACGTCCAGCGCCATTGCCAGCAGGCCGGCGTAGTCGGCGGTGAGCCCCTCATAGTCACGTCCGCTGGAGGTGAGGTCGAAGGGCGGGTAGTCAGGAAACGCCGCGCCCAGTACCAGTTCGCGTTTGTTCTGGAGCCATTGGCGTTGGGCCTTGTTCAGGTAGGGTTCCAGCTGCACGGAGCTCGCGCGACTCAATAGGTTGAAATGCTCCGGGCTCGCTGGAGGGGTTGCGGGCACGGCGGTGCTGAAGCACAAGCCGGCACTCAATATAATCAAATAGTCCTTTATACGCCTGGGCATCCGGTTTCTCACACTAGCGCGTTTCGTTTTGCCATCTCGATAAGTTCTACCAAGGACTTGGCTTGAAGTTTTTGCATCAGCCTCTTTTTATATGTGCTTACTGTTTTGTTGCTCAGAAACATGCCTTTAGCTATTTCCTTATTGGTGCGGCCCTGTGCGAAAAGTTGCAATACCATCAACTCACGATCATTTACGGCCTTGAACAGTTCAAGTTCCTTGCCGCTTTCATCGCAGGGGGTCAAGGCCTGGCTGGGGAAGTAGTTGTAACCGGACAGTACGGCGCGGATGGCGCTCATCAGCTCGCTCAGGTCACCTTCCTTGCACACGTAGCCATCGGCCCCCGAACGCATGCAACGCGTGGCAAACAGAGTTGGGGATTGAGCCGTCAGCACCAGGGTTTTCATCGAGGCGTTCATGGCGTTGAATCGGCACAGCACTTCCAGGCCATCGAGTTTTGGAATGCTGATGTCGAGGATGATCAGGTCCGGCATGCATTCGCGGACCATTTGTATGGCGTCGCATCCGTTATCCGTTTCGCCGACTACTTTGAAGTTTTCTTCGTGCTCCAACAACATTCGTATGGCCAGTCTTATAACGGGATGGTCATCAATAATAAAAACTGTGTTCATGATCATATTCCATGCAGGTACAAATAAAGCGGGCACATTAGCTCAGAAGCCGATGGGTAAGCATGAACTTGGGTGGCAACAGGTATAAAACAGGAAAGTTCCTACATTAAAAAAGGTAAAAGCCTACCTGTCTCTAAGGAGTCGTAACGCGAAAGGCCAATGCTCCGCAGAGGCGCGGGCTGAAGGAGCATGGCAGGGACTTTACGGTTGTTGTGCGCGAATTTTCTGACCGATCAATTTGTTTAAAGTCCTACATTTATAACGTGAGTAATGTATGGGTCAAACGTGCAAGCTCATCTTTATTCAATGGCTTTGGTAAGTAACCGAGTAATGGCAGGCCACGTTTGTGGGCTTGGGTTTGCAACGTTGAAAGTTCTGCCTCGGGAAGTCCGCTGAGCAAGATGGCGGCCTTGATAAAGCATTGGCGACTGGCGATTTCAATCAATTCAAGCCCGGGCAGGTCGGGCAGGCACTGGTCACAGAGGATGATGTCGAAGGGCGCTTCGGCCTGGGACATCAGACGGATCGCCTGTTCGGCGTTTTCGGCCGGGGCCAGGTGCTCGAAGCCGAAGCTCCTCAGCAGGCATTGGGTGGCGAGGAGTTGAAAGGGATGGTCCTCCACCAACAGGATCCGAAGGGGGTAACGGGGCATAGAAGGCACACGGTGAGTCAAGCGTCGATAGGGGGCACGTAGGAACTGTTCGCCAGACCTGCCCGGAGCGTGCGCGATTATTCTTCGGGTGCTTGTGCGAATTCGATCAGGCCGCTCTGTTCCCATCGTAGGCAGATTCTGTTCAGTGAACAGGCGGCGTGATAAGCCAGGTTATTGAGGGCTGGAGCGCCCGGTCATCTCCCGTGCCATCTCGGTGGCATAGCTGTCGGTCATGCCGGCGATGAAGTCGATCATGCGCAGGAACGACCTGTGCAGCGGCCACGCAGGGTCCGGCGCGTTGTTGCCCAGCAGGTCGAGAATGCGCCGGTTCTTGAACGACGGCGTGCGTCCGCCGTGCTGCTCCAGGGCCGCGCCGCAAAAGGCGTTCAACAGGATTTCCAGGGTGGTGTAGGCACCGATCTCGTGCAGGGTCTTGCGCTTGTCCTGGAAGATTTTCTTGCGCGCCATGTCCTTGGCATCCAGCACGCAGCGTTTGGCGGGGCCGTGCATGTGTTCCACCAGGTCGCCGGACAGGGTGCCGGCAAGCAAGGCATCCTGTTGTTCGACGAAGGCGCGCGCCGCGGCGTTGGTCAAGTGCTCGATGGCCTTGCCGCGCAGGATCGCCAGCTTGCGTCGGCGCGAGTCCTGGGCGCCCAGTTGCCGGTAGGTCTGCGGCAGGTCGTCGCCCACCAGGTCGAGCAGCAGTGACTCGACTTCGGTGTACTCCAGCAGGTCCATTTCCAGGCCGTCCTCCAGGTCGATCAAGGCGTAGCAGATGTCGTCTGCCGCCTCCATCAGATAGACCAGGGGATGGCGAGCCCAGCGTTGTTCCTCGAGTTGCGGCAAGCCGAGCTTGCCGGCGATCTGTTCGAGGATCGGCAGTTCGCTCTGGTAGCAGCCGAACTTGTGTTTCTTGTAACCCAGGGAATCGGCGTGGCGGGCGGTCCAGGGGTACTTGAGGTACGTGCCCAAGGTCGCGTAGGTCAGGCGCGTACCGCCGTCGAACTGGTGGTATTCCAGTTGGGTCAGTACCCGGAAGCCTTGGGCATTGCCTTCGAAGTTGAGGAAGTCATTGCGCTCGGCGCTGCTCATGTCGTCCAGCCAGCCGCGCCCCGCTGCCTGCTGGAACCAGTGGCGGATGGCGTCTTCGCCGGAATGCCCGAACGGCGGGTTGCCGATGTCATGGGCCAGGCAGGCCGATTGCACCACCATGCCCAAGTCGCTGGGGTCGCACCAATCGGGCAGGGCGCTGCGCAGGGTTTCGCCCACGCGCATGCCGAGGGAGCGGCCTACGCAACTGACTTCCAGGGAGTGGGTCAGGCGTGTATGGATATGGTCGTTGCTGGACACCGGGTGCACTTGGGTCTTGCGGCCCAGGCGGCGAAACGCGCCGGAGAAGATAATGCGGTCATGGTCTTTGTGAAACGGGCTGCGGCCGAGTTCTTCCGGGCTGTGCAGGGGTTTTCCAAGGCGTTCGCGGGTAAGCAGGGTGGGCCAATCCAAGGCAGGTACTCTCCGTACGGTGAATGACCCGCCCAGCTTCCCGGTTCCGCCTTGGCGGGGCAAGCGAAAATCTACAGCCCGGCCGCGTCGATATCGATTAACAGCAAGCGCTGACCGTTATCGAAGAATTGTCCGGCGGTGAGGCAGTACTGGTTGGTGGTGGCGTCGCGGTAGGTCGAGGACAGCGTCAGGCGACGCTCTTCCCAACCTTCGGCCAGCAGGTGATAGAAGTACGGGCGCCATGACCAGTTGTGGCCCAGGTAGCGGCTGTCGGCTTGCCAGGCGTCCTGGCGCCATTCGAAGTTGGGGGTCAGCTGGGTGCCATGCCGGTCGCACTGGTAAAAGCGCAGCAGCCAGGGGAAGGCCGGCAGTTGGGGCAAGTGATCCAGCGGGGCTTGGGCCTGTGCCCAGGATTGCAGGATCTTCATCAGTTCGGTCAATTGCCGGCGCAGTTGCATGATGCGCCCGCGTTCGGCCAGCTTCTGCTGGACATACGCCGCGCGCAGCTGGTCAAAGCGCGGCACGAAGGCGTCGGTGGCGAACCAGTCCAATTGCGCCTGGGCAAACAGATAGCCCTGCACGTAGCGCGAACCGCATTCCAGGGCGAAGCTCAGCTGCGCCTCGGTTTCCACGCCTTCGGCAATGATCCAGCAGCCGGTCTTTTCCGCCATCTGCGCCAGCGCCCGCACGACGTCACTGCTCGGTCCGCCCCTGGCGGCTTGCTGGAACAGGCGCATGTCCAGCTTGAGGATGTCCGGCTGCAGCGCCAGTACCCGGTCAAGCTGGGAATAGCCGGCACCGAAATCATCGATGGCGATGCGCGCACCGGCCTCGCGATAGCGCGCCACCACCTCGGCCAGGCGCTGGATATCGCCGCCCAGTTCGGTGATCTCGAACACGATGCGCTGCGGGTCGACGCCATGGCTGTGGATCTGTTTGAGGCTCGGCAGCGCCTGGCCCGGACGCAATTGGTTGATCCAGCGCGGCGAGATATTCAGGCTCAGGAACCAGTCTTCCGGGGCTTCATGCAGGCGGCTCAAGGCATTGTCGCGAATCTGCCGGTCGAGACGGCGCAAGGTCGCGCCTGGCGTGCGTGGGTCGGCGAACAGCGGACCAACGGTCAGCAGGCGGCCATCAGCCTGGCGTAGGCGCCCCAAGGCCTCGACGCCGGCAATGCGCCCGGTGGCGGTATCGATAAACGGCTGGAAGCAGGCGAGCGGTTGCCCGTCGATCACGGGGCCTCCTTAAAAGCATTGGCGAAAAAAGGCCCGGCCCTCGAAAACGAGGACCGGGCCATTCTGTTAGCAAGAATGCAGCCAGCAGGCTCAACCTTTGCGTGAATTGCCCTGCATGGCCAGTTTGATCAGTGGGATCAGGCCGGCACCGAGGCGCACCAGGCGCGTCACGCTGCTGATACCGCCGCCCTTGGCGCCTTTGCCGGTCAAGAACCCCATCAGCGTCACCGCGGCCACACCCCACAGTGGCGCGTGCTTGATGCCCAGGCCACCCTGAAAGCTCTGGCCCATGTTGCGCACCTTGTTCAACGGCACCATCAATTGCTGGGATTCGTGGCGAATCTCCTGGCGGTGCATTTCCATGCGCAAGCGGATCAACGCCTTGCGCATTTCCCGGCGGGAGGTTTGCTGGATTTCATTCGAGCTCATGGCAGCAGGCGCTCCCGATCATTGGCCAGCTCTTCGAGGGTGGCGTGGAACGGCGTGGATTCATCGAACACCGCCGCTTTCAAGCGCACCCCGCAGAAGGCAGCGGCCAGGCTGTAGAACACACAGAGGCAGATGATCCCGGTCAGGCGGTAGCCGGTGTCCCATACCAGGATCATCACCAGTGTCGACAACCCCACCAGCAACAACAGGGCAAACACCAGCGCCAGGCCGGCAAACAGCAGCAGGCTGACGGTACGGGCCTTTTGCTCCTGCAATTCGATGCCAAACAGTTCGACGTGGCTGTGCAGCAAGCCAAGAACGGCCGCGCCCAGGCGTCGTGAAGTTGAGCCCGTGGACGAGCTGCTTTCGCCGATAGACATGATTTAGCGCCTTGTAGCCAGAAGGCCGATCAAAAAGCCCACGCCGGCGGCAATGCCTACCGACTGCCAAGGGTTGGCCTGCACGTAGTCTTCGGTCGCGGTGACCGCCGCCTGGCCGCGTTCGCGCAGGGAATCTTCGGTTTGCTTGAGGGTTTCGCGGGCCTGCAACAGCGTGTCATGAATCTTGGCGCGCAGCTCATCGGCCTGGTCGCCCGCAAGCACCTTGGTGTCGTCCAGCAACCTTTCGGTGTCAGTGACCAGGGTTTGAAAATCCGCCATCAGTATTTCTTGAGCAGTCTTTGCAGTTCTTCTGGCCATGGTTATCTCCGTGATTGGCTGATCGGTACGTGTGGTTTCGAGTCACCGGTATCGGTGAAGGTTCAGTGCAATTGTGTGGTACAGCTTTTGCTTTGCCTTGGTGCGCACGCCCTGGGGCTTGCGCTGAATCCGGGCGGTCGGGGCTCAAGTCTCGAAAAACCTTACCCTAAATAACTGAAACTCGCGGAAAAACCCTGTCGGCAACGGCCTGTTGTGTTGAACGCTGCGCTAAAGCGGTTCACGCCCTCTGAAGAGGGGCGGTGCCGGTGGTGCCAATTTAGTGCGCGCAACCCCTGGCTTGAACCGCTTTGGTGCTTTTTGCCTTTAACGCAGGCCTGCCAACCTCCATGGAAAATCTGCAAAGTGCGGTGGACACCCTGGTCCACAGCTCCAATACCCTGTTTATCCTGATCGGTGCGGTCATGGTCCTGGCCATGCACGCCGGCTTCGCGTTTCTGGAAGTCGGGACGGTGCGCCAGAAAAACCAGGTCAACGCCCTGTCGAAGATCCTCAGCGACTTCGCCATCTCCACCCTGGCCTATTTCTTTATAGGCTATTGGATCTCCTACGGCGTGAGCTTCATGCAACCGGCGGCCGTGATCAGCGCCGATCATGGTTATGGCCTGGTGAAGTTCTTCTTCCTGCTGACGTTTGCGGCAGCGATCCCGGCGATCATCTCCGGCGGTATTGCGGAGCGTGCAAAGTTCGCTCCGCAGTTGTGCGCCACCGCGTTGATCGTGGCGTTTATCTATCCGTTTTTCGAAGGCATGGTGTGGAACGGCAATTTCGGTTTGCAGGCCTGGTTGCTCAAGACGTTCGGCGCCAGCTTCCACGACTTTGCCGGCTCTGTGGTGGTGCATGCGATGGGCGGCTGGCTGGCGCTGGCGGCGGTGCTGCTGCTGGGCCCGCGCAATGGGCGCTACCGCGAAGGGCGCCTGGTGGCGTTTGCGCCGTCGAGCATTCCTTTCCTGGCGTTGGGCTCGTGGATCCTGATTGTCGGCTGGTTCGGCTTTAACGTGATGAGCGCGCAGACCCTGGACGGCGTCAGCGGCCTGGTGGCGGTGAACTCGCTGATGGCCATGGTCGGTGGCACTGTCGCCGCCCTGGTGATCGGTCGCAACGACCCCGGCTTCCTGCATAACGGTCCGTTGGCCGGGCTGGTGGCGATCTGCGCGGGTTCCGACCTGATGCATCCGGTGGGCGCGCTGGTCACCGGCGTCGTCGCTGGCGGACTGTTTGTGTGGTGCTTTATCGCGGCCCAGGACCGCTGGAAGATCGACGACGTGCTGGGGGTGTGGCCACTGCATGGCCTGTGCGGTGTATGGGGCGGGATTGCCTGCGGCATCTTTGGCCAGACCGCGCTGGGTGGATTGGGCGGTGTGAGCCTGATCAGTCAATTGATCGGTACGGGGCTCGGCGTGGCCGTCGCCCTCGGCGGCGGCCTGCTGGTGTACGGCGTGATCAAGCGCGTACACGGGCTGCGCCTGAGCCAGGAAGAGGAGTATTACGGCGCGGACCTGTCGATCCACAAGATCGGTGCGGTCAGTCAGGATTGATCGGCGCCTCTTCGTCGGTGCTCGGGTGCGTGTAGAAACCGTGCAGCAGGCGATAGCGGTTATGCCGGACTTCATCGACCCGCGCCTGCACCTGTTGGTCCGGCAGGCCCAACAGGATCAATGCGTGGGAGGCGAGCATCAGGCTCGACTCCAGCAGCTCGGGCACCACTTCGCTGGCGCCCGCAGCTTTCAATTCAGCCAGTTGGCTGTCATCGCGGGTGCGCACCAGGATCGGCACCTCGGGGTTGATATGGCGGGCTTCCTTGAGCACCGCCAGGGCCACCTCACTGTTGTCCACGGCAATCACCACCAGGCGCGCCCGTTCCAGGCCCACGGCACTGAGCAAGGCGCCACGGCGACAGTCGCCGTAATGCACGCTGCTGTCTTCGGTGGCGGCTTCCTGGACCCGTTCCGGGTCGTCATCCAGGGCGATGAACGCCTGTTGCTCATTGCGCAGAAAGCGCCCGATGGATTGCCCGACCCGGCCATAGCCACAGATGACCGCATGCCCGCGTAATTGCGCATTGAGGGCGGCAATTTCTTCAAGTTGTACCTGTTGGTTGGGCTTGCGGTGCAGGCGCAGGGCAATCGCCGGTGCGGCGCGCAGCAGCAGTGGGGTCAACAGCATCGAACAGAACGTGGCGGCGAGCAGCAGGCCGTTGAACTCATCGGGTATCAGCCGGCTCTGTTGCATCTGCGCCATCAGGGCGAAACAGAACTCACCGCCCTGGGCCAGGGCCAGGCCGCTGCGCCAGGCGGTTTCACTGTCGCTGCCGCGCAGCTTGACCAGCGCGGCCACCACACCGCCCTTGATCAGCATCAGCGCGAGGGTCATGCCGAGGATCAACAGGCTGTGGCTGACGAACAACTGCAAGTCGATCAGCATGCCGATGCTGACGAAAAACAGCCCCAGCAGGATGTCGCGAAAGGGCCGGATATCCGCTTCGATCTGATGGCGGTAATGGCTTTCGCCCAGCAGCATGCCGGCCAGGAAGGCGCCGAGGGCGGGGGAGAGGCCCAGCAAGTGGGTGAGCCAGGCGGTCAGCAAGACGATCACCAGCGCCAGCAGCACAAACAGCTCTGCCGAATGGGAAGCGGCGACCTCATGAAACAAGCGCGGCAGTAACCAGCGGCTGGCGAGCAACAGGCCCACGAACAACACCACGGTTTTGCCCAGCGTCAGCGGCAACGCCCAGTACCAGGCCTGCTCGCTGCTGCCGGCGAACACCGGCACCAGCGTCAGCAGCAACACCGCCACCACATCCTGGAACAGCAATACGCCGATCGCATTCTGGCCATGGCTGCTGAAGATTTCGCCGAGGCTGGTCAGTTCCTTGCTGACGATCGCCGTGGACGAGAGCGCCAAGCCCGCACCCAGCAACAAGGCGATGCCCGGCGCCACGCCAAAGGCCATCAACAGGCCCCCCAGCAGCACGCTGCACCCCAGCACCTGCAAGCTGCCGAGGCCAAACACCACGCGGCGCAGGGCGAGCATCCTGGTCAGGGAAAACTCCAGGCCCAGGGAAAACAGCAGGAACACCACGCCCAGTTCGGCGAGGTCGGGCAGTTCTTCGCTGTCATTCACCCAGTCCAGGGCCGTCGGCCCTACGGCCAGGCCCACGCACAGGTAGCCCAGCACGGGTGGCAGTTGCAGCCGGCGAAACAGCGCAATCACCACCAGGGATGAGGCCAGAATGATCAGCAGGTTGGCGAACACAAGCATCTCCGTTGTAGGGTGAGCGGGCAAAAAGCCGCGAGAATCGCTGAATCAGTTATAGGTCATGGTGATCTGGGTCAGGGTTTATTGTGCTCGGCGGATTTCCGGAGAGCGAGCGCTGTACCTGTGGCTAGCCCGCTCGCCACAGGTTTTTGTCAGGCTTAGAATGCTCGTCTACTTACTGATCAGGGCCATTCGCCATGCTTCCTGAATGCCAGTTGTTCGGCACCCTGGGTTGCCATCTTTGTGAGATTGCCGAAGCCGAAATCATGCCGCTCGTCGAACGCGGGTTGCTGGTCGAGTTGGTTGATATCACCGACCCCGACGACCTGACCGACGCCTACGGCCTAAGGATTCCGGTGCTTCGGCGGGTGGACACGGGGGCTGAACTGGATTGGCCCTTCGATGCGGATCAGGTTGTTGCCTTCCTGCGCTGACGTTTATGCGATGGCGGGTTTCCGAATATTACGTTACTGTATGTTTGTACAGCGATTGAATAGAGGGAACGCCCGTGGTGAATGTTGAACAACTGAAAAGCAGCGTCAATCGCATGTCTGCCGATGTCGTGCGCGACGCGGTGAACGAGCTGCGCCTCGACGGCCTGGTCACGGAAGGCAAGACGCCGTTTAACAAAGTGCATTTCAATACCTGCTTTGCCGAGATCGAGGCGTTGTTCCAGCGCGCCGGTTATCACAAGCAGCTCGATGTGGTGGGTTACCAGGGCCTGTTGTACGCGCTGTACGATCCCGGCCGCTGGGAAGCGGTGGACGTGCTGCGCTGGCTCAAGGAGTTCACCGAGGCGGCGAGTGCTTCGCCGATCCTGCGCGCGGAATTGGCCAAGGCCTGAGATCCGCCCTAGGTTTCATCCCGCTTGATGCGGGATAATGCCCGCCTGTTTTTTCAAGGCTTCGAGCATGTCCACATCCGCTTTTTCCGCGTCCCAGCACCAGGCCAGCACCCTGTACCTGCCACCTGGCCCCTGGGCGACGGTGCTGGAGTGCCTGTGCGAGCACTTTGCGGCGATCAGTCGCGAACACTGGCTGGACCGCATCGCCCGCGGGCGGGTGCTGGATGTCACTGGCAGCCCGATCCCCCTGGACCTGGCCTACAGGGAAGGCCTGTGCATCTATTACTTCCGTGAAGTCCCCAACGAAAAAGTCATCCCGGTGCAGGAAACCATCCTCTACGCCGACGAGCACCTGGTGGTGGCGGACAAACCGCACTTCCTGCCCGTGACCCCGGCCGGCGAGTACGTCGAGCAAACCCTGCTGCGCCGCCTGATTCGCCGCCTGGACAACCCGGCGCTGGTGCCCCTGCACCGCATCGATCGACACACCGCCGGGCTGGTGTTGTTCTCGGCCAACCCGGCCAGCCGCTCGGCCTATCAGCAGCTGTTTCCCACGCGCCGGATCGATAAATTCTACGAAGCCATTGCCCCGGCCTTACCGGGACTGACATTCCCGTTGCTACACAAAAGCCGCCTGGTGGATGGCGAACCGTTCTTCCGCATGCAGGAAGGCCCTGGCGCCAGCAACACCGAAACAGCCGTGGAGGTGCGGGAAAAGAACGGCGACTTATGGCGCTACGGCCTGTTTCCCGTGACCGGCAAGAAGCACCAGCTGCGCGTGCACATGACCGCGCTGGGGGCGAGCATCTGCAACGATCCGTTCTACCCGGACGTGATCAAGGATGCCGTGGACGATTACGCCAATCCCCTCAAGCTGCTGGCCCAGGGCGTGCGGTTTATCGACCCCGTCACCGGTGAGGAACGCCATTTCTGCAGCCAGATCACCCTCGACTGGTAACCCCCGGAAACGACAAGGCCCGCGCGAGGCGGGCCTTGTGTGCAAGCGCTGAGGCTTACAGGTCTTTAACGGTGCGAACCTGATCTTTGTTGATGCGGGTACGCTTGCCATCAAGCTGTTCGAATTCGTAGAAACCCGAATCTTCGTTGTATTTCGGGGTGTCGACGGCCTGGATTTCGCGACCGTCATTCAGGGTGATCACTGTCGGCGAGGCGCAACCGGCGAGGGTAGCCAGGCCCAGTGCAAGCATGAGAGCGGCGATGGTCCGTTGAGTCATGGGTGTTGTCTCCAAGAGAATACTTTTTGATTGCTGACCTTGTGACGTGTGAGACGTCGCCAAAGTTCCTTGTGCGAAGGTTCATTCTGACACGTCAGACCTTGGGCGCAACAGCTCTGGTGTATTCAGGTTGGCCAGGCGCGGGTCATCGGTTGGGCATTCCACGCCGACGCCGCCCAATTGCAGGAGGATCTTTCGCGGGCTGCGTTCACCGGCATGCCAGGCCTGTTCTACCTCGGTTCGCAGGTCGATGGGGATGATGCAGATCAAGGGTTCCCAGAATTCACCGTGGCGCACCATCACCGGCAACAAGGGATGGCGTTGTGCGGTTTCACGCAGGTCGGCGAGGAGTCGAGCGTCGATATGGGGCACATCGCACGGCAGGATCAGCAAGTGCCCATGGCGCGCGGCGGCCAGTCCTGCGCGGATACCGGCCAATGGCCCGGGAAAATCCGGGCTGTCGTCGCTTACCAACTGGTCGGCATAGGCGGCGTACTGCGCCTGGTTGCGGTTGCACGAGATGATCAGGTCATCGGTCAGTGGCCGTACCAGGCGCTGCACGTGCGCGATCAAGGGCAGGCCGTGCCAGTCCAGGAGGCCTTTGTCCTGGCCGCCCATGCGCTGGCCGCGGCCACCGGCCAGCAGCAGGATCGAACAGGGCAGGGGGATTGAATCGAGTGGCATGTGGGTTCCGCGCAGGCAGCTGAACAGGGGCCTGTGATATAACATCGGGCCGTTCCTTCGACAACCGGACCGTGCCATGAAAGCCAAGGCCGATGCACCCTTCGTACCCCTGAATATCGCGGTATTGACCGTCAGCGACACCCGCACCCTGGACACCGACACCTCGGGCCAGGTCTTCGTCGACCGCCTCACCGCCGCCGGCCACCACCTGGCCGAGCGCGTGCTGCTCAAGGACGACCTCTACAAGATCCGCGCCCAGGTCGCCCACTGGATCGCTGAAGATGTGGTGCAAGTGGTGTTGATCACCGGCGGCACCGGCTTCACCGGCCGCGACAGCACCCCCGAAGCGGTCGGCTGCCTGCTCGACAAACAAGTCGACGGCTTTGGCGAACTGTTCCGCCAGATTTCCGTGGCCGACATCGGCACCTCCACCGTGCAATCCCGTGCACTGGCCGGCCTGGCCAACGGCACCCTGGTGTGCTGCCTGCCGGGCTCCACCAATGCGGTGCGCACCGGTTGGGATGGCATCCTCGCCGAGCAACTGGATAACCGTCATCGGCCGTGTAACTTCGTGCCGCACCTGAAGCTGGCCGAACCCTGTGAATCCCGTGGGTAAGCCCGGCAAGACCGGCGCCCTGATGCCGGTAGAACAAGCCCTGCATCAGCTGCTGGCGATGGCCGAAGCCGCGCCGATCCGCGATCAGCACGTGCTGCCCCTGGCCGAGTGCGACGGCCGTGTATTGGCCCAGGATCTGGTCTCCACCCTCGACCTGCCGCCCTGGCCCAACAGCGCCATGGACGGTTACGCCGTGCGCCTGGCGGATTGGACCGGTGAACCCTTGCCCGTCAGCCAGCGCATCTTTGCCGGCCAGGCACCGCAGCCGCTGGCCGCCGGTACCTGCGCACGCATCTTCACCGGGGCGCCGGTACCGGAAGGCGCGGACTGCGTGGAAATGCAGGAAAACGCCGTGGTCCACGCCGATGAGCGCGTGAGCTTCAGCGAACCGTTGCAGCTCAACCAGAACATCCGCCCCCAAGGCCAGGAAACCACCGTCGGTGAGTTGGTGCTCGCGGCCGGTACACGCCTGGGCCCGATCGAACTGGGCCTGGCGGCTTCCCTTGGCCGTGATCGGCTGGACGTGATCCGCCGCCCGCGTGTCGCGGTGTTGTCCACCGGCGATGAGCTGATCGAGCCCGGTTTGCCCCTCGGTCCGGGCCAGATCTACAACAGCAATCGCCGCGTGTTGTGTTCCTGGCTTGAGCGCATGGGGTGCGAAGTCATCGACGCAGGCATCCTGCCGGATGACCTGGAGCAGACCCGTTCCCGACTGGCAGGCTTGAGCGCGGTTGATCTGATTTTGTCCACGGGCGGTGTGTCGGTGGGCGAGGCGGATTTCCTCGGTATCGCCCTGCGCGAGGAGGGTGAGCTGGCGTTATGGAAGCTGGCGATCAAGCCGGGCAAACCCCTGACCTTTGGTCATTTCCGTGGCGTGCCGGTGATCGGCCTGCCGGGCAACCCGGCCTCGACCCTGGTGACCTTTGCGCTGTTGGCGCGCCCCTACTTGCTGCGCCGCCAGGGTGTGGCAGACGTGGAGCCGCTGCGTTTCGACGTGCCGGTGGGGTTCACCTGGCCCAAGCCGGGCAACCGCCGCGAGTATCTGCGCGGGCGCATCGAACAGGGCAAGGCGATCATCTACCGCAACCAGAGCTCCGGCGTGCTGCGCAGCGCGGCGTGGGCGGAGGGGTTTGTGGAGGTGTTGGAAGGGACGACGCTGGACATCGGCGATCGAGTCAATTTCATCCCTCTGAGTGAAGTCTTGAATTGACCCCCAATCCAAATGTGGAAGGGGGCTTGCCCTGATGCCAGTCAGTTAAGCGTACATCGCGTCCTGTAGGAGCGAGCTTGCTCGCGAAAAACGTCAACGATAACGCGTGCTTCCTGAATGAACGCGGCGCCTGTGAGT
>NZ_JBWKOX010000016.1:0-163439 GCF_059416305.1 Pseudomonas sp. GW821-FHT09D08
GGCGCCGCGTTCATTCAGGAAGCACGCGTTATCGTTGACGTTTTTCGCGAGCAAGCTCGCTCCTACAGGAGGCGATGCACGCTTAACTGACCAAGCCCCCTCCCACATTTGAATCCGGTTTCACCAGGTGGAAGTCAGGTCACTTGCCTGGGGTCAGGGTCAACCTGGCCTTCCCATACACTTTCTCGAAGTTCTGCGGCTGCATCGGGAAGCTCAGGTATTGCGCCTTGAGCGACGGGTCGATGCCATTGGCGTAGTTCGGGCTGGCCGGGTTGCCGGATTGGCCGATGCCACCCTGGCCCATCATCGGCTCCACCTGGCCGAAGTCGACGATCATGCGCAGCGCCGGCACCTGGGTGGTGTTGAAGTCCTGGCCCCAGCTGTACGGTGCCGGGTTCAAGGTGTTGTGGTCGCCACCGGACGCCAGCGGGCCGCGAATCACTTGGCCGCTGGTGTTTTTCCAGGTGGTGCTGTGCAGCTTGCCCCACTGCCAGGCCTTGTGGTCAGCACCCAGTTGGCTGTCGCCAGCGCTGATCGCGGCGGCCAGGCTGCGGGAGAGGATGGCGGGTTTGTCTTCTTTCTGCGCGGTGCGCACGTCGTCCCAGAACGGGCTGTCTTCGCGGCCCAGCAGGTGGTCGGCCTGGGCGGCATAGGACAGGTTGGCGTTGCTGACAAAGGCTTTCCAGCTGGCACTGTTTTCCGGCCCCAGTTCGTCGAGGAAGATCTGCCGGGTGCTTTCCTGCAGGAACAGTTCGTAGAGCGCCGCGTCGGCGGACGTCGATACCAGGCGACCATCGAACGCCATCAGGCGCTTCAGTGCTTCCCGTGCCTTGGCCTGGTCGGCCGCCGGCAGCGCATCAATCGCCTGCTTCAAGGGCTGGGCCATGCCCGGCGCCTGGAACATGGTCTTGAGCTTGGCGGCGAAGGTGGTGGTCTGGTCGTATTGCATGGCGATCATGCTGCGGCTGTCGTGCTTGCCCGCATTGGCCAGTTGCGCCAGGCGCTCGCTGCGCTCCGGCGCATCCCAGGAGTTGGACAGCTGCATGCCGTAGCCGCGCGGCGCGGTGCGTTGGTTGGCGGTGCCGATCCAGCCTTGGGCCGGGTCCTGGTCATAGGGGTGCAGCATTGCGTCGGCGTAACCGTCCCAGTCAAAGCGCGTATCCCAGCCGGGCGAGGGCAGCAGGCCTTCGCCTTCGCGGCGGTTGGGGAAGCGGCCGGTGACCTGCCAGCCAATGCTGCCGGCGTCAGCGAAGACCATGTTCAAGGCAATGGCGCGAATGTTGCGGGTTGCGTCCGAGGCCTTGCCGGCGTTTTGCGCGCGGGACAGGTCGAAGAATGCGTCGAGGCTCTTGTCATCCTTGAAGTCGGCGGTTTGCAGGGCCAGGCCAAAACCGCTGGTCAGGGCCTGGCTGCTGTTGAGCAGGGCACCGTGGCGGGTTTCGTATACCACTTCGCGAATCGAGCGTTGACCCTTGACGAAGAAAGTTTCATTACGCACCGCTGCCGGCAGCCATTTTCCGTTGTTCTCGTAGTACAACGCGCTGCCCTGGCGTTTGACCTTCTCCAGGAACAGGTCCTGGGTATCGCCCTTGACCGTGCTCATGCTCCACGCCACGTTGCCGTTGAAACCGGACAACAGGGTCGGCAGGCCGGCAATCGAGGCGCCGACGGCCTGGTATTTCGGTGCGCGAATCTGCACGTAGTTCCACGGTGACGGCGCCTGCGGCTGGGCGGCGAGGTCGCCTGCCAGCAGGCTCTTGCCGCTGCGACTGCGTTGCGGGCCGATGGCCCAGTTGCTCGACGTGGTAACCGCCAGCGAGTTGAGGCTGCTCAATTGCTGGCTGACCGTGTCCAGCCCGGCCAGGCCGGTGATCTGGCTGAGGTTCACGCCCTTGAGTTTTTCGGCTTCGGCCAGGGGGATCGGCTCATCCGGCGCGCTCGGTGTCAGCCAGGCGAGTTTGTCCACGCCGACCTTTTGCGCCAGCAGCAACGACGCCAGCTCTTCCTGCAGGTTGGCCGACTCGCTGAAATTCAGCAGGCAGAACAGCAGCGCCGAATCTTCCGGCTTCCAGTACTCAGGCTTGTAGCCCGTCTGGGCCAGGTCCGGCGGCAGCTTGTCGCGGTAGCGGAACAGGTAGGCGTTGACGCCACGGGCATACACTTCGAAGAAGCGCTTGAGGCGCGGCGACGAGGCGTTATACAGCTCGCCCGCGCTTTTCTTCAGGTTGACCGCACGCATGAAGCGGTCAACATCCAGCACCTCAGGCCCGGACATTTCAGCCAGGCGGCCCTGGGCCAGCAGGCGCAGGGTGACCATCTGGGTGATACGGTCACTGGCGTGTACATAACCGAGGCTGAACAGCGCGTCGTGGAAAGTGTTGCTTTCGATCAGCGGCATGCCCTGGGCGTTGCGGCGTATCGAAACATTCTGTGCGAGGCCCTTGATCGGCTGCACGCCGGCCACTGGCGGCAGGGTGTCCTGGATGCTCTGGAGCTGGCAACCGGCCAGGCTTAATGCACTGGCCACTGCCGCGGCAACGCCGAACCGGGGAAGAAAATGTGAGAGGGCTGGCGAGGCCATGGCAAAGCTCCTGCGGGGGGTAGCGTCAGTAAAGGCGCTACGTTAGTGAGCGCGGTGAAACGACGCAAGCAGGAGTTGTGTAAACACATGAGTGCTTGAACTTAAGCCTGGCGAAAATCAGTGTGGGAGGGGGCTTGTGCCCTCCCACCTTAGCCTTCTGCGCGCCTTACGCGCCGTGGCACTTCTTGAATTTCTTCTCACTGCCGCACGGGCAAGGATCGTTGCGGCCAACGTCCTTCAACGCATTGCGCACCGGCTCCTGGTGAGCGTGGCCGCAGTTCGGGCCGTGGACATGGCCGTGGTCGTGATCATGGTGATCATGATCGTGGTTGCAGTCAGGACCATGGACATGGGGTTGCTGAGTCATCGATGTCGCTCCGGAATAAAATCGCCGGGGATTATCTCGCCATTGTGGTTCACCTGCACGTCATAACCGATGAATAATCCGGTTTTCAGTTCACCCTCCAGGCGATACGGCACAGGCTGGTCGGGTTTTTTCAGCAGTTGCACCACGTCGCGTATCTGCGGCCAGAGGTTGGTGCGCACCGATACCTTGAAAAATGCATGACCCTTGGGCGGTACCGTCAGCCATTCATTGGACTCGCCTTCGGTGAGCACAAAATCATCCAGGGTGACCTTGTAGATCAGCCCACGCACGGTCAAGTCAGAGTCGTCGCGGTTATCCACGCGAAAGTACAGCTTGAATTTCTGCTCCAGCAGCTTGGCCCGCACCACTTCGACTTTCACCAGGGAAACGTGGGGCGGGGGCGAATCGTCTTCGAACCAGGAGGCGCAACCGCTCAGGCCGAAGGTTAACGCCAGCATCAAGCTGTAGATCCGAAGCATGGCGTGAGTCCTGTGGTAGTTAGAGATAGCTGGAACAACACTTCTTGAATTTTTGCCCACTGCCGCACAGGCACGCATCGTTGCGTCCGGTTTTCACTTCCACCGTGGGGTCGATGAAGTACCAGCGCCCTTCATTCTGTACGAAAGAAGACTGCTCGCGGTGGCTATGTTCGCCGGTGCTGTCATGCCAGCGTGCGGTGAAGGTCACGAAGGCGTGTTCCGGCTGGCCGCCGAACACTTCGGAGCTTTCAACCTCCAGGCCGAGCCAGGTGCTCTGGGCGCTCCAGGCGGCGATGGCCTCACGGTCCAGGCCAGCCTGTTGCGCGGGCAAAGTGGTGGCGACCAGATAGTCCACCAGGCCCAGCACATAGGCGCTGTAGCGTGAACGCATCAGGGCGCTGGCGCAGGGTGCCGGGTGCCCGGCGTGATAATGGCCGCAGCAGGCATCCAGCAGGTTGCCACTGCCGCAGGGGCAAATGGATGTACTCATCGGGTTACCACCAATACACGTTCTGTTAGACGTAACAATAGCTAAGCCTGGGTATTACCGCAGACACAGCCGTTGACAGCTTATGACCCGATACTACAGAGGATCGCAGGAGAACTCGACGGCCAGCGGGTGCGAGGGACGGCCGAGCGAGTATTCATTCGTTGAGACACTTCCTGGCTGGCTCGCGCAGAGCCGCTTGAGGTTCCATTGGGTTCTACTGCAAGAACAGGTGAATTAACCTACTTGCCAAATAAAAACCCATTAGGTTAATTTCTGCATGGAGAAGAACGCGCCTCACTGCAAGCTGACCAGCGTCAAGGCCCTGATCAAATCCGGGAGGGTGCGTACCACGAATACTGCACGAATCGGCGCGGATGCTCTTAACCTCGACCTCTCCGAGATGCTGGCCGTGATACTGGCCCTTAAACCAACGGACTTTTACAAAAGCATGACTACCTATGCCGACCACACGCTATGGCAAGACGTGTACCGGCCACACACGAAGGCGGGGAAGGTCTATCTGAAACTCACGGTTATCGAAGACGTACTGATCGTGTCCTTCAAGGAGCTATGAACATGAAATGCCCTGCTTGCGGCGCTGCGGACTTGGTCCATGACATCCGCGACATACCCTATTCCTACAAAGGTGAAACCACTGTGGTTGCGAATGTTACGGGTGAGTTCTGCCCGTCCTGCTCCGAGTCGATCCTGGATTTGGTTGAATCGGATCGTGTCATGAAAGCGATGCGCGCCTTCTCAAAACGGGTCAATGCGGATTTGGTAGACCCTGGCTTCATCGCTAAGGTGCGTAAGAAACTTTCGTTGGACCAGCGGGAAGCCGCCGAGATATTCGGTGGCGGGGTCAACGCCTTTTCTCGCTATGAGAATGGAAAAACCAAGCCACCGCTGGCACTCATAAAGCTTCTCAAGTTGCTCGATCGTCACCCTGAGTTACTTAACGAAGTCCGAACGGCGTAGGGGCGCCTGGAATCGATGTACTCATTCGGTTACCACCAATACTTTCCGAAGTTTTCCGGGTTAGCCCAGAAACGGGCGTTGAGCCAGTCCGGCACCTGTTTATAGTCAAGCAGATCGTAGGTAAACAGCGTCAGCACCTGCTCATCGCGCTGGAAACGCTCGCCGGCCTGCAGCGCCAGGGAGAAGAAGTCGGTTTCCTTCCAGCCGCAGGCGCCCAGGTCCACCAGCACCGCAATGCGGCTGGCGTTGAGGTTGCGGATACCGCCGAGCAAGGTCAGGCCGTGGGGTTTTGACAGGTGCTCGAGGCAATCGACCACCAGCGCCAGGTCAAACCGTTGGGCCGCCAGTGCTTCCGGCAATGGCCCTGGCGCGGCGCAGAACACCTGGGTGTCAGGGTGTGCGTCCTTAAAGGCGTCCAGCGCCGGGAACTGGCTGGCACCCAACAGCAACAGGCGTTTGGGCTGGTGCAGATCGAGCAAGGCGGCCAGCGCTTGCTGGGGAGTACGGGCAGAAATACCAGCGGTCATCAGAGATCCTCACATCAGGACCCTAGAGACTAGCGCGGCTGAGCGTGCGGGCCTAGAGCGGGTGGCTGCGAAAAGTCCTACGTGGGCGGCGATCCCCAATGAATACGGGGGATTGGCGTAGTGGCGCAGTTGAAAAGAGCGGTCTTTACTCCACCCATCGGCCCCCGCCGATCCCCTCAGGAGAAAGTCAGATGAGCATCATGCGGACAGCTCTACCCTTGGTTCTGCTAACCGGAGTATTGACAGGTTGCGCAGGCTTGCAAAAAACCGATTGGCCTACCTGTGCCGCTGTCGGCGGTGTGACCGGTGCGGCGATCGGTGCGACTGAAAGCTCGGCCTACGCAGGCTATGGCGCGTTGCTGGTCGGCGGCATGGCCGGCGCCTATTGCTGGGTGCACGGCGATGGCGACGAAGATGGCGATGGCGTGCCGGACAGCCGCGACAAGTGCCCGGGCACCCCGAAAGGCGTGCAGGTCGACGCCAATGGTTGCCCACCGGCACCGCCGGCGGCGGTGGTCGAGGAGGTGGTCGTGGTCAAGGAAGAAACCATCGTGATCCGCGATGTGCACTTCCAGTTCGACTCGGCCAAATTGACGGCAGCGGATAAAACCAAACTCGACACCATTGCCACGCGCCTGAAACAGGAAGCCCCGAGCGCCCAGCTACGGGTCAGTGGTCACACCGACAGCGTCGGTAAAGACGCCTACAACCAGAAACTCTCGGAAAAACGTGCGCATTCGGTCACCGATTACCTGATCAGCGCCGGCGTGCCTCGCAGTGCCTTTGTGTCTGTCACCGGTGCGGGCGAAAGCCATCCGGTCGCCGACAATAAGACCGCTGAAGGCCGCGCCTTGAACCGTCGTACGGAAATCCAGATCAACCGCTGATAGCCCTTGCCCCTGTGGGATCCACAGGGGCATTGCCGGCAATCCTCGCTTAAATCGCAGCCCTCTCAAGTTTTTTGAACCTTCACTGGCAAATCGCCTGTAGAAGTCGTTACTGTGCGTCCAAAGAAAAATTTGAAAACACTCAGGAGCCCCATGATGCGTAAGGTTTTTCTGTTGGCCCTGTTGGTCAGCCCCGTTGCCCTGGCCCAGAGCGTCAGTGTTGAAACCAACTCATTGATGCGCCTTCCCTCCAGCACCAGTGTGTTGCAACTGGAGCGCCTGGAGGTGGCGGACTACGGCACCTTGCTGATTCCGGCCACCATCAGCCAGGTCACGGTGGATGAACTGCACTTGGGCCGCGACGCACGCATCGCAATTGTGCCTGGCAATACCGCGCTGCAATTGCAGGTGCGGCATGCACAACTTGAGCAGGGCAGCCAGATCACCTCGCGCGGTGCTCCCGGCACCCATGAAAAACCGGCCAAGGCCGGGCGTGACCTGACTTTGCGCATCAACTCGCTGACGGCTGAAGCACTGTCGGTGGATGCCCGTGGCGGCGCCGGTGCCCAAGGGTATGCCGGGCTGGATGGCGCCAATGGCGTGGATCCTGGGTGCACCTGGGGCTCGGCGGGGCGAGGTTTTAATGGCGATAACGGCGGCGATGGCCTGCCGGGTGGGGCGGGTGCACAGGTGCGCGTGGAGTTGCCGAAGGACTTCCCGGCTGAACACATCAAGGTCTGGGTGGATGGCGGTGCTGGCGGTTTGGCCGGCACGGCCGGCAAGCCGGGCAAGGGCGGGGAGTCCAAAGGTTGCCTGGTGTACCGCGCCGACGGTGGCGAGAAGGGGCGCCCAGGGTTGGAAGGGCAGCCGGGGCCAGCTGGGCCTGCGGGTACCGTGACTATTCAGCGACTCTAAAAAGCCGCAGTCACAAGCTGCAAGCTTCAAGCTTACAGCTTGTGACGGTGCTCAGAACATCGGCCGAGCCGAAGCAATCGCCACCACCAGCAACCCCACGATCAGATTAATCCCTACCAACTTGCGAATCTGTCCCAGCGCAGCGGCACCCGCCGGCCAGTCCTCTGCTGCCACCGCCGCCTTCAGTTGCGGAAACTTCAACGCCTGGATACGGATAAACAGCGCCGTCATCACCAGATACAAGCCCATCATCACCTGCACATAACGCGGTGCGGTTTCAAACCCGTTGAAGCGCAGTTGCAGCAGGCCGACACCGCTGATCGGCAAAACCAGCACCGCTACCCAGACCCACACGAAAAAACGTTGAAACACATTTGCCCACAGCTTGAGTCGGGCAGGGCCCTCAAGGGCCGCCACAGCGGCTGGGCGCAGGATCATCCAGGCGAAAAACATACCGCCGACCCAGATCAGGGCGGCCAATACATGCAGGGTGTAAGCGAGGCTAAACGCGGTCATTGTGGTACTCCGTTCTGCGCGGGATTAATTAGCGGGGTATGATAGCGGCCGAACCGAACCACTGAAAATTTATCCAGCGTTTTTGCGCCCGACTATCCATGATCAGCACTGAACTCAAAACCACGATCCAGGGCGCCTACACGCGTTTTCTCGAAGCCAAGAGCTTGAAACCGCGCTACGGCCAACGCCTGATGATCGCCGAAGTGGCCAAGGTCCTCGGGGATATCGACACCGATGACGAAGGCCGCCGCGAAGGTGAGCCCGCCGTCGTGGCCGTCGAAGCCGGCACCGGTACCGGCAAGACCGTGGCCTACAGCCTGGCTGCGATCCCGACCGCCAAGGCCGCCGGCAAGCGCCTGGTGATCGCCACCGCCACCGTCGCCCTGCAGGAGCAGATCGTCTACAAAGACCTGCCCGACCTGATGCGCAACAGCGGCCTGAACTTCACCTTCGCCCTGGCCAAGGGCCGTGGCCGCTACATGTGCCTGTCCAAGCTCGACGTACTGCTGCAGGAAGGCCACGCACAAACCGCCACGGCGTCGCTGTTCGAGGAAGAAGGCTTCAAGATCGAAGTGGATGAGGTCAGCCAGAAGCTGTTTACCAGCATGATCGAGAAACTGGCCGGCAATAAATGGGACGGCGACCGCGACAGCTGGCCCACTGCCCTCGAAGATGCCGACTGGGCACGCCTGACCACCGACCACAGCCAGTGCACCAACCGCCATTGCCCCAACTTCGGCCAGTGCGCCTTCTACAAGGCTCGCGAAGGCATGGGCAAGGTCGACGTGATCGTTACCAACCACGATATGGTCCTGGCCGACCTGGCCCTGGGCGGCGGTGCCGTGCTGCCGGACCCGCGTGACACCCTTTACGTGTTCGACGAAGGCCATCACCTGCCTGACAAGGCTATCGGCCACTTCGCCCACTACACGCGCCTGCGCTCCACCGCCGACTGGCTGGAAACCACCGCGAAGAATCTGACCAAATTGCTCGCCCAGCACCCGCTGCCCGGCGACCTGGGCAAGTTGATCGAGCAGGTGCCGGAGCTGGCGCGGGAGATCAAGACCCAGCAACAGTTCATGTTCAGCGCCTGCGAGCAGGTGGCCGACTTCAAACCCGGTGAGGATGTGGAAGGCCGTGAGCGCCCGCGCCACCGCTTTGTCGGTGGGATGATCCCCGAGCATATGCGCGAAATGGGCATCGAGCTGAAGAAAGGCTTTTCCCGTCTTACCGACCTGTTCACCCGCCTGACTGACTTGCTCAAGGAAGGCATGGACGGTGAGGTCAACATCGGCATCGCCAGCAACCAGGCCGAGGAATGGTATCCGCTGTTCGGCAGCCTGTTGTCCCGTTCCCAGGGCAACTGGGAGCTGTGGACGGCCTTTACCGTCGAAGACCCCGAAGACAACCCGCCCATGGCCCGCTGGCTGACCCTGTCGGAAAGCGGTGCGTTGTTTGATATCGAGGTCAACGCCAGCCCGATCCTTGCCGCCGAGATGCTACGCCGCAACCTGTGGAACGTGGCGTATGGCTGCCTGGTGACCTCGGCCACGCTGACTGCCCTGGGCACCTTCGACCGCTTCCGCATGCGCGCGGGGCTGCCGAAAAAGGCTGTCACGGCGGTGGTGCCAAGCCCGTTCCACCATGCCGACGCCGGTGTGCTGCGGGTGCCCGATCTCAAGGCCGACCCACGGGATGCACCGGCGCACACCGCGGCGATCATCCGCGACCTGCCCTCCCTGGTGGAAGGTTCGCGCGGCACCCTGGTGTTGTTCTCGTCGCGCAAGCAGATGCAGGACGTGTTCGACGGCCTCGACCGCGACTGGCGCAAGCAGGTGTTTATCCAGGGCAACCTGTCCAAGCAGGAAACCCTGAACAAGCACAAGGCGCGGGTCGATGGCGGGGATTCCAGCGTGCTGTTCGGCCTGGCGAGTTTCGCCGAAGGCGTGGACTTGCCCGGTGCCTACTGCGAACACGTGGTGATCGCCAAGATCCCGTTCTCGGTGCCGGATGATCCGGTCGAGGCCGCGTTGGCCGAATGGATCGAAGCGCGGGGCGGTAACCCGTTCATGGAGATCTCGGTGCCGGATGCTTCCTTGAAGCTGGTGCAGGCCTGCGGTCGCTTGCTGCGTACCGAGGCAGACCGGGGCACCATCACCTTGCTCGACCGCCGCCTGGTGACCCAGCGCTACGGCAAGGCGATCCTGAATGCGTTGCCGCCGTTCCGGCGCGAAATTTCTTAAGCCCTCGTGGGCGAATTCGCCCACTTCGTGGTCTATCTCACTGCTATCGATTTATGTCATCAGGCTATTTACCGGCCGTTTGGGAGAACCTTGTTCGTATGATTCGCACGCTGCCCGCCCTTTTTGCCCTGCTGTTCACTGCGCCCTTGATGGCCGCGCCCGCGGGGCAACAGACATTGTTCAACTTCGTCCGGCCTGCCGATGTGGTCAAGGTGGCGACCCAGGACGCCAGCCTGCCGCAATACAACGCCGAACAAACCCCCGAAGGCGAGGTGTTGCGTCGCATCACCTTCAACCCGGCCGCCGAGCCGAGCCTGGTGCTCAGCCCACAGGCCGGTGCCTGGGACTGGTCGCAGTCCGGCGCCATGAGCCTGCGTATCCAGAGTGCCATGGACTGGGCGCTGACCCTCTACGTCAAGGTGCAGAGCAGCGATGGCAAGACCCTGGTCAGCCGCATCGACCTGCCGGCCGGCCCCGCCCAGACCTTGCTGGTCCCGCTGCAAGCCAGCTCGCCGTTGAGCCAGGGCATGAAGGCCGGCCCGCCGATGCCGATCACCGTGGATGGCCAGCGCGTGTTGCTGGCCAGCAGTGCTGGCGAGATCGACCGTAGCCAGGTGGTCTCGGTGACCCTGTCGATGATCAAGCCCAACGCCGCGCAAAGCATCCTGCTGGAACGCTTTGGTGTGCAGGACAGTGAGCCGGTGCTGAAGGCGGCCTACAGCGAACTGGTGGATACCTATGGTCAGTCCACCCGTGCGCGCTGGCCGGAAAAGGTCAGCAGCGACGAACAGCTCAAGGCGGCTGCGGCAAAGGAACAAACCCAACTGCAGGGCTGGCTGGCCGCGCGTGATAAATCCGCATTGGACACGTTCGGCGGCTGGAACAAAGGGCCGGCGTTCAAGGCCAGTGGCTTTTTCCGTACCGAAAAGCGCGACGGTCGCTGGTACCTGGTGACCCCGGAAGGCCATCCGTTCTATTCCCTGGGTGTCAATACCGTGGCCCCGGACAACAGCCAGACCTACGTGGCCGGTCGTGAGTGGATGTTCGCGGCGCTGCCAAAGGCCGGTGAACCCTTCGACAAGTACTACGGCAGCGGCGATAACCGCACCGGCAATGGTGCGGGTGAAGGTCGTGGCTTCGCTGCCGGGCGTTGGTACGATTTCTACGGCGCCAACCTGCAGCGCACTTATGGCGGCGAAGGGTTTGACCAGAAACGCTGGGTGACCCATACCCTCGATCGCCTGCAAGCCTGGGGTTTCAACACCGTCGGCAACTGGAGCGACGACGCGTTGGCCACTGCCGATCGTGTGCCGTACACCTTGCCGTTGTCGATTGTCGGCGACTACGCCAGCATCAGCACCGGCACCGACTGGTGGGGCGGCATGCCCGATCCGTTCGACCCGCGTTTCGCCATGGCGACCGAGCGCGCGGTGGCCATCGCCGCCCGCGACCACCGCGATGACCCGTGGCTGATCGGTTTCTTTGCAGATAACGAACTGGCCTGGGCCGGCCCCGGCGATGATCCGAAGTCCCGCTACGCCCTGGCCTACGGCACCTTGCGCATGACCACCGACGTACCGGCCAAGCGCGCGTTCCTCAAGCAATTGCGTGACAAGTACCGCAACGAGCAAGGCCTGTCGAAAGCCTGGGGCATCGAGTTGGCGGGGTGGGAGCTGATGGAAGACCCTGGCTTCGAGCCGCCGGTGCCCAACCCTGAGCACCCGGAAATCGAAGCTGACTTCAAATACTTCCAGAAGACCTTCGCCGATGCCTACTTCAAGACCATCTCCGACTCGCTGAAATGGCACGCCCCCAACCAACTGCTGCTGGGCGGGCGTTATGCGGTGAGTACGCCGGAGGCCGTGGCGTCGTGCGCGCAGTATTGCGATGTGCTGAGCTTCAACATGTACACGCTCAAACCTCAGGACGGCTATGACTTTGCCGCGCTTCGTGCACTGGACAAGCCGGTGTTGATCACTGAATTCAACTTCGGCTCCGCAGACCGTGGCCCGTTCTGGGGCGGCGTGACCCAGTTGGCCAGGGAAGAAGAGCGTGGCGCGGCATATGCCAACTTCCTCAAGCAAGCCATGGCTGAGCCGTCCATTGTCGGCGTGCATTGGTTCCAGTACCTGGACCAGCCGGTGACCGGCCGGTTGCTGGACGGTGAAAACGGCCACTTCGGCCTGGTGGGTATCACTGACGTACCGTTCCAGGGGTTTGTCGACAGTGTGCGTAGAAGTAACCTGGCGGCGGTGGATCAACTGGGCAAGGAAGCGGAAAAGGCCAAGGCCGCCAGCACCGCGCGTGAAAGCGAAGGCAGCAAGCCTGGGCGCGAGGGCAAAGGCCCGGGGCAGGGCGCTGGACACGCCGGTGGGCATTCGGGAAATGGTCATTGATTCCTTGTTGACGGGTTCACAAATCCAACAATGGCTGGAACAATGTCGGCCACTTTTTACGGTGTTTTCCGAGGGGGCTTAGGTGCAGGTTCAGGGTCATTACGAGCTCCGGTTCGAAGCGGTACGTGAAGCGTTTGCCGCGTTGTTCGATGACCCGCAGGAGCGTGGCGCCGGGCTCTGCATCCAGGTCGGCGGCGAAACCGTCGTTGACCTGTGGGCCGGTACCGCCGACAAGGACGGTACCGAGGCCTGGCACAGCGACACCATCGTCAACCTGTTTTCCTGCACCAAAACCTTCACCGCTGTCACGGCCCTGCAACTGGTGGCCGAGGGCAAGTTGCAATTGGACGCGCCAGTGGCCAGGTACTGGCCTGAGTTCGCTGCTGCCGGCAAGGAAACCATTACGCTGCGGCACTTGCTCTGCCATCAGGCCGGGTTGCCGGCCATCCGCGAGATGCTGCCCACCGAAGCCTTGTACGACTGGCAATTGATGGTCGACACCCTGGCAGCCGAAGCCCCCTGGTGGACGCCGGGCCAGGGCCATGGCTACGAGGCGATCACCTACGGTTGGCTGGTCGGCGAATTGCTGCGCCGCGCCGATGGGCGTGGGCCGGGTGAGTCCATTGTGGCGCGGGTGGCACGGCCGCTGGGGCTGGACTTCCACGTGGGCCTGGCCGACGAAGAGTTTTATCGTGTTGCACATATCGCGCGCAGCAAAGGCAATATGGGCGATGAAGCCGCGCAGCGTTTACTGCAAGTAATGATGCGCGAGCCCACCGCCATGACGACGCGGGCATTTGCCAACCCGCCGTCTATTCTCACCAGTACTAATAAACCTGAATGGCGACGCATGCAGCAGCCGGCGGCAAATGGTCACGGTAATGCGCGTAGTCTGGCGGGTTTTTATAGTGGTTTGTTGGACGGTAGTTTGCTGGAAGCCGACATGCTCGAAGAATTGACCCGTGAACACAGTATCGGGCCGGATAAAACATTATTGACACAAACCCGTTTCGGGCTGGGCTGCATGTTGGATCAACCACAGTTGCCCAATGCCACGTTCGGCCTTGGCGCCCGTGCGTTCGGGCATCCAGGCGCCGGCGGCTCGGTGGGTTTTGCCGACCCTGAGCATGATGTAGCGTTTGGTTTCGTGACTAATACATTGGGGCCTTATGTACTTATGGACCCACGGGCACAGAAGTTGGTCGGAATATTGGCCGGTTGTCTGTAAACCCCTTGCTGTTTCACATTTTTTTGTTACAAAGGCAACTATAAGAAGGCGCTGAACGAAATGATGTAACTTTAATGTTCTGTAAGCGTCTGTTTAACGGGTCATCGAGACCCCCGTTTCTTTTCTCATTTTGTGGATATCTCATGTTATCGAACAAGTCCTTGGCACTGGCGCTTTGCCTCACTATTACCGGTTGCGCACAAACTCCACAAAATGATGCCGAGGGTGGGCATTGGTGGTCATTTGGATCGGATAAGGCCACGACCAAGGACGCAGTGACCCAAACCGACGCCAAGCCGGATGCCAAGCCCGCTGCCGGCGCCAAGCCTGCCGCACCTGTAGCTGCTGCTGCTGCGCCTGTCGCCTCCGCGCCAGCGCCGGCCGCCAAGGCTGAGACCGGTTCCAGCTGGTGGCCGTTCTCCTCCAAGAGCGCCGACGAGAAGGCCGCTGATGCCAAGGCTGACCTGAAAGCCGACCTCAAGGCCGCGACCCCGGCTCCAGACGCCGCGCCTGCCGTCGCCAAGACCGACAGCGAAACCCACTGGTGGTGGCCGTTCGAAAGCAAACCCAAGCCATTGGCCAAAGTCGACGTGACCAATGTGCCAATGCCTGACCCGAAAATCACCCAGGCCTGGTTGGACGACTACGAGCCGCGCCTGCGCGCCGCCATCAAGGACAGCAACCTGCAACTGGAACGTCGCGATAACGTACTCGTGGTGATTGCTCCGGTAGACGGCTCCTACAACCCGAAACGCCCGGCGATGCTGCTGCCGGTTACCCTGGGGCCGTTCACTCGCGTCGCCAAGGCGGTTGAAGCCGATCCAAAAACCGCTGTGCTGGTGCTGGGCCACGTGGATGCCACCGGTACCGCGCCTGCCAGCCAGGCGTTGACCAAGGAGCGTGCGCAGTCCATCGCCTCGATCTTCAGCCTCAGCGGCCTGAAACAGGACCGCCTGATGCTGCGTGGCATGGGTGACCTGATGCCACGTGCCGCCAACGACAGCACCCAGGGCCGCGCGCTGAACCGCCGTATGGAAATCATGTTCACCCAGCGCACGACCATGCTGGCGCTGTTGAGCAAGTATCAATCGGGCAAGACCCCGCCTGTAGCCGAAATGGTTGCGGTGCAGAACGTTCCAGCCCCGGCCCCCGCCGCCAAGACCCCGGCTAAAAAGGCACCCGCAGCTAAAAAGGCGGCTGCCAAGCCCGCGGCTAAAAAAGCCCCGGCCAAGCCCGCTGCGAAGAAACCGGCCCCGGCCAAAGCCAAGGCTGCTGCACCGGCTGCGAATGACCAGGCGAAAAACTGATCCGCTGAACCACAAGGATAAAGCCGCATGACCCAGGCACTGGCCGATATGCGCCGTGACTACACACGGGACGGTTTGAGCGAGGCCCAGGCACCGAATGAACCGTTTGCGTTATTCCACCAGTGGTTTGCCGATGCGGTGAAAACCGAGCAACCACCGGTGGAAGCCAATGCCATGACCCTGGCTACGGTCGACCAGGACGGTCGCCCGCACTGCCGCATCCTGCTGCTCAAGGGCCTGGATGCGCAGGGCTTTACCTTCTTCACCAACTATCAGAGCGCCAAGGGCGAACAGCTCGCGGCGCGGCCGTTTGCGGCCATGACGTTCTTCTGGCCGACTCTGGAGCGCCAGGTGCGTATTGAAGGGCGGGTGGTCAAGGTCACGCCTGAGGAGTCCGACGCTTATTATCAGGTCCGCCCCCTGGGCAGTCGTTTAGGCGCCTGGGCTTCCCCGCAGAGCCAGGTCATTCGTGACCGTGAAGAACTGCAGGACCTGCTCAAGGCCACCGAACAGCGTTTCAGCGATAGCCAGCCCGACTGCCCCGAACATTGGGGTGGCTATCGCCTGCTGCCGGAGCGCATCGAGTTCTGGCAAGGCCGCGCCAGCCGCCTGCATGACCGCCTGAACTACCGCCTGCAAGGGACCGAATGGACCCGCGAGCGCCTGGCGCCCTGAGCGGCACCTTTCGTCACCCCACTGGAATGATATCGATCACACCGAAGTCTCTGTTGAAGAGGCTTCGGCTGTGTAGTGCTGTGCGGCGTTCTTCAGCCACTGTGGCAACTCGCTTCGCTTGATCTTCGAGATCCGTGCCTGCTCCAGTTGTTGCAGCATAAAGGCACGCTTGTGCAGGTCGTCGCCTGCGAGGGACAGTGCCAGGTCGCGGTCTATCCAGCGTCTGATCCGCAGGTACAGCCAGCCGTGGAAGTACAGGCCGGCGACGGTAGTGACTACAATGATGAAATAGTCCATGAAGTTCCTGGTTACGATGAGAGTGCTACCGTTGGTCGGTATTTTGGCTACGGGCAGTCTGTACTGAGGCTGAATGAAAGCAATTTCCTGCCGGGCTTGTCGTGACAGGCGTCAAGCTGCAGCGTCTAATGAATACCTGTCCTTTGGAGTTGATGCTATGCGTAAGTCCGTTTTACTGGTTGCCTGCTTTACCACGCTGTCGTTGCTGCTGGGTGGCTGCGCCTCGAGTCTGACCGGCGACTCGTACTCCCGTGACGAAGCGCGTCGTGTACAGACCGTTCGCATGGGCACCATTGAATCCCTGCGTCCGGTAAAAATCGAAGGCACCAAGACCCCAATCGGCGGCGCTGCCGGCGCGGTCATCGGTGGTGTTGGCGGCAGCGCCATCGGCGGTGGCCGTGGCAGTATCGTGACTGCCGTTATCGGCGCCGTTGCCGGCGGCCTGCTGGGTTCGGCCACCGAAGAAGGCCTGACCCGCACCCAGGGCGTGGAAATCACCGTTCGCGAAGACGACGGCAGCATGCGTGCCTACGTGCAAGCCGTGCAGGAAAATGAAATCTTCCGCATCGGCGATCGCGTCCGCATCATGACCGTTGATGGCACCAGCCGCGTTACTCGCTGACCGGTAAGCAGCAGGCAAAAGAAAACCCCAACCGGGTGACCGGTTGGGGTTTTTTATGGGCTGCGTTTCAGTCGGCTCAGGCTTTTTTGCGACTCGCCATCGCCGTCACCCCATACCCAATACACGCAGCGAGTATCGACCCGGTCAGGATTCCCATTCGATCCTCCCCGGCAAACTCACTGGCACCCGGCACAAACGCCAGGGAGCCGACGAACAGGCTCATGGTGAAGCCGATGCCGCACAGGATCGCCACGCCGAAGACCTGGCCCCAGTTGGCGCCGCTGGGCAGTGCTGCGAGGCCTGTCTTGATAGCCAGCCAGGTGAGGCCGAACACGCCGACGGTCTTGCCGATCAGCAGGCCGGCGGCAATGCCCATCGGCACGTGGTGGGTGAAGCTTTCCAGGCTGACCCCGGTGAGTGACACTCCGGCGTTGGCGAAGGCGAACAGCGGCAGGATGCCGTAGGCCACCCACGGATGCAGGGCGTGTTCCAGTGTAAGCAGCGGCGAGGGCTCGGCATTCCTGGTGCGCATCGGGATGCAGAACGCCAGGGTCACGCCGGCCAGGGTGGCGTGCACGCCGCTCTTGAGTACGCACACCCACAGGATCAGGCCGATGATCAGGTAGGGCCCGAGCTTGATCACGCCCAGGCGGTTCATTGCAATCAAGGCAACCAGGCAGGCGCCCGCGCCGGCCAGGGCTGCACCGGACAGGTCGGCGGAATAGAACACTGCAATAACAATGATCGCGCCCAGGTCGTCGATGATGGCCAGGGTCATCAGGAACAGCTTCAACGATACCGGCACCCGCTTGCCCAGCAGTGCCAGGACGCCCAACGCGAAGGCGATGTCGGTGGCCATCGGGATTGCCCAGCCGGAGAGGGCGGCGGGGTAGTCCTTGTTGATCGCCCAGTAGATCAGCGCCGGCACGACCATGCCGCCGATGGCGGCTGCGCCGGGCAGCACCACTTGCGAAGGCTTGGACAGGTGGCCGTCAAGCAGCTCGCGCTTGACCTCCAGGCCGATCAACAGGAAGAACAGGGCCATCAGGCCATCGTTGATCCACAGCAGCGCGGGCTTGGCGATTTGCAGCGCGCCAATCTGGGCCACCACCGGCACGTCGAGAAACGCGCCATACAGGTGCGACAAGGGAGAGTTGTTGATGATCAGCGCCAAGGCGGCAGCGGCGATCAGCAACAGGCCGCTGGCGGCTTCCAGCTGGAAGAAACGGGTAAAAGTGCTACGCAGAGGCAAGGGATGCTCTCCAATCCAGGTTCAATAGGTGGGTACCCTAACCCGTACCGTTAGTTGTTAAAACAAAAGTTATATTCTTATTTGTTATAAGGGATGGGGTCGGGTGGCGTAGCGCCAAAGCCTAGCAATTGTGTGTCCAATTGAGTCGTCACTGTATCTGTGTGCAGTGTAGGAAACATCCTAAGATTGGTACTGAAATCCTTAGAGTTCTTCCTTATGAGCGACCACCGTCCCTGGGCCCGCGAAGCCATTCGCATCATCGAAGCGGACTTCCAGCGCAGTGCTGACACGCATCTGATTCCGTTACCGCTGCCGGGCCTGCCGGGCATCGAGTTGTACTTCAAGGATGAATCCAGCCACCCCACCGGCAGCCTGAAACATCGGCTGGCCCGTTCGCTGTTCCTGTACGCGCTGTGCAATGGCTGGCTCAAGCCAGGCGCGCCGGTCATTGAAGCATCCAGCGGCTCGACGGCGATTTCCGAAGCGTATTTTGCCCGGCTGCTCGGGGTGCCCTTCATTGCGGTGATGCCCGCCACGACGTCCCAGGAAAAGATCGCGCAGATTGCCTTCTACGGCGGCAAAAGCCATCTGGTACAGGATCCCACGCAGATCTACGCCGAGTCCGAACGCCTGGCCCAGGAAAGCGGCGGTCATTTCATGGATCAGTTCACTTATGCCGAGCGTGCCACCGACTGGCGGGCGAACAACAACATCGCCGAGTCGATCTTCCAACAGATGCGCTTTGAGCGGCACCCGGAACCGAGCTGGTTGATTTCCAGTCCCGGTACCGGCGGCACCACCGCCACCTTGGGTCGTTATGTGCGTTATCGCCAGCACTGCACCCGCGTGTTGTGTGCCGACGCCGAGCGCTCGGTGTTTTTCGATTTCTACCAGAGCGGTGACGCCAGCCTGCGCCTGGACTGTGGTTCGCGGATCGAAGGCATTGGCCGGCCACGGGTCGAAGCGTCGTTTCTGCCCAAGGTGATTGATGCGATGGTCAAGGTGCCGGATGCGCTGTCGCTGGCGGCCATGCATTACCTGGCTGAGCGCCTGGGGCGACGTGTCGGTGGTTCCAGCGGGACCAACCTGATTGGCGCATTAATGGCGGCGCAGCAGATGAAAGCGGCAGGGGAGTCAGGTTCGATCGTGGCGATCTTGTGTGATGGGGGCGAGCGGTATGCAACGACCTATTACGACCAGGCGTGGTTGGCGGGTCAGGGCTATGCGCTCGAGGGGTTGATCGCGGCCGTGGCGGCCAGTGTGGAGCAGGGTGAGCCATTGCCCGCCAGCATCCTGCGCGCAAATATCTGACCCGACGCAAACCAAATGTGGGAGGGGGCAAGCCGCCTCCCACATTTAATTTGCGCTGTTCTCAGGCCTCGATACCCAACATATCCCGCGCCAACGCCTCGGCAATCCGAATACCGTCGACACCGGCCGACAGAATCCCACCCGCATACCCAGCGCCTTCACCGGCCGGGAACAGGCCTTTCACGTTCAGGCTCTGCATCGATTCGTCACGGGTAATCCGCAGCGGTGACGAGGTGCGCGTTTCGATACCGGTCAACACGGCATCGTGCAGCGAGTAGCCCTTGATCTGCTTCTCGAACGCCGGCAGTGCTTCGCGGATCGCTTCGATGGCGAAGTCCGGCAAGGCCAGGGCCAAGTCAACCAGGGCCACCCCTGGCTTGTAGGACGGTTCCACACTGCCGATCGCCGTGGATGGCTTGCCGGCGATAAAGTCGCCGACCAACTGTGCCGGGGCCTCGTAGTTGCTGCCGCCGAGGATGTAGGCGTGGGACTCCAGGCGCTCCTGCAACTCGATACCCGCCAGCGGGCCGCCTGGGTAATCCACTTCCGGCGTGATGCCGACCACGATGCCGGAGTTGGCATTGCGCTCGTTACGCGAGTACTGGCTCATGCCGTTGGTCACCACACGGTTCGGCTCGGAGGTCGCTGCTACCACAGTGCCCCCCGGGCACATGCAGAAGCTGTAGACCGAACGGCCGTTCTTGGCGTGGTGCACCAGCTTGTAGTCGGCGGCGCCCAGCTTCGGGTGCCCGGCATATTTGCCCAGGCGCGCGGCGTCGATCAGCGATTGCGGGTGTTCGATCCGGAACCCCACCGAGAACGGTTTGGCTTCCATGTAGACGCCACGGCCATGGAGCATGCGGAAGGTGTCGCGGGCGCTGTGGCCGAGGGCCAGGATCACATGTTTGGAGAGGATCTGTTCCCCACCGTCGATGACCACGCCATTCAACTGACCGTCTTCGATCAGCACGTCGGTCACCCGTTGCTCGAAGCGCACTTCACCGCCCAGGGCGATGATCTGCTCGCGCATGTTTTCCACCACGCCGGTCAGGCGGAAGGTGCCGATGTGGGGTTTGCTGACGTAGAGGATTTCTTCCGGCGCGCCGGCCTTGACGAACTCGTGCAGGACTTTGCGACCGTGGAATTTCGGGTCCTTGATCTGGCTGTAGAGCTTGCCGTCGGAGAAGGTGCCGGCGCCGCCTTCTCCGAACTGCACGTTGGACTCGGGGTTGAGCACGCTTTTGCGCCACAGGCCCCAGGTGTCCTTGGTGCGCTGGCGTACTTCCTTGCCGCGTTCGAGGATGATCGGCTTGAAGCCCATCTGCGCCAGTAACAGCCCGGCGAAGATACCGCACGGGCCAAAACCGACGACCACAGGCCGTTCGACCAAGCCTTCCGGGGCCTGGCCCACCACCTTGTAGCTGACGTCCGGCGCCGGGTTGACGTTGCGGTCATCGGCGAACTTGAGCAGCAGGGCGGCCTCACCCTTCACATTGAGGTCAATGGTGTAGATGAAGCACAGCTCCGACGACTTTTTGCGTGCGTCGTAGCTGCGTTTGAACAGGGTGAAATCGAGCAGGTCATCACTGGCGATGCCCAGGCGCTGCACGATGGCAGGCCGCAGGTCTTCTTCTGGATGGTCGATGGGCAGCTTGAGTTCGGTGATTCGTAACATGACGGGATCCGGTAGGCGGCGGACAAAGAGGCCGGCTGTTTTGCAAACCGGCGATTATAAGCCTCAATGGCGGTTTTCCGTCAGGTTAAAACAGCGCAGCGCTGAATCAGTCGTCCCGGGAACCACCAAACGCCGCGCAACCGCGCTGCACCTGGCCGTTGACGCGCAATTCCGCCGTCATGTGTTGCAGGCTGCCGCTGACGCTGTCGATGCAGCGTTGCGGCGCGACCCACAGTTCGATGTGCTGGTTGTTGGCTTCGGTCATCAGGTTGAAGCGGCCGTCGCCGATTTGCTCTTCGACATAAGGCACCGCCAGTGGCGCCTGGCCTTCACGCTCAAGCACCATGCCCTTGGCGGTGACGTTCATGGCCCAGGCCGGCTTGTGGCCATTGGCCCGCAGGGTCATGCGCTTGAAGTCCGGGTCGGTGCAGGCAGAGGTCGAGCGCTCTACGCGGTAGAGTTGTTGTAGGTCGACGCTGCCCTGGGTGCCGCTGGCGACGCCCGAGAACTTGCCACGCAAATCGGCAAACAATGCCCCTTGCTGGCCGGCCAGGGAGGCCGCTTCCTGCAGGATGCTGGTGCCACTGGTGTCGTTGACGACGTAGTTGCGTTTATCGTCGCACGGCTGGAACAGCAGCTTACCCCCTACTGCCGTGAGTTCGCCCTGCATGCGGGTCAACCCGGCGGTAGACGGCTTGGTCGGCTCGTTTTCGAACATCTGGCAAGCGGCGAACACAGGAAGCAAGGCAAACAGGGCGAGGGTACGGGCGGCACGCATGATCGGGTCTCCAGACAAGTGCCGCCACGTTACGCAGGCTGGCGTTGCATCACAACCCCGTCCGCCCGCTTCAGGCATTTCTCACAGACTTCAAATTCAGCCGACAGTAAAGGTTTGACCGGTCTGTAGGCCCTCAACACTTTTGGCGTAGGCCAGCGCTACATCGGCGCCAGCAGCCGGCTTGTAGCCACGGAAGTACGGCGCGTAGCTGCCCATGGCTTCCAGCAGGACCGTGGGACTCACGGAGTTGATGCGCAGCCCTCGTGGCAATTCAATTGCCGCAGCTTTGATAAAAGCGTCGAGTGCACCATTGACCAGAGCAGCCGACGCGCCTGTACGAATCGGGTCACGGTTGAGAATGCCGCTGGTGAAGGTGAAGGAGGCGCCGTCGTTGGCATACTCGCGGCCGATCAACAGCAGGTTGACCTGGCCCATCAGCTTGTCACGCAGGCCCAGCTCAAAATCGCTTTCGCTCATATCACCCAGCGCTACGAAGTTCACGTTGCCAGCCGCGCAGATGAGTGCGTCGAATTTACCGGTCTGCTCGAACAGGTTGCGGATCGAGGTGCTGTCGCTGATATCCACTTGGAAGTCACCGCTGCTGCGGCCAATGCTGACCACTTCATGACGCTGGGCCAGTTCGGCCTTGACTGCCGAGCCGACGGTGCCGCTGGCGCCAATCAATAGGATTTTCATGGGGTTGTTCCTCTGGGTTTCTCAGGAACTGTAGGAGCGGGCTTGCCCGCGAAAAAACCGAGCGCGCCGCTGTGTACTCGCTGACCGCGTTATCGTTGACGATTTTCGCGAGCAAGCTCGCTCCTACAGTAGGAGACATCAAGTCTAGGGTGGCTTTTCAGACGGATAAACGTGCTAATAGGCAACCTTTGGTTTTCAATTGGAAACAATCCATGAGCGAGATGGATGACCTGGCGGCCTTTGCCGTACTGATCGAAGCCGGCAGTTTTACGGTGGCGGCCGAGCAACTGGGTTGCAGCAAGGGCCAGTTGTCCAAGCGCATCAGCCATTTGGAGGCACAGTTCAGCGTGGTCTTGCTGCACCGCACCACACGCAGGCTCAGCCTGACCGCCGCCGGTGCGGCGCTGTTGCCCCAGGCGCAAGCGCTGGTGGTGCAGGTGGATCGCGCCCGTCAGGCATTGGCGCGTCTCAAGGACGATTTGGCCGGACCCGTTCGTATGACGGTTCCGGTTTCATTAGGGGAAACCTTCTTCGATGGTTTATTGCTGGAGTTTTCCAAGCAGTACCCTCAGGTGCAGATCGAGCTGGAGCTCAACAACAGTTACCGAGACCTGGCGCGGGACGGCTTTGACCTGGGGGTGCGTTCGGGGGCGATTGAAAACGAGCGTCTGGTGGCCAGGCCGCTGTTGGCCTGGCATGAGATGACCTGCGCCAGTCCCGCCTATCTGAAGCAACATGGCGAACCACTGACCCCTGGGGATCTTGCGGCGCACACCTGTTTACTCAACAGCCACTACAGCGGTCGCGAGGAATGGCTTTATCACCAGCAACACGAGTTGTTGCGGGTGAGGGTGAGCGGCACCTTTGCCTCCAACCATTACAACTTGCTGAAGAAGGCCGCCTTGGTAGGGGCTGGTATTGCCCGCCTGCCGTCCTACGTTTTGCCGGCGGAACTGGCTGACGGCCGATTATGCTGGCTGCTGCGCGATTATCAGACGCGGAGCCTGCCGATGTACCTGGTCCATCCTTACCAGGGCGGGCTGCCGCGCCGCACTCAGGTACTGGCCGACTACCTGGTGGACTGGTTCAAGCGCAGCGGTGAGGCACTGGATCGGCTTTAACGGTAGCGGCGCGCAATCAGGTGGTCGATGGACAGGCTGCCCGGCCCTTTGGCGAGCAACAGCAACAGCAGCGCAATCCAGGTGCCGTGGGTGGGGTAGGCGTCCGGGTAGACGAACAACTGAATGACCAGGGTCATGCCGATCAAGGCCAGGGCTGAGAAGCGCGTGGCCAGGCCCACCAGGATCAGCACCGGGAAAAAGTGCTCGGCAAACGCCGCCATGTGCGCGGCCACTTCCGGTGACAGCAATGGCACGTGGTATTCACTGCGAAACAGCGGCAATGTCGAGGCGGCGAGTCTGGGGGTACCGAGTTCGAACGTGCCGTTGATCAAGTCAATGGCAAGGCCTTCGACCTTGGTTTGCCCGGATTTCCAGAACACTGCCGCAATGGAGAAGCGCGCGACAAACGCCAGCAGGCTGTAGGGGATTTTTTCGAAAAGTGCGATGGCCTGTCTGATCAGGCACGAAGAGGACGTGTTCATGGCGATACCTGTTGTTCTGGGAGCAGATGAGTGAGGGCGTCGTGGTTGATCAGCAGCGTGAGGCATTGGTGCAGGTCGAACTCGGCGCTGGCCTCTAGGGCATTGGCGACGGCCATTTCCAGCGCCGAGCCGCGTTTCAGGCTATTGATAAAGGCGACCGAGCCGCCGTCGATGGCGAAGACCTTGACATTCAACCCTTGGCGCAACACCACTGCGCTCTGGGCATGCCAGGGATCCAGGGTGGCCAGGGCGCCCTCGGTCTGGTGTGCCGCCCACACCGCCACCACTGCGTAGGCGGAGTTCAACGTGCCAACGGACGGGTGCAGTTGCAGATGCAGTGCCCCCGGCTTCGTGTGGGCCTGCAGTTGGTGCAGAACGGCTTGCGGATCCACCACGGCTGTATCAGCTGCGTGATAAGCGCGAACCCGCAAGCGTTCCAACCGGGCGACATCGGCCAGGTAGGGCACGCTGGCGGCCGGTTCAAACCCTTGGATAAAGTCGGCGAATGTGCCGCCGTACTCGCTGATCAGCGGGCTGGCGGGCGGGGAGGCCTGGACGAAAATGCCGGCCATGGCGCGGAAAAATTCATCGCCGACCAATTGCGCGGTTACGGGGTATGCGGTTGCCAGCGCAGTGATCAACGAGTTGTGAACATTGTTGCGATACACCGCAAAACGACTGGCCGGGTCGGCCCCGTTGCTGCTGAACAGGCCGTCGGGGCAAGGTAGGTCGGGCGCCAGCAAGGCGCTGGAAAAGGCGTCGTGAAGGCTCATGGGCGGACCTGCGATAAGTACCGTTCAGCCTGCTGGGCTTCTGCCCATAGCACGCTGAAGGCCGGCACTTGGTTGTCGCGCTCGATCAGGGTCGCGACCGGACCCGTCAGCGCGAGCACGTGTTCATACAGCCGCCACACCGCGTTATCGATGGGTGCGCCGTGGTCATCGATCAGCAGGCGATCGCCCAGGTTGTCGGTGTCTTCGGCGAAGCCGGCCAGATGAATCTCACCCACGGCGCGCAACGGTAGGGCGTTGAGATAGGCCAGTGGGTCGCGCTGGTGGTTGATGCACGACACATAGACGTTGTTCACGTCCAGCAGCAGGCCGCAGCCGGTGCGGCGGATGATCTCGCCGATGAAGTCGGTCTCGTCCAGGGTCGAGCGCTGGAACTGCAGGTAGGTCGAGGGGTTCTCCAGCAGCATCGGCCGCTTGAGGGCGCTCTGTACCTGGTCGACGTGCTCGCAAACTCGACTCAAGGTGGTGGCGTCATAAGCCAGGGGCAGCAGGTCGTTGAGAAACGCCGGGCCGTGGCTGGACCAGGCCAGGTGTTCGGAAAAGGAGTGAGGTTGGTAGCGTTCGATCAGTGCGGCCAAGCGTCCCAGGTGCTCACGGTTGAGCGGGCCTTCGCCACCGATGGACAGGCCCACGCCGTGCAACGACAGGGGGTAACGTTCGCGAATCAACCCCAGGTAGTGATGAAACGGGCCGCCGGCCACCATGTAGTTTTCGGCGTGCACTTCAAAAAAACCGATATCGGGCGAAGTATCGAGCACTTCCTTGAAGTGCTCGTTCTTCAGGCCCAATCCGGCCCGATTGGGGAGCCTTGGCACCTGAACCGGTGAGACTGTGGGCAGTCGTGAAAGCGTCATCATCCGTACTCAGGCCGGGGAGGGTTCAGGACTTGGCGGTGAAGGCGGCTTCCTGGCCGAAACCGGTCGGCGAGGTGGAGCTTGGGGTTTGGGTGCAGGTGCCGGCCGGGACCAGTTTCCAGGCGTTGGCCTGATCCTTGGTCTTCGAGGTGCCGGCGCAGGACGTGCCGGCACCGGCGGCGCAATCGTTCTTGCCGGCTTCAGCGACGCCGAAGCACTTCTGCATGTCGTCGGCAGCGTGGGCGGTGGTGGTCAGGGCGGACAGGCTCAAGGCCGAACTCAGGGCGAGGACGAGGCTAGCAGCGGACAGTTTGGTGGTCATGATGGATCTCCAGCGGTAGGTTGAGGAGCGGGCTTGAATGCCTGCTTGCACCACTAGAGGCGGGAGGGGGATGTTCGTTACAAGGTCAGACTAAATAATTTCAAACAATGCAAAAAAATGTGGGAGGGAACTTACTCCCTCCCACATGAGATCCGGCTTATCCAGCCACCGTCTCTTAGCCGCCCAGGTACGCCTCACGCACCTTCGGATCGGTCAGCAACTGCTCGCCAGTGCCCTGCATCACCACCCGGCCGTTTTCCAGCACGTAGGCGCGGTCAGCGATTTTCAGCGCCTGGTTGGCGTTCTGCTCCACCAGGAACACCGTTACACCGTCCTTGCGCAGCTGTTCGATGATGTCGAAGATCTGCTGGATGATGATCGGTGCCAGGCCCAGGGAGGGTTCGTCCAACAGCAACAGCTTGGGCTTGCTCATCAGTGCACGGCCGATGGCGAGCATTTGCTGCTCGCCGCCGGACATGGTGCCGCCGCGCTGGCTGAAGCGCTCCTTGAGACGAGGGAACAGGTGCAGCACCTTGTCCATCTGCTCCTGGTAGTCGCCCTTGTCGGTGAAAAACCCACCCATGGCCAGGTTTTCTTCCACGGTCAGGCGTGAGAACACCCGTCGGCCTTCCGGCACCACGGCAATGCTCTTGCGCATGATGTGCGACGACTGCTGGCCCACCAGCTCCTCACCCATATAGCGGATGCTGCCGCTGTGGGCCTGCGGCGAGCCGCACAAGGTCATCAGCAAGGTCGACTTGCCGGCGCCGTTGGCACCGATCAGCGTGACGATCTCACCCTGGCGCACTTCGACGTTGACGCTGTGCAAGGCCTGGATCTTGCCGTAGAAAGTGGAAACGTTTTCGAATTGCAGCATTTTACGCTTCCCCCAGATAGGCTTTGATCACTTCAGGATTGTCGCGGATCTGCTCCGGCGTCCCGTCCGCCAGCGGCGTGCCCTGGTTGATCACCACGATATGGTCGGAAATGCTCATGACCAGTTTCATGTCGTGTTCGATCAACAGCACCGTGGCGTTGTTTTCCTCACGCAACACGCCGATCAGCGCCTTGAGGTCTTCGGTTTCCTTGGGGTTCAGGCCGGCGGCCGGTTCGTCGAGCATCAGGATCCGCGGACGGGTCATCATGCAGCGAGCGATTTCCAGGCGACGTTGCTGACCATAGGCCAGGGTGCCGGCGGGGCGGTTGGCGAACTCGGTGAGGTTGACCTTGTCCAGCCAGTACGCAGCGTATTCCATGGCCTCGCGCTCGCTCTTGCGGAACGCCGGGGTCTTGAACAGGCCCGCAAAGAAGTTGGTGTTCAGGTGACGGTGCTGGGCGATCAGCAGGTTCTCGACCGCCGTCATGTCCTTGAACAGCCGTACGTTCTGGAAGGTGCGCACCACGCCCTTGCGGGCGATCTCGTGGCCGGCCAGCCCCTGGATCGGCTGGCCGTCCAGCAGGATGCTGCCGCCACTCGGCTTGTAGAAACCGGTGAGGCAGTTGAACACCGTGGTCTTGCCGGCACCGTTGGGGCCGATCAGCGCAACCACCTGTTTCTCTTTCACGGTCAGGGCGACGCCGTTGACCGCCAGCAAGCCGCCGAAGCGCATGCTCAAGTTTTCGACTTTCAGGATCTCGCGGCTCATTTGCGCAGCTCCATGTGTGGACGTTGCATGGGCAGCAGGCCTTGAGGTCGCCAGATCATCATCAGCACCATCATGGCGCCGAACATCAACATGCGGTATTCGCTGAACTCACGCATCATTTCCGGCAGCAGGATCATCACGATCGCCGCCAGGATCACACCCAGCTGCGAGCCCATGCCACCCAACACCACGATGGCGAGGATGATCGCCGACTCGATGAAGGTGAACGACTCCGGGGTCACCAGGCCTTGGCGAGCGGCGAAGAAGCTGCCGGCAAAACCGGCGAACGCGGCACCCAGGGTGAAGGCGGAGAGCTTGATGATGGTCGGGTTCAGGCCCAGGGCACGGCAGGCGATTTCATCTTCGCGCAACGCTTCCCAGGCACGGCCGATCGGCATGCGCAGCAGGCGGTTGATCACGAACAGTGCTGCCAGCGCCAGCAACAGCGCCACCAGGTACAGGAACACCACTTTGCTCACCGGGTTGTAGTCGATCCCGAAGTACTCGTGGAAGGTCTGCATGCCTTCGGCAGCGGTGCGGTCGAACGACAGCCCGAAAAACGTCGGCTTGGGAATGCTGCTGATGCCGTTCGGCCCACCGGTGATATCGGTGAGGTTACGCAGGAACAGCCGGATGATTTCCCCGAAGCCCAGGGTCACGATGGCCAGGTAGTCACCGCGCAGGCGCAATACCGGGAAGCCCAGCAGGAAGCCGAACGTGGCCGCCGCCATGCCGGCCAGCGGCAGGCAGATCCAGAAGCTCCAGCCCAGGTAGTGCGACAGCAGCGCGTAGGTGTAGGCACCCACGGCGTAGAAGCCCACATAACCCAGGTCGAGCAGGCCGGCCAGGCCCACTACGATGTTCAGGCCCAGGCCCAGCAACACGTAGATCAGGATCAGGGTGGCAATGTCGACCGCACCGCGCGAGCCGAAGAACGGCCAGATCAGCGCGGCCACGATCAGGCCGATGATGATGTAGCGCTGGGTGCGTGGCAGGGTCAGGAATTGGCTGACCTTGGGCGAGACCAGCGGGCCACGGTTGCCCTTGAACAGGGCACCGACCTGCTGGGTGAACAGCACGCGCAGGAACATCAGCACCGAACACAAGGCGATGATGGTCAGCGTCACGGGGCCGGTGCCATGCACTTCCAGGTTGATGCCGACAATGCTCAGCTTGAGGCCGAGTACCGGGAAGGCCACCGCCCACACCAGCAAGGCGCTGAAAAACGCCGATTTAAGATATCTGCTCATACTTTCTCAACCTCCGGACGGCCCAGAATGCCGGTCGGACGGAACAACAGCACCAGAACCAACAGGCCGAACGCGACGACGTCCTTGTATTGGTCGCCGAAAATATCGGCACCAAACGCCTCGGCCACCCCCAGCACCAGGCCGCCGAGCATCGCGCCCGGGATACTGCCGATGCCGCCCAATACCGCTGCGGTAAAAGCCTTGAGGCCTACCAGGAAACCGGCGTTGGGGTTGATCACGCCGTATTGCATGCTCAGCAGTACGGCCGCGACGGCTGCCAGTGCGGCACCGATCACGAAGGTCAGGGCGATGATGTTGTTGGTATTGATGCCCAACAGGTTGGCCATCTTGATGTCTTCGGCGCAGGCCCGGCAGGCGCGCCCCAGACGGGAGCGGGAGATGAACAGGGTCAGGCCCAGCATGGCCACCAGGGTGACGACGAAGACCAGGATCTGCATGTAGGAAATCAGCACTTCTTCCGCACCACCCGGGCCGAAGGAGAAGCTCCCCGGGATCAGGTTGGGGATGGATTTATCCTTGGAGTCCTGGGACAGCAATACGGTGTTCTGCAGGAAAATCGACATGCCGATGGCGGAAATCAGCGGGATCAAACGGTTGCTGCCACGCAAGGGACGGTAGGCAACGCGCTCGATACTGTAGCCATAGGCACTGGTTACGACGATCGACGCCAGGAACGCGGCGGTCATCAACAGCGGCAGGGAGTGGATACCCATCATGGCCAGCCCGGCAAGGGCAATGAAGGCCACGTAGGAACCAATCATGTATACCTCGCCATGGGCGAAGTTGATCATTCCAATGATGCCGTAAACCATTGTGTAGCCAATGGCTATCAAGGCATAGGTGCTGCCAATGGTCAGCCCATTAACCAGCTGTTGGAAAAAATGATAGATCTCAGGCATTACAGCGCTCCTAAAAACCCGATACGCATTTCACTGGTGGAGTCATGTTCCGGCCCCGTGCTGTGTTCTGTGAGCACATTTGCACAAAGCGTTTGCCAGCGAACCGCTGGTGACGGTTTTAAGATTTTCAGGTGAGCCAGCGCCCGGATCGCGGGTGACAGGCCCATAAACCTCGTAAAACAAAGCCCACTGCTCTCACAGTGGGCTTGTTGGACCAGTAACGCCTGGCTTACTGAGGGGAAACTTCGGTTTTTGGTTTGCCGAAGTGCCATTCGTAGACCACGAACTTGAAGTCCTTCAGGTCGCCCTTGGCGTCGAAGCTCAGGTCGCCGGTAGGGGTCTTGAAGGTGCCCGCGTGGATGGCTGCGGCCACTTTGGCGGTGTCTTCGCTCTTGGCGGCCTTGATGCCGCCGGCGATGACTTCAATGGCCGAGTAGGCCGGGAACACGAACGGACCGGTTGGGTCCTGCTTGTTCTTGGCGAACTCTTCAACGATGGCTTTGTTGGCCGGGTCGGTATCGAAGGATTTAGGCAAGGTCACCAGCAGGCCTTCGGAGGCGCCCTGGGCGATTTGCGAGATGGAGTCGTTGCCGACGCCTTCCGGGCCCATGAACTTGGCGTTCAGGCCTTTTTCCTTGGCTTGGCGCAGGATCAGGCCCAGCTCCGGGTGGTAGCCGCCGTAGTAGACGAAGTCGACGTTGGCTTGCTTGAGCTTCTGGATGATCGAGGAGAAGTCTTTGTCGCCGGCGTTCAGGCCTTCGAAGACGGCAACCTTGGTGCCTTTCTTCTCGAGGGTCTGCTTGACGGCGGTAGCGATGCCTTCACCGTATTGCTGCTTGTCGTGCAGGACAGCAACGATTTTCGGCTTCACGTGGTCGGCGATGTAGTTGCCGGCCGCCGGGCCCTGGGCGCTGTCCAGGCCGATGGTGCGGAAGATCAGCTTGTAGCCGCGGGCGGTGATTTCCGGGCTGGTGGCTGCCGGGGTAATCATGATCACGCCTTCGTCTTCATAAATGTCGGACGCTGGCTGAGTGGAGCTGGAGCAGAGGTGACCGACCACGAACTTGACGCCGTCGTTGACCACTTTGTTGGCTACGGCCACGGCTTGTTTAGGATCGCAAGCGTCGTCGTATTCCTTGGCTTCGAGCATTTTGCCGTCGACGCCGCCCTTGGCGTTGATGTCGGCGATGGCCTGCTTGGCACCCATGAATTGCATGTCGCCGTATTGCGTTACAGGACCAGTCTTCGGACCGGCGATGCCGATCTTGATGGTGTCGGCTGCGAACGAATGGCCGGCAACCCCAGCCAGGACCATAGCGGCAAACAGTTTGGAAATCTGCTTAGTAGCCTTATTCATAGTGCTCCACTCTTACTGTTGTATTTTTTATAGTTCTAGCGGCCTTGTGAGCTGCAGAACCGGATCGGATATCTCGGATATCCCCCCGGCAGTGCCCTGGCAACTGTACCGGTACAGTGTAGAGCGCCGGTTGATCGCTTGAAAAGCTGGCTGCCGGGGGCAAAAGCCGGGTGTGTCGCTTAAATGAAAGAAAAAGACAGAATTGCGGCGGGGTGATGCCAGCGTTCCGGGCAATCCTTGGCTTTCCTGACACTTTCTATCGATGACTCATTTGCAACTGGGTTTTTCTGCCGGAGAGGGGGCGCTATGATTGCGCCGATTTTTTCCCAGGTGAATTCCCATGACTCAAGAACCTAGCACCCTCTATGCCAAGCTGCTCGGTGAAACCGCCGAAATCTCCTGGAAGGAGCTTGAGCCGTTCTTTGCCAAGGGTGCCCTATTGTGGGTCGATGCCGGCCTGGATTTGATCGAGGCCGCCGAGGGAATGGCTGAAGACAACCGTGATAAAGTCGCTGCCTGGTTGGCCGCTGGCAGCCTTTGCGAAGTGTCTGCGACGCGGGCATTGGACCTGGTTGAACGTGACCCGAGCTTGTGGGCGGTGGTGGTTTCGCCGTGGATACTGATCCAGGAAAGGGCGGCGTGATAAAGGGTTGCACTGAAAAGGTGCGTGATTTTCCGTTTTAAAAGTGTGTAGCTGAGTAACCGCTGGTGCCGTGATGGCATCTTGCCGTGAAGAAAGGTCACAGCGCTGGGTGACGCGCACGTCATGGGAACAGTTTTCTCGCCGTTGAATAGGCCGGAGAATTGTTTCTCAGTGTGAATAAAAGGGTGATACCTATCAGATCGCGGCGTAGGAAACGGCGAATTCCGGTAAAGTTCGCCGCTTGTCACCCGGAGCTAGTCATGCCGTCAGCGCTGCCCCCCTTAGCGAAGCCTTCGCACCAACTGCTTTACCTTATCTACGGTCGCCAGGACGTTTATCGGCGCGAAGCCAAGTTCAGCATCCTCACCGCCCTGTCCCAACTCAAACCGGGCGAGTCGCTGTGCATCCGGGTCATGACCGATCGGCCCCAGGACTACATTGGCTGGCCGGTTGAAACCATCGCCCTGGACGAGCAGACCCTGGCCCAATGGCAGGGTGAAAACGGTTACCCCCATCGCCGCAAGGCCTGCGCGATCGCCCAAGGGCTTATGCTGGCGGACAAGACCCTGTTCGTTGACACCGACACGCTGTTCCTCAAGTCCCCCCATCGTGTGTTCGAACTGATAGAGCCGGGCCAGTATGTGATGGACGGCTTTGAATACGACTGGAGCTATGTCTGCAAGCGCCCTGACTATCTCAAGTTGGGCGAGCACCTGCAGGCCCATGGCATCTCTGCGGATAACAGCTTCAAGCTCTATAACAGTGGTCTGTGCGGCGTGCGTGCCAGCGATGCGCCGCTGCTCGAAGCCTCCATCCGCCTGATCGACGAGTGGACGCGGAACTCGTTCGATATTCACACCATCGAGCAAATCGCGATTTCCTTCGCGATGCGCGACCAGAAGGTGCGCGAGGCGCATAAATTCGTTCATCACTACTTCGCCGATAAGCGCTTCTTCCATGCCATGCAAGCGCACTTCTTCACCCTTCACGGTGAGGCATTCGGCCCCGAGCTGGTCGCGCGATGCAGGGATGTGCCGCGAGTCAAGCCGGTGCCCTCGCCCTGGCAGCGGCTGCGCATCAAGTGGAAGCTGCGCAATCAGCGCAAGCACCTGAAAAAGGTCGGTCGTGACTTGCTCTACGGCAGTTCGGCGCCTGCGCATCCGTACTACGACGTGTGCCGACACGGGTGGTGGGAATCGGCTTCGCGGGAGATTCGTGGCTGGGATGAGGCGGAGCAGAAGCGGTTCTTCGGCGCAAAAAATTCCGGCTGGCCGAAGCATTTGCCCCGGCCTGCAAGACGCGCCGACGAAAAGACCATCATCGCGTTCCTGCGCCAACGCATGGCGCACTGAGGTTGCAACGGCGCCAGGCGGCGCCGTCACACTGGGCTAGGCGGTCTTGCCGGTGTGGTTATTCAACGAAATAACCTTGGTCTTGCCGATGCGGTGACGGTAGATCTCGCGCAGGTACTTGATCGCCTTCTTCACGCAATCCCGTGACAGGCGAATGTCATTGATCGACACGAACTTCTCTTTGTCGTTGATCAACTCGCGGTACTTCTTCTCATACATCGGCTTGATCGCGTACCAGTTGGTATCGAGGATCTTCGCCGGGTTTTCAAACTCATTGAGCAACTCGTCGATGCGGTCTTCGTCGAAGTCCTCGTGGATGATGAAATCCAGGATCGAGTTGTCCAGGGTGTCGTCGAAGCGGTACGGGTTGCGTGCAAAGCAACGCTTGATAAAGGCCACGATCAGCGTCAGGAAGTCATCCGACAGGCACGGGCTCTTGGCGATCAGGGTGGTCAGCGACAGGTTGGCGGATGCGCCGATCACCAGGGCATAGCGCTTGAGGGTGGTGTTGGGGAACAGGCTGTTGAGGTGCGTCTTGAGCCGGTTCAGGTCCATGTAGGACAGCTTGTAGTCCTTGGGCAGCGAGACGATCGACACCACCGACGAGCAGTTCTTGAAGAAGTGCAGGTCATGCAGCGCCGCCGCGTCGTAGCCGGAGTTCTTGTACTGCTCCAGGGACGCCTTGTAGCGCTTGGACTCGATCGGCAACAGGCTGATGCCTTCGATGGCCTGGGTGACCTTGTTGAAGTGCGGCAGGTCGATGGAGCGGAAGAACAGGTCGTCGATGTTCAGGCGCTGAGGCTCTTTCTCGAAGACTTTGAACTTGTCATTGGACGGCACCGGGGTTTCCGGTACGACGGATTCGGCGTAGGCAATCGCCACCGGCCCGGCCAGGCTCATGAACAGGTCATTGGCATCCAGGCGGATGGTTTCGCCGATGTCGATGCCGGCGCGACGGAAGTAGTTCTGGTCGTAGTCGGTGGTCACGGCCTGGGCGGTGAGGATGTTGAAGATCTGCTGGGAGATGTACTGGTTGGCGTGTTTCTCCATGGCATTGACGTCAATGTTCTGGATATTGCCGTCATCGCTCTCTTCGGCGTAGCGCATGATGTCGTTGGAGATCAGCATCATCGCGTTCCACGGGCGGATGCGCCCCTTCACGCTGGCTTCGCTGCTGTCTTCGTTGGCAAAGTTGTATGAAAAATCCCATTCTTCAGACAGGTACTTGCACAGCAGTCGCCCGGCGTTGATGTGCAGCGCTTCGGACATTTCGCTGCGGTGGTCGGAGATGTTCGGCAGCACACAAATGCCGCTGGTGAAGATCGGCTCGAATACGAAGGCGTGGCCGCTTTTGCTGTCGTGTTCGTCGGCGGGCTTGGTGTCGAACGTCTTGTTCATGTACGAGTGCTGCTGCGCCAGGCCGAACTCCGAGGCCATGCCCGAACCGGTGCCGCCGCCGGCGCTGAAGATCGAGAAGTACAGGCGCGACTGGTTGGCCTTGATGCCGCAGGAGTCGATCAGGTACGAGTGGATCATCTTCCAGTCGGGGCTGGAAAAGCGCTGGGTGTCTTTGTTCAGGATGATCTTGGCCAGGTACTGGCCGAGGATCGGCGCGTTACCGGCGCCACCGGCATGGACTTCGGAGAGGTCCATGATTTTCATCTTGCTGTAGTCGCGCAGGAAGCCGCTTTTTTCGCCCTTGCGCGAGAAACGGATACGCCCGGCGATGTCCTTGTCCAGGTCGCCCAGCATCACCAGCGGTTCCACCAGGAACACCGGCTTGCTGGCCTTGCCGCCGCCCAGGCGCAGGTTGTTGCGAATCCACTGGGCCGGGCTGTAGCCCTTATCCAAGGATTTGTCTTCGGTGCTGAATTCGTTGAGGTAGAACTTGCGCGCGTTGTACACCAGCTCCGCCACGTCCAGCGCGATGTTCGAACCGCAGCGGCCCAGGCCGATCAGGCAGACCGAGGGGAATTCCTGCTCGCTGTGCTGCTCGCTGTCGCCTTCCAGGTGAGGCGGGCGCGGGAACACCATGTCGCGCAGGCCGTCGAGGTTATCGAGGATGCGGTCGGTATTGGTTTCGGTGAAGTACAGGTATTGCTGGGTAGCCAGCGGGCGGGCGGTGCTCAATGACTTTGAACCTGAGGGCTTGTCCGCAGGAGCTGGGAGCAACACATCGGATACCACGGTGCCAGAGTTATTTTTAGAAGTCATTGTGCGCCATGTGCCTGGGCGGATGGCTGAGAAGTATCAAATGGCCATCACTGAGTGGGAGTTCGCGACTTTACAGTGCGTCCTTGTCCGGAACCATCAGGCTGACCCTGTGTACTCAGGAAAAACCTGGCCGGACTCTGATGGATCGGCCGTTTGTCGGCGATCTTTAGGTAAATGATGGCGAAATGCCAAAGATTCGACGTCAGCGAATTGGCCTGACAACGGAGGTGGATCCGGGGCGGCCTGGGGACAGCTCTTTTGTCGTAGGGGTGTCCTTGGTGCCCGCCACGCTGGCTGGGTTGATTGGATTGCGCCTGTCGATCCCCTGCATTGCGCCCATTATTTCGCTGGCGGGCACCGCCGGGCTCAACAGGTAGCCCTGGACGAAATCACAGCCATGGTTGAGCAGCAGATCGAATTGGGCCTGGGTTTCCACGCCTTCGGTCACCACCTGCAAGTGCAGGGTGTGAGCCATGCCGATAATTGCCTGGATGATCTCGATGTCGGCGGTCGACTTGGGAATGTCCTGGATAAACGAGCGATCGATCTTCAGGGTGTTGAGCGGCAGGCGCTTGAGGTAGGCGAGGGAGGAGTAGCCGGTGCCAAAGTCGTCGATGGCCAGCGACACGCCCAGCGCGCGGATTTGCCGCAGCAGGGCCAGGGTGCTGCTGATATTGCCCATCAAGGCATTTTCGGTCACTTCCAGTTCCAGGCGGTTGGCGCCGATGCCGCTGAAGCGCAACGCGTCTTCGATCTCATCCGCCAGTTCGTCGCGGGCCAGGTTCAGGGCCGAGCAATTCACTGTCATGGTCAGTTCGGTATAGCCGCGGTCGGAGAGCAGGCTCAAGTCATGGCAGGCTTGGCGCAAGACCCAGTGATCGAGTTCGGCGATCAGCCCGTTGCTTTCGGCAATCCCGATAAACCGGGCTGGGGTCAGCAGCCCATGTTGCGGATGCTGCCAGCGCACCAAGGCCTCCAGGCGTGTCACTTTGCCCAGCTTCATGTCAAAGATCGGTTGGTAGAACAGTACCAACTGGTTCTGGGCGCGCAGGGCGCTGCGTAGCTCTTCTTCCAATTGCAGTTCGAGGGAGGCGCGGGTCTTCAGGTTGGAGTTGAAGAAGTTCAGGCTATTACGTCCCATGTCCTTGGACTGGTACAGCGCCAGGTCGGCGTTTTTGAGCAGCTCTTCGCAGGTCAGGCCATCCTCGGGAAACAGGCTGATGCCAATGCTGGTGGTCATCACCATACGGCGACCGGCCAGTTCGACGGGGTCCTTCATCTTCTGCATGATGCGTTGGGCCAGGTGACGCGCTTCGTCGCGGTGGTGAATGCTGATCAGGATGCAGAACTCATCGCCGCCAAACCGTGCGACCACGTCCGCATGGCTGCGCACGGAGCCTTTGATATGGCTGGCGAGAACGCTGAGCAATTGATCCCCAGCGTCATGGCCGAGGCTGTCGTTGATGCGTTTGAAGTGGTCAATATCGAGGAAAATAACCGCCATCATGCCGTTTGAAGCCGTTTTTTCGGCGATTTTTTCTGCAAAAATCTGATTGAAACCGCGTCGGTTAAGCAAGCTGGTCAGCGCGTCGTAATGCGCCACCTGTTGCAGGGAGGCGCGCGCCTGATCCAGTTCGCTGAGCAGTGCGTTGACCCGACGCAGGTCGCGCTCCTTGTGTTGCAGCTTTTTATCCGCCAGCGCGGCGCTGATGCTGCTGCCGATCACCAGCAGGGTGATCACGGCGACCGACAGGCCCAGTTGGATAGGGTTATTGTCCAGAGGTAGCGAGAGATCGGCGCCGGTGGGGACGATCAGTTGCATGGCGGCCATGCCGGTAAAGTGCATGCTGATAATGCCTGCGCCCAACATCAGGCTGGCGGCGTATTTGAGCAGTTGATGGAAGACGCCGGCACCGGTGCGCAGGTAGCTGGACAACAACAGGGCGGCCAGGCTGGCGCCAATGGCGATGCCGACCGAGGCGAGCAGCAGGCCCGACTCGAAATACGCCTGGGCCTGGGAACGCATGGCCGACATGCCGACGTAATGCATCAAGGCGATGCCGATGCCCATCCACAGCGATGCCAGCAGGTATTGGTTAAATCGCAGTCTGGTGTGACTGAGGGTTTGCATGGCGAACAACGAGGCGATCAGGGCGATGACCAGCGAGGCGAACGTCATGAGCAGTTCGTAGTGAATCGCGATGGGTGCCTGGAAGGCCAGCATGCTGATGAAGTGAGTGGACCAGATACCCCCTGCCAGGCAACCGGCACCCAGCCAACGCCAATGGCGGCGAGCGGTAGGGTCTTCGACATGGCCAACCCGTTCGGCCATGTCCAGGGTGCCGAACCCCGCCGCACAGGCGACCAGATAGGCCAGCAGCACCAGAAAAGGGTTATGACTGCAGTTGAGTAATAAGTGCCCGTTCGCTGGGAGGTCGGTAAAAAAGTGCAGACCTAGCCATTCCATAGCATGTCCCGTCATAGCGTCACGTCACAGCCTACGGCGATGACCTATGAGGTCGAGTATAGAAGCCTCGCGGGATTTTCCAGCGATAATGGCACTTTGCTCGGAATGATTTTGGCATGCCGTGCATAGCATTTAGTGCTAAGCGCTGATGGGCAATTCCAACTCGAACGGTGCTTGTAACGGCGGCAGGCCGAACGCAGCACGGGCCGCGTCGCAATCGACGTTCTGCTCGCCCTGGCTCCATGAAGCCTCGAATTCCCTGCAGGGGCTTGAGCGTTGCTCATAAATCGAGCAGCTCGTACCTTTGCCGACTTCGCCTTCAAGGCTGCAGCAGCGCACGGGTTTCTGGTCGGTGCCGATCATTGCCACGCGGGTCGGGTTGATCTGCACCACCAGGTCATCAGGCACCGTCCCTCCCGAGGAGGCGCACTCACCCCAGAAGAAAGACACACGAAAGTGTGAACAGCAGGCACCGCAACTCAGACACGGACTGGCTTCGGACATGGGCGTCATCGATAAGAAAAGTAGAGTGGGGGACTACTGGAAGGCTCGCCATTCTAATCGGGTCATGGCCGTTGGGAAGGGGGGCAGGCACTTATATTTTTGTCGGCAAAGTCCCGTGTTGTCGGGTGAAATCATGCCCTATCAGCTTTACGAATCATTACAGACAACCACGGCTCGCCTGACTATGTTGCAGGTACCGGGCGGGATGCATCGGGCATCGCAGCTCTCATAACAATAAAAGAGACGGACCCATGCAGAACTCGACCCAAGCGGCGAATGCCTGGCGCATTCTGTTCCTGTTGTTCCTCGCCAACCTGTTCAACTTCTTCGACCGCACCATTCCGGCGATCATCATCGAGCCGATCCGCATGGAATGGCACCTGAGCGACTTCCAGCTCGGCATCATCGGCACCGCTTTCACCATCGTCTACGCCATTGCCGGCCTGCCGCTGGGGCGTCTGGCCGATACCGGCTCGCGCAGCAAACTGATGGGCTGGGGCCTGTTCGCGTGGAGCGGGTTGACGGCGATCAACGGCCTGGTCGGCAGTTTCTGGACGTTTTTGCTGGTGCGCATGGGCATCGGTATCGGTGAAGCCAGCTATGCGCCGGCCGCCAACTCGCTGATCGGCGACCTGTTCCCGGCGCACCGTCGTGCCCGGGCCATGGGGATTTTCATGCTGGGCCTGCCTTTGGGCCTGTTGCTGGCGTTCTTCACCATCGGCTGGATGGTCAAGGCGTTCGACAGCTGGCGCGCGCCGTTCTTCATTGCCGCCGTGCCGGGGCTGATCCTTGCGGTGTTCATGTTCTATATCAAGGAACCCAAGCGCGGCGCCGCCGAAGCCGTACAAGTCTCCCAGGAGCGCGTCGATCGCCCGATTCGCCGTGTGCTGGCCGTGCCGACCTTCCTGTGGCTGGTGCTGGCCGGGTTGTGCTTCAACTTCGCCACCTACGCATGCAACTCGTTCCTGGTGCCGATGCTGCAGCGCTATTTCCTCATGCCCTTGCAGGACGCGGCGGTCGCCACCGGCATCATCGTCGGGTTGACCGGCCTGGTGGGCCTGACCTTGGGGGGCTGGATTGCCGACAAGATCCATCAACGCGTTGCCAATGGCCGACTGCTGTTTGCGGCGTGCAGCCTGATCATCTCCACCGTCACCACCGCCTGGGCCCTGCATGCCGGGCGCATCGAGATCGGCGTGTTTGTGGCGCTGTTCAGTGTGGGCTGGTTGTTTGCGTATAACTTCTACACCTGTGTGTACACCGCGATCCAGGACGTGGTCGAGCCGCGCCTGCGGGCCACGGCGATGGCGCTGTTCTTTGCCGGTTTGTACTTGCTGGGCGGGGGCATGGGGCCGATTGTGGTGGGCGGGTTGTCCGACCATTTTGCCCATGCGGCGATGTATGCGGCGGGGGCCGAGCAGATGACCGAGGCTTACAAGGCGGTGGGCTTGCATGACGCCATGTACCTGATTCCGGTGGCGTTGTTCTTGACCATGCTGTTCCTGTTCCAGGCGTCACGCAGTTTTGTGCGTGATGCCAAGCGGATGAAGGAGGGGTTGAAGGGGGTTGAGGTGCCGGCTGCGGCCGCGATGGCTTGATTCTGCGGTGACGCCATCGGGGGCTTGCCCCCGATGAGGCCCGCAACGCCAACGCTGTTCTCAAGCGAATAAAAAAGGCCCGCAGTGCGCGGGCCTCTATTCAACCGGGCAGGGCGGTAATCAACCGGCCACCAACACCCGAATGGCTTCCAGTCGCAGCGCCGCCTTGTCGAGCATGGCCAGGCCTTGCTCACGTTGGTTGCGCAGGGCGACCAGCTCGCTGTCGCGTACGGTCGGGTTGACCGCTTGCAACGCGGTCAGGCGCGCCAGTTCTTCGTCGGTGTCTGCCGCCAGGCGACGCTTGGCTTCGGCCACACGTTCGGCGTGACGCGGCGTGATCTTCTCTTCACCGGCATTGATCCGCGGTGTGAGTTGATCGCGCTGGGCCTGCACGAACTTGTTGGCGCTGGCCCGTGGCACGCTTTCCAGCTGGTCGTTCAAGGTTTCGAACGAGACGCGGCCGGACAGGTCGTTGCCATTGGTGTCCAGCAGGCAGCGCAGTGCCGCCGGTGGCAGGTAGCGGCCCAGTTGCAGCGCGCGGGGCGCGACCACTTCACTGACGTAGAGCAGCTCCAGCAACACGGTGCCTGGCTTGAGCGCCTTGTTCTTGATCAGTGCCACGGCGGTGTTGCCCATGGAGCCGGACAGCACCAGGTCCATGCCGCCCTGCACCATCGGGTGTTCCCAGGTGATGAACTGCATGTCTTCACGGGACAGCGCCTGGTTACGGTCGTAGGTGATGGTCACGCCTTCGTCGTCGCCCAGGGGGAAGCTCGCGTCGAGCATCTTCTCGCTGGGCTTGAGGATCAGCGCGTTTTCCGAATGGTCTTCGCTGTCGATGCCAAAGGCGTCGAACAGGGTTTCCATGTAGATCGGCAGGGCGAACTGGTCGTCTTGCTCGAGGATGTCCTCCACCAGCGCATCGCCTTCACCTGCGCCACCGGAGTTGAGCTCCAGCAGGCGGTCGCGGCCGGTGTGCAGTTCCTGCTCCAGGCGCTCGCGCTCGGCACGGGCCTCGTCGATCAGGGCTTGCCACTCGCTGTCGTCGGCGTTTTCCAGCAGCGGCAGCAGGCGCGGGCCGAACTGATGCTGCAAGGCGTTGCCGGTCGGGCAGGTGTTGAGGAATGCGTTCAGGGCTTCGTGGTACCACTGGAACAGGCGCTGTTGCGGGCTGGTTTCCAGGTAGGGCACGTGCAGTTCGATCACATGCTTCTGGCCGATCCGGTCCAGACGGCCGATCCGCTGTTCCAGCAGGTCGGGGTGGGATGGCAGGTCGAACAGCACCAGGTGGTGGGAGAACTGGAAGTTGCGGCCTTCACTGCCGATTTCCGAGCAGATCAGCACCTGGGCGCCGAATTCCTCATCGGCGAAGTAAGCAGCCGCGCGGTCACGCTCGAGGATGTTCATGCCCTCGTGGAATACCGTGGCCGGGATACCGGAGCGCACGCGCAGGGCATCTTCCAGGTCCATGGCGGTTTCGGCGTGGGCGCAGATCACCAGGACCTTGGTGCGCTTGAGCATTTTCAGCTGGTCGATCAGCCACTCGACGCGCGGGTCGAAGCGCCACCAGCGGTTTTCTTCGTCGATGTCCGGTTGCGACTGGAAGCTGACTTCCGGGTACAGCTCGGCGTGTTCGCCCAGGGGCAACTCGAGGTATTCGTCCGGGTTCGGCAGCGGGTAGGCGTGCAGCTTACGCTCCGGGAAGCCCTGCACGGCGGCACGGGTGTTACGGAACAGCACGCGGCCGGTGCCGTGGCGGTCGAGCAGTTCACGCACCAGGCGCGCACTGGCTTCGGCGTCGCCATCGTTGACGGCGGTCAGCAGCGCTTCGCCTTCGTTGCCGAGGAAACCTTGGATGGTCTTGTGCGCGGCGGGCGACAGGCGGCCCTTGTCGAGCAGCTCCTGCACGGCTTCGGCCACCGGGCGATAGTTCTCGCTTTCGGCACGGAAGGCGTGCAGGTCGTGGAAACGGTTCGGGTCCAACAGGCGCAGGCGCGCGAAGTGGCTGTCCTGGCCCAGCTGTTCCGGAGTGGCGGTGAGCAGCAGCACGCCGGGAATCACTTCGGCAAGCTGCTCGACCAGCGCGTATTCCGGGCTGGCTTTGTCTTCATGCCAGACCAGGTGGTGGGCTTCGTCGACCACCATCAGGTCCCAGCCGGCGGCGAACAGTGCGTCCTGGGCCTTCTCATCGTCCACCAGCCACTCCAGCGCGACCAGGGCCAGTTGGGTGTCTTCGAACGGGTTGGCGGCATCGCTTTCGATAAAGCGTTCTTCATCGAACAGCGCCACTTGCAGGTTGAAGCGGCGGCGCATTTCCACCAGCCACTGGTGCTGCAGGTTTTCCGGTACCAGGATCAGGACGCGGCTGGCGCGGCCCGACAGCAGTTGGCGATGGATCACCAGGCCGGCTTCGATGGTCTTGCCCAGGCCCACTTCGTCCGCCAGCAACACCCGTGGTGCGATACGGTCAGCGACTTCACGGGCGATATGCAATTGGTGGGCAATAGGTTGCGCACGCACGCCACCCAGGCCCCACAGCGAGGATTGCAATTGGCGGCTGGTGTGTTCGAGGGTGTGATAGCGCAGCGAGAACCAGGCCAGCGGGTCGATCTGCCCGGCGAACAGACGGTCGCTGGCCAGCCGGAACTGGATAAAGTTGGAGAGCTGGGTTTCCGGCAGGGTGACCTGCTCGTTCTGCCCATTGAGGCCGTGGTAGACCAGCAGGCCGTCGACGTCGTCGACTTCCTGCACGGTCATTTTCCAGCCTTCGAAATGGGTGATGGAGTCACCCGGCGAGAACCTCACACGGGTGAGGGGCGCATTCCGTAGCGCATACTGGCGGGTGTCGCCAGTGGCCGGATAGAGCACGGTCAACAAGCGGCCGTCCTGTGCCAGAACGGTGCCTAACCCCAGCTCTGCTTCGCTGTCACTAATCCAGCGTTGCCCCGGTTGATACTGCTGCGCCATGCTGCCTGACTCCCGCCGTGAAAAAGCCGACTATGTTAACGGAACAAGGCCCCACGCCCAAGGACTCTGACAAAAACTACTCCGTTTGGGCGGCCGGGTGAGCACGCAATCGACGGGTGGCGGGCACTTGTGAGTGTCGACTGGGTCACAGGTTGGCGAACCTGCGCTCAAGTCGTCGCGCGGCCCGCCGACAGCCTGCTGACAGGAGAACAACTATCATGCTTCCACCTATGCTGCCCGTCAGCGTCGTACCGGTTACGTCGCAACTCGACCCGGTCCGCCAGAAACCCGATATTCCGCCCGTGGTCCCTGTGCAAGCGGGCTCCAACGAAAGCACCATCGACCTGAAAAAGGGCGATGCCGAGCAGTCGACTTTTTTGCTGCGCGAGGAACAACGCCGCCAGCAGGAACAGCAGAAACGCCGGCGCGAAGCCGATGAAGACCCGGATCAGCACTTGGCGATCCCGGGCGACCTGCTCAATGCCGACAACACCGTACCGGTCGTGCCGCTGATCGAAGACGCGCCGCGCCAGGGCTTGTGGGTGGACGTCGAGGTTTAGCCCCGCAGTTCCCCCAGGGCCGTCATCAGCAACTCGATGTCGTGATCGTTGTTGAACGGGCTGACGGAGATCCGCGCAATGCTGGTCAGGCCACGGGCCTGCATATCCAACGGGGTGTAGGCCACACCGTTGGCGCCGATATTGATCCGTTTCAATCCCAATTGCCGCTTGAGTTCGAAGGCGTCCCAGCCGGCGAGGTTGAAGGCGATCAAGCCTGATTGAAGCGTGCCCAGGTCATGCAGGGAAACGCCCGGAATCCCACGCAATGCTTCGCGGATTCGCCTGCTGGTGTGCGTGATGCGTTCCCACACACGCTCGATCCCCAACTGATTCATCTCCTGCAGTGCATTGCCCAGGCCCGCTAGCAGGGCAAAGGACACCTCGCTGGTCTCAAAGCGCCGGGCGTCGTTGCGCAGGTCGAAACCGTCGGCGCTCCAGGGGGCGGAAAACACGTCGCGCTGGGCGGGGTTCAAGTGCGAGAGGAAATCCGGCCGCACATACAGCAGCGCCGTTCCCCGTGGCCCGCGCAGGTGCTTGCGCCCGGCCGCCTTGAGCACATCGCACTGCAACGCCTGCACGTCCACCGGCACCTGGCCGACGGCTTGGCCGGCATCAATAAAGTAGGCAATGGCATGACGCCTGGCCACTTCGCCGATGGCCTGGGCGGGGTTGATCAGTCCGCCGTTGGCGGGGAGCCAGGTGAGGTCGATGAGCTTTACCCTTGAATCGATCATCGCTTCCAATGCCACGGGGCACACCGCGCCGGTGGCATCGCAGGGGATGACGTCCACCCGCGCGCCGGCTTGCACCGCCCACTGCATGCTCGCCAGGTTGCCGCCCCATTCGTGGCGTCCTACCAGAATGCGGTCGCCCGGCTGCCACGGGCCCAAGGCCTGGAACGCCATGCTCCAGGCGGTCGAGCCGCTGCTGGCAAAGGCAATAGACGGGGTGGTCGCGTTGAGCAACTGCGCGGCCGCGCGGCGGGCTTTTTCTACCAGCAACGCGCCATGCTCGCCGGCTTCCATCGGGCCGTCGCGGGCTTCGCGTTGTAGTTGGTCGATGATGGCGTCAAGGGTCGCCTGGCTCGGCAAGGAGGCACCGGCAGAGTTGAAGTGCACGATGCCCGATTGGCAGCCGGGAGTGCCCTCGCGCAGATGTTGCACGTGCAGCGGGCTCACGGCTGCAACTCGAAAATCCCGTCAACCTCCACCGCCACGCCGGCCGGCAGACTTGAAACGCCCACTGCCGTGCGCACATGCCGGCCTTTTTCGCCGAGGGCATTCACCAGCAGGTTGGACGCCCCATTGGCCACCGCGCCCTGGCGCTGGAACTCGCCGCTGCTGGCGATAAACACCCCCAGGCGCAGAACGCGCACCAGGCGCGACAGGTCATCGCCCAGGGCATCGCTCAATTGCGCGAGTAAGCCCAGTGCAGCCAGTTCCGCTGCCTGGATACCTTCTTCCTCGCTGAGGGATTCGCCCAGGCGGCCCACGTAGGCAGGCTTGCCGTCTATCAGCGGGATTTGCCCAGAGATAAACAGCTGGTTCTGGCTGACCACATGGTTGATGTAGTTGGCAATCGGTTGGCTGGGTGATGGCAGCGTCAGGCCGAGGGCTTGCACGCGGTGGCGGAGGGAGTCGCTCATGGTGAATCCTCTTGGGTCAGGAGGTTTCAGCATGTGGGGCAGGGGGGAGTGTCGACAAACGGATAGATCTCATTCGACGTATCGAAATAACTCACGTCTCGCGGCAGATGTCCTTCAACCACTCGCTGAAACACCGCGCGGCGTCGCTGGCAGGGCCTTGCGCTGCAATCAACCAGTAGCCTATTTCGCTGTGATAGGGCGGCCAATCGAAGGCTTCTACCAGGCTGCCATCATCCAGCCTGCGTTGGATCAAGCGATGACGGCCCATGGCAATGCCCTGGCCGGCCACCGCGGCTTCGACCACGATGTTGTAGTCGTGCAGCATGACGCGCGGGTGGTGCCTGAGGTCGACTTGATAATGCCCAGACCAGTCCGTCCACTCAAAAGGCCGGTGCGAAGTGGCCATCAACAGCGCACCGTTGTGCACTTGGCTGGCCTTGAATGCCGGGCTGCACACCGGTGAGATCACCTCCGGCATCAGTCGTGTGGCCTGTACGTCGGGCCAGTCGCCCTTGCCGTAGCGAATGGCCAGGTCGACTTCGGCCGCCGCGACGTTTGCCAGTTGAATCGCCGGCAGCAACTCCACCTGGATATGCGGATAGCGGTTGAGAAAACCGGCCAGGCGCGGCGCCAACCACAGGGTGGCGAACGACGCCAGCAGGCCGACACGTAACACCGTGGCGCTGGGCACCAGCCGTTGGGCGCGGGTTGCGACGGCGATGGCGTCCAGGGCGGGACGGATTTCGGCGTAGTACTGCTGGCCGTCTGCGGTCAGATCGATCGCGCGGGTGCGTCGGATAAACAGCGATTTACCCAGGTGCTGTTCGAGTTTTTGTACCTGATGGCTCAGGGCACTCTGGGTTACCGACAACTCCTGCGCGGCCTTGATAAAGCTCAAGTGCCGGGCCACGGCTTCAAAGGCGCGCAGGGCCAGCAGCGGCGGAAGATCCTTATGCAGTGCCACCTGGATGGGCCTCCTTGAGTGGTTGGAAAGTGCCGATTTTGGGCGTCGCTCGGCCTTTTGTCGCCGGTTGATTTGCCGTCGGGCGCAGGAGTCCGCATTATTGAGCCTTACTCGCCACGACGTAAGCCAAGCCATGAGTGATGACGACAAGCTGATCGACCTGAACGCCGAACGCGCCAAGCGCGTGCATGACCTGAATGACAAGCGCCTGAATGAAGTGCGCCAGGCGTTTGAACAGGCGATGCCTTTAGGCAAAGCCAAGAAAAAATCAAAGAACAAACCCAAAAAGCGTTAAAACGGCCTGCATCTATTGATGCAGGTCAGTTATTACCCTTCTTTACGCCCCGTCGCGGGCGACATTGATCCCCGTCAATTTTCCAATCCGCCTTCTCCATTAACTTAGCCCTATCGCAACAAGGCAAGTGCAGGAGGCCGGTCATGTTTATCGATAATGTGGTATTCGCCGGAGTGCTGACTGTAAGCCTCATGGTGCTGTTTTTTGTAGGGTTTGGATTTTTTATCTGGAAAGACGCGAACAAGCGTAAAAAACCTTAGGTCTTTCCGGGTTACATGAGCACGCAAGGCATTTTGGGCGACTTCGGTCGCCCTTTTTTTTGGGTGTTTAATTCTGGTCCATAAAAAAGGTGCGGTCCTCACAGAGGCCGCACCTTTTTTGTCAGCGCCTGGCGATCAGTTGCCCAGTGCCTTGGAGGCCAGCCAGAACAAGCCGGCCGAGAGGCCCACGGTCGCAGGCAGGGTCAACACCCAAGCCATCAGGATGGTCTTGACCGTGCCACCTTGCAGGCCGCTCTTGTTGGCGACCATGGTGCCCGCTACGCCGGAAGACAGGACGTGGGTGGTGGAGACCGGCAGGGCGAAGATATTGGCGAAGCCAATCATGGTGGCGGTGGTGATCTGTGCCGACATGCCCTGGGCATAGGTCATGCCCTGCTTGCCGATCTTCTCGCCGATCGTCAGTACCACACGCTTCCAGCCCACCATGGTGCCCAGGCCCAGGGCCAGTGCGACCGCGAGGATCACCCAGAACGGCGCGTACTCGGTGGTGGCGGTGAGGTCCTTGCGCAGTTTGTCGAGGTCGGACTTCTCACGCGCTTCCAGGCCCGGCAACTTGCCGACTTTTTTCGCGGTGTCGTCCAGGCACAGCAGGTAGCGGCGCACTTCGATGCGGTGATCGGCACTCAGGGAATGGTAATCGGAGACGCCTTTCAAGGTATCCAGCAAGGCATTGATGGTGGGTTCGGTCTGCTGCGGGTTGCAGCGGAACTTGCCCGGCAGGTCGTCTTTCACGCTTTTGCCCAGGGCCAGGAACTCACCCAGGGTCTCGTGGTTGCGCTGGTAGAACTGGTTAAGGTGCAGCGTGGCGTCGCGAGTACGCTCGATCTGGTAGGTGGTGCTGCCCAGGTCGAGTACGAACTGCGCCGGCACGATACCGATCAGCACCAGCATGATCAGGCCGATGCCTTTCTGGCCATCGTTGGAGCCGTGCACGAAACTCACGGCCATGGCCGAAATCACCAGGACCAGGCGGTTCCAGAACGGCGGGTGCTTCTTGTCGTCGAGCTTGCGGCGCTGGTCCGGGGTCTTGTGCATCTTCGACAGCGGGCGCCACCATTTCAGGCCGATCAGCACCAGGGCTGCGACCAGGAAGCCGGCCATCGGCGAGAACACCAGGGACGCGCCGATATCGACGGCCTTCTGCCAGTTCACACCGTCAGCCAGGGGGATGTCGTTGATCAGGGCATTGGCCAGGCCGACACCGAGGATCGAACCGATCAGGGTATGGGAGCTGGAGGCGGGGATACCGAAGTACCAGGTGCCCAGGTTCCAGGTGATCGCCGCGGCTAACAACGAGAAGACCATCGCCAAGCCATGGCCGGTGTTCACATTGATCAGCAGCTCCACGGGCAGCAGGTGCACGATGGCGTAGGCGACACCGACACCACCGAGCAACACGCCGAGGAAGTTGAACACCCCGGAGAAGAACACGGCCAGATGCGGCGGCATGGCTTTGGTATAGATGACTGTGGCCACCGCGTTAGCGGTGTCATGAAAGCCATTGATGAACTCGAAGGCGAGGACAAAGGCCAGGGCGAGCAACAGGCTCACGAGAACCCAAGCATCCAGTCCGCTGAATAAATCGATCATGAAGGTTTTCTGACCCGGTCGTAAGGGGGCGCGATTATGCCAGAAAACCTCGGTAATCGATGCACTAGCTGCTCATCGGTATCAATCTTCATCGAATCGCCCTGGGCGAAAGCTGGCAATCCCAGGGTTTTCGGGGCTTTGGCAAGTCTTTGATTTATAACGCGCAGCGCTGAAAAGACAGGGTTTTGTCACCAAATCGTCATGCCTGAAACATTTGTATGAAATTTTACAGGCGATCGCGGGATGAGGCCGACGGCGCGCTGGCTAAATGGCAGCACTCCAGCCAGGACCCAAGACTCAAGCCGAAGCGCTTATGGCTCTTCGGCCTTGAGTTCCTGTTCAATCTTTTGGATTTCCTGGGCAAATGCCTGGTCGAGCAGGCTGGCTCGCTTGCGCCATGGTTTGCGTTCCGGTTCAGGCTGGGCGGCGTAGGTGGTGACTTCCCCGCCGTAAACGTCCTTGTAACGTTGCTCCTGGCGCTCAAGTTCCGCGCGCAGTTCATCTTTCGTCACATTGTTACCTAATTGAGTTGAGTGTAAATACGTAGCAGCGTTAATGCCTGAATGCCGCCTCGGGTTGTTCCAAATTGAACCCATGAAGTGTTCAAGTTTGAAATGGAAACGAGAGGCCACTGTTGTGGCAGTCATTGCAGGCAGGTAGTTGCGACCGTTCATGCACGGCCTGTGCATGGTCTGGCGAGCTCCGGCCCCGATATCAAACCGGGCTGACCTCCGCACAGGGTGCATTATAGCGGCGCATTTGAATAACACTATCGGCATAAAGTTAAAAAGCGTCAACTTTGTGTGAGTGTTTTGTTACGTGGACGTGTCGGTATTTGCTGAAAAACTGGCGTCATAAATACAACAAGGGATACCGTTATTAAATGACCGGCTTAACATTATCGGATGGCGAGATTGGGACATCTGCCAGGTGCGGTGCTGAATTGCGATAATCGCATGATTGTCCGATAATCGCCCGATGTTGCGGGGCGTGCCTTGTGCGCCACGGCCGGCCCGGCTTGTAATAGCAGCCTAATCCCCTGCGGTTGACAATAAGAGAAAGGAACCTGGCATGAACGATCAATTGCGCAACTCTTTCGCGTCAGTGGCGCCGCCGATCGTTGCCTCGCCGGCCAAACGTATCCAGGCGTTTACCGGCGACCCGGACTTCATGACCTCCCTGGCCCGTGGCCTGGCCGTGGTGCAGGCGTTCCAGGAGCGCAAGCGCCACCTGACCATCGCCCAGATCAGTCACCGCACCGAGATCCCCCGCGCCGCCGTACGCCGTTGCCTACATACCTTGATCAAGCTCGGCTACGCCACCACCGATGGGCGCACCTATTCATTGCTGCCCAAAGTCCTGACCCTGGGGCATGCCTACCTGTCCTCCACGCCTTTGGCGGTATCGGCCCAGCCTTACCTGGACCGCATGAGCGAGCAACTGCACGAAGCCTGCAACATGGCCACCCTCGAAGGCGACGACATCCTCTACATCGCCCGTTCGGCCACCACCCAGCGCCTGATTTCCGTGGACCTGTCGGTGGGCGGACGGTTGCCGGCCTATTGCACCTCCATGGGCCGTATCCTGCTCGCGGCATTGGATGACGCGTCGCTGCAGGACTACCTAGATCACGCCGACCTGCAAACCAAGACCAGCCGCACCCTGACCACCCCCGAGGCCTTGTTCGAATGCCTGCAACAAGTGCGGCAGCAGGGCTGGTGCATTGTCGACCAGGAATTGGAACAAGGCCTGCGCTCTATCGCCGTGCCGGTGTATGACGCGTCCGGCCAGGTGCTGGCGGCGCTCAATGTCAGTACTCACGCTGGGCGGGTCAGCCGCAGCGAGCTGGAACAGCGTTTCCTGCCGAGCATGCTCAGTGCCAGCCGTGAGTTGAGTGCGCAGTTGTTTGCCTAAGGTGTTCGGTGACCGCACAGATCCCCGCTTGATCAATTGACGATGTTTCCCCCGGCTTATTACTGTGCGGCAGCGCTCTTGAGGGCGCCCCAATAATAATGACGGCCCCAGGCCGTTGGCCCGCCATCGGTGTGGAATAAGAATAATGAATCAACCTTCTGTCGGCACGACCCTGGACGTCCAGTCCTTCATCAACACCCAGCCACTGTCCCGTTACCAGTGGCGCGTGGTGATCCTGTGTTTCCTCATCGTTTTCCTCGATGGCCTCGACACCGCCGCCATGGGCTTTATCGCGCCCGCGCTGTCCCAGGACTGGGGCATTGACCGCGCCAGCCTTGGCCCGGTGATGAGCGCTGCGTTGATCGGCATGGTATTCGGCGCCCTGGGTTCCGGACCGCTGGCTGACCGTTTCGGGCGCAAGGTTGTGCTGGTGGGCGCGGTGCTGGTGTTTGGCGCCTTCAGCCTGGCCTCGGCCTACAGCAGCAACGTGGACCAATTGCTGGTGCTGCGTTTTCTCACCGGGCTGGGCCTGGGTGCCGGCATGCCGAACGCGACGACCTTGCTCTCCGAATACACCCCTGAGCGCCACAAGTCGCTATTGGTGACCAGCATGTTCTGTGGTTTCAACCTGGGCATGGCCGGTGGCGGGTTTATCTCGGCCAAGCTGATCCCGGCGTTCGGCTGGCACGCCTTGTTGATGATCGGCGGCATCCTGCCGTTGATCCTGGTGGTGGTGCTGATGCTGTGGCTGCCGGAATCGGCGCGTTTCCTGGTGGTGCGCAATCGAGGTGTCGACAAGGTGCGCAAGACTTTGTCGCCCATCGAACCCTTAATCGTCGCCCAGGCCACGGCCTTCAGCGTGCCTGAACAAAAAACCGTCAAGGCGCGCAACGTGTTCGCGGTGATTTTCTCGGGCACCTACAGCGCCGGCACCTTGCTGCTGTGGCTCACGTACTTCATGGGCCTGGTGATCGTGTACCTGCTGACCAGCTGGCTGCCGACCCTGATGCGCGACAGCGGCGCCAGCATGGAGCAGGCTGCGTTTATCGGCGCGTTGTTCCAGTTTGGTGGCGTATTGAGCGCCGTCGGCGTGGGATGGGCGATGGACCGGTTCAACCCCCACAAGGTCATCGGCACCTTCTACCTGCTGGCCGGGGTGTTTGCCTACGCGGTGGGGCAGAGCCTGGGCAATATCACCCTATTGGCCACCTTGGTGCTGGTCGCCGGGATGTGCGTCAACGGTGCGCAATCGGCGATGCCATCCCTGGCGGCGCGCTTCTACCCGACCCAAGGCCGCGCCACCGGCGTGTCGTGGATGCTTGGCATCGGCCGTTTCGGCGCGATCCTCGGCGCGTGGATGGGCGCCACCTTGCTGGGCCTGGGCTGGAACTTCGAGCAGGTGCTCACCGCCCTGGTGATTCCGGCCGCTTTGGCCACGGCAGCCGTGGTGATCAAAGGCATGGTCAGCCATGCGGATGCGACCTGAGATCAATCGATAGCCTGCCAACAATCCGTTCGATAATCGAACGCTGAGTCGATTATCGGATTGTTTGGCCGATTTCCCCGGCTTAATCTTCAAGCACTTCGGCGCCACCTCAGCGCCTTTTCGATCCACACCGGGAGCCCAACCCCATGGCTGAAATTCTTGCGCTGCGTGACGCGGTGAAGCAATTCGTGAACGACGGCGACACTGTCGCACTGGAAGGCTTCACCCATCTGATCCCTACGGCAGCGGGTCATGAAATCATTCGTCAGGGCAAGAAAGACCTGACACTGGTGCGTATGACGCCTGACCTGATCTACGACCAGTTGATCGGTGCCGGGTGTGCGCGCAAGCTGATTTTCTCCTGGGGCGGTAACCCGGGTGTAGGTTCCCTGCATCGCCTGCGTGACGCGGTCGAAAAGCAATGGCCGCAACCGTTGGAAATCGAAGAACACAGCCACGCCGACCTGGCCAATGCCTACGTCGCCGGCGCATCGGGCCTGCCGTTCGCGGTGCTGCGCGCCTACGCGGGTTCCGACTTGCCCAAGGTCAACCCGCTGATCAAGACCGTGACGTGCCCGTTCACCGGTGAAGTGCTGGCAGCGGTACCGTCGGTGCGTCCGGACGTCACCGTGATCCACGCGCAAAAGGCTGATCGCAAGGGCAACGTGTTGCTCTGGGGCATTCTAGGGGTGCAGAAGGAAGCGGCCCTGGCGGCCAAGCGCTGCATCGTCACCGTGGAAGAAATCGTCGATGACCTGAACGCGCCGATGAACAGCTGCGTGCTGCCGACCTGGGCCCTGACGGCGGTGTGCCATGTACCCGGTGGTGCTCATCCGTCTTACGCCCACGGCTACAACGAGCGTGACAATCGCTTCTACCAGGCGTGGGACCCCATCGCCCGCGACCGTGGGACCTTTACCGCCTGGATGGATGAATACATCCACGGCACTGCCGATTTCAGTGAATTCCAGGCCAAGCTGACCACGCAGCAGGAGGCCAAGTAATGGCTTACTCGACCAATGAAATGATGACCGTCGCCGCCGCGCGTCGCCTCAAAAACGGCTCCGTATGCTTTGTGGGCATCGGCCTGCCGTCCAAGGCCGCCAACCTGGCACGCCTGACTTCGTCGCCGGATGTGGTGCTGATCTACGAATCCGGGCCGATTGGCGCCAAGCCCAGCGTATTGCCACTGTCGATCGGTGATGGCGAGCTGGCGGAAACCGCCGACACTGTGGTGCCGACCGGCGAGATTTTTCGCTACTGGCTGCAGGGCGGGCGTATCGACGTGGGCTTCCTCGGCGCCGCGCAAGTCGACCGCTTCGGCAACATCAACACCACCGTGGTCGGTGATTATCACCAACCCAAGGTGCGCCTGCCGGGCGCCGGTGGCGCGCCGGAAATCGCCGGCTCGGCCAAGAGCGTATTGATCATCCTCAAGCAGTCGTCCCGTTCGTTTGTCGACAAGCTGGACTTCATCACCTCGGTCGGCCACGGCGAAGGTGGGGATTCGCGTAAACGCCTGGGTCTGCCGGGTGCCGGTCCTGTCGGAATCATTACCGACCTGTGCATCATGGAGCCGGAAGAGGGCACCCATGAATTCGTGGTCACCGCCCTCCATCCGGGCGTGACCCGCGAGCAAGTCGTAGCGGCCACCGGTTGGGCGATTCGGTTTGCCGAGCAGGTCAGCACCACCGCCGAGCCGACCGAGGTCGAGTTGACCGCCCTGCGTGATCTCGAAGCACGCACGGCCGCCGCCCATGGCCAAGCCCCGGGAGAAGCCTGATGCGCGAGGTGTTTATCTGCGATGCGATTCGCACCCCCATCGGCCGCTTTGGCGGTGGCCTGTCCAGTGTGCGCGCCGATGACCTGGCGGCCGTGCCGATCAAGGCACTGATCGAGCGCAACCCTTCCGTGGACTGGTCGGCCGTCGACGAGGTGTTCCTCGGCTGCGCCAACCAGGCCGGTGAAGACAACCGCAACGTCGCCCGCATGGCGTTGCTGCTGGCCGGCCTGCCGGAAAGCATTCCCGGCGTCACCCTCAACCGTCTGTGCGCCTCGGGCATGGATGCGATCGGCACCGCGTTTCGCGCCATCGCCAGCGGCGAAATGGAGCTGGCGATTGCCGGTGGCGTCGAGTCGATGTCCCGTGCGCCGTTCGTGATGGGCAAGGCGGATGCGGCGTTTTCGCGCAACATGAAGCTGGAAGACACCACCATCGGCTGGCGTTTTATCAACCCGTTGATGAAAGCCCAGTACGGCGTGGACGCCATGCCGCAGACCGCCGATAACGTCGCCGACGACTACCAGGTTTCCCGCGCCGACCAGGACGCCTTTGCCCTGCGCAGCCAGCAACGCACCGCCGCCGCCCAGGCTGCCGGGTTCTTCGCTGAAGAAATCGTACCGGTACGGGTCGTCCAGAAAAAAGGCGAAACCGTGGTGGAGCACGATGAGCACCCCAGGGACACCACCCTTGAAGCCCTGGCCAAACTCAAGCCGGTCAACGGCCCGGACAAGACCGTCACCGCGGGCAATGCCTCGGGGGTGAACGACGGTGCGGCCGCACTGATCCTGGCGTCTGCCGAAGCGGTGAAAAAACACGGCCTGACTGCCCGCGCCCGCGTGCTGGGCATGGCCAGCGCCGGTGTTGCGCCACGGGTGATGGGCATCGGCCCGGTGCCGGCGGTGCGCAAGCTGGTGGAACGCCTGGGCCTGGCCGTGACTGACTTCGATGTGATCGAACTCAACGAAGCCTTCGCCAGCCAAGGCCTGGCGGTGCTGCGTGAACTGGGCATCGCCGACGATGCACCCCAGGTCAACCCGAACGGTGGCGCCATCGCACTGGGCCACCCGTTGGGCATGAGCGGTGCACGGCTGGTATTGACGGCCCTGCATCAGTTGGAAAAAACCGGCGGCCGTAAAGGCCTGGCGACCATGTGCGTGGGCGTCGGCCAAGGCCTGGCCCTGGCGATCGAACGCATCTAATAAGAGAGGACAGCTCCATGAGTGACAAGCCCGGTTACCGGCGCCCGCAAGCGGGCACTCAGCCTGATTACCTGCACCCGGCCTACCAGTCGACGAACCTGCGTTCGCCGTCCCAGCCGTTGGTGTTCCTGCCCCATTCCTTGTCGGAAATCACCGGCCCGACCATCGGTGCCGAGCGAGTCAGCGAAAAGGACAACGACCTCACCGCCCAACACGACGGCGAACCGTTGGGCGAACGCATCATCATTCATGGCCGCGTGCTGGATGAAAACGGCCTGCCGGTGCCGGGCATCCTCGTGGAGATCTGGCAGGCCAACGCCGCCGGTCGCTACAACCACAAGCGCGACCTGCACGATGCGCCGCTGGACCCGAACTTCACCGGCACCGGGCGCACCGTCACCGACGCCGATGGCTGGTACCAGTTCCAGACCATCAAGCCTGGGGCCTACCCATGGGGCAACCACCACAACGCGTGGCGCCCGGCGCATATCCACTTTTCGCTGTTCGGCCCGAGCGTGCTGACGCGCCTGGTGACGCAGATGTATTTCCCTGGCGACCCGCTGCTGGAATACGACCCGATCTACAACTGCGTACCGGATACCAGCGCCAAGGAGCGCCTGATCGCCCGTTTCGACCTGGAAAAGACCATTCCTTCCTATGCCCTCGGCTACCGCTGGGACATCGTCCTGCGCGGCCGCGACGCCACGCCGATGGAGAAATGAGATGACACTCTACGCGACCACGTCCCACACCGTCGGGCCGTACTACCACATCGGCCTGACCTGGCTGAACCGCGAGGATTTGACCGTCGCCGCCACCCTCGGCGAGCGCGTGGCGATCAGCGGGCAAGTGGTGGACGGCAACGGTGATGTTGTCAACGACGCCATGCTCGAAGTCTGGCAGGCCAATGCCGCCGGCAAGTACGACCACCCTGAAGACGAGCAGGACAAGGCGCTGGACCCGAACTTCGAAGGCTTTGGCCGGGTGCCGGTGGATGCCGAAGGGCGCTTCCGCTTTACCACGATCAAGCCGGGCAGCGTGCCGGGCCTGCAAGGCACGACCCAGGCGCCGCACCTGGTGGTGCTGGTGTTTGCCCGTGGGCTGGTGAAACACCTGCTGACGCGGATTTATTTCGAGGGCGAGGCGTTGAACGGGGACGACCCGTTGCTGGCCTGTGTGCCTGCCGAGCGGCGCGGCACGTTGATTGCCAAGCCGGACGCGGCGGGTGTGCACCAGTGGAATGTAATTTTGCAGGGCACAGATAAGGAGACGGTGTTCTTCGATTATTGAGTCGCTTGTCAGGGCCCCATCGGGGGCAAGCCCCCTCCCACATTTTGATGTGGGAGGGGGCCGGTTCAGGCACTGCCTACGCAAAAGTCTGCTTGCGGAACATGGTTGTTGCAAAGTATGTCTAGGCTATAACCGTTCCCACTGAGTGAAAAACCATGACAACAACCACCAGTCACTACACCGGAGAAGAGCGCAGCAAACGGATCTTTGCGATTGTCGGTGCCTCCTCCGGCAACCTGGTCGAATGGTTCGACTTCTACGTCTATGCCTTCTGCGCCATCTACTTTGCCCCGGCGTTTTTCCCGTCGGATGACCCCACGGTCCAACTGCTCAACACCGCTGGCGTGTTCGCCGCCGGCTTCCTGATGCGCCCCATCGGCGGCTGGCTGTTCGGCCGGGTCGCCGATAAGCACGGGCGCAAGAATTCGATGATGATCTCGGTGCTGATGATGTGCGCCGGTTCCCTGGTCATCGCCTTTTTGCCCACCTACAAAGACATCGGCGCCTGGGCCCCGGCCCTGCTGCTGGTGGCGCGGCTGTTCCAGGGCCTGTCGGTGGGGGGCGAATATGGCACCACTGCGACCTACATGAGTGAAGTCGCGCTCAAGGGCCAGCGTGGGTTTTTCGCCTCGTTCCAGTACGTGACCCTGATCGGTGGCCAACTGTTGGCGGTGCTGGTGGTGGTGATCCTGCAACAGATCCTCACTGAGGAAGAGCTGCGGGCCTGGGGCTGGCGGATTCCGTTCGTGATCGGCGCGATTGCCGCGGTGATCTCCCTGCTGCTGCGTCGCACCCTCAAGGAAACCACCAGCAAGGAAACCCGCGAGGACAAGGACGCCGGCAGTATCGCCGCGCTGTTCCGTGACCATAAGGCGGCATTCATCACCGTGCTCGGCTACACCGCAGGCGGTTCGCTGATTTTCTACACCTTTACCACCTACATGCAGAAGTACCTGGTGAACACCGCCGGGATGCACGCCAAGACCGCCAGTTACATCATGACCGGCGCGCTGTTCCTGTACATGTGCATGCAGCCGCTGTTCGGCATGCTGGCCGACAAGATCGGCCGGCGTAACTCGATGCTGTGGTTCGGCGCGTTGGGCACACTGTGCACGGTGCCGATCCTGCTCAGCTTGAAAACCGTCAGCAGTCCGTTCCTGGCGTTTGTGCTGATCACCCTGGCCCTGGCGATTGTCAGCTTCTACACCTCGATCAGCGGCCTGGTAAAGGCGGAAATGTTCCCGCCACAAGTGCGCGCCCTGGGCGTGGGCCTGGCCTATGCGGTGGCCAACGCGATCTTCGGCGGTTCGGCGGAATACGTGGCCCTGGGCCTCAAATCCATGGGCATGGAAAACACCTTCTATTGGTATGTCACCGGCATGATGGCGGTGGCCTTCCTGTTCAGCTTGCGCTTGCCGAAACAGGCGGCGTACCTGCATCACGATTTGTAAGGGATGAGTTATGACACTGCGCACGAGCAATCAACTGTTCGACGCTTACTTCACCGCTGACAGCATGGCCGAGGTGTTCTGCGACCAGGGACGCCTGCAGGGCATGCTCGATTTCGAAGCCGCGCTCGCCCGGGCGCAGGCCCGGGTCGGGTTGATCCCCCAGGCCGCCGTGGCGCCGATTGCCCAGGCGTGCCTGGCGTCGCTGTACGACGTGGATGCCCTCGGCGTGGCGATTGCCACGGCGGGGAATTCGGCGATTCCGCTGGTGAAGGCGCTGGGCAAGTTGATTGCCAGCGGGGATGCCGGGGCCGAACGTTATGTGCACCTGGGCGCGACCAGCCAGGACGTGATGGACACCGGGCTGGTGCTGCAACTGCGCCGGGCCCTGGGGTTGATCGAAACGGACCTGGCGCGTCTGGGCGACGTGCTGGCCGCCCAGGCCCAGCGTTATTCGACGACGCCGTTGGCCGGGCGTACCTGGTTACAGCACGCGACGCCGGTCACCCTGGGGATGAAGATTGCCGGTTGGCTGGGCGCGGTGACGCGCAGTCGCCAGCGTTTGAAAGAACTGCAACCGCGTTTGCTGGTGCTGCAATTCGGCGGCGCGTCCGGGACGTTGGCGGCACTCGGTGAACACGCCGTGCCGGTGGCCGAGGCGCTGGCGGCGGAGTTGCAACTGAGCTTGCCTGAACAACCCTGGCACACCCAACGGGATCGTCTGGTGGAGTTCGCCTCCGTCCTGGGCCTGATCGCCGGCAGCCTCGGCAAACTGGGCCGCGATATCAGCCTGCTGATGCAAACCGAAGCGGCCGAAGTGTTCGAGCCGTCGGCGCCCGGCAAGGGCGGTTCGTCGACCATGCCGCACAAACGCAACCCGGTGGGCGCCGCTGTGCTGATCAGCACCGCCACGCGCGTGCCCGGCCTGGTGGCGACGATGTTCAGCGCCATGCCCCAGGAACACGAACGCAGCCTGGGCCTGTGGCACGCCGAATGGGAAACCTTGCCGGAGATTTGCCGCCTGGTGTCCGGGGCCTTGAAACAAGCGCTGCTGGTGAGCGAAGGGTTGGAAGTCGACCCCGGACGCATGGCCCACAACCTCGACCTGACCCAAGGCCTGGTGCTGGCCGAAGCCGTCAGCATCGTGCTGGCTCAACGCCTGGGCCGGGAAACCGCGCACCACCTGCTGGAGCAATGCTGCAAACGCGCCGTCGCAGAAGGGCGCCACTTGCGCGCGGTGCTGGCGGACGAACCGCAGGTCACCGCCGAGCTGTCCGCCACCGAGTTGGACCGCCTGCTCGACCCGGCCCACTACCTGGGCCAGGCGCCCACTTGGGTCACTCGCGCTGTCACCGAACACTTTGCATTGAACGCCTAAGGAGAACGCTGTGGCTTTCGTACAACTCGCCGAGGGCGAACTGCATTACCAACTCGATGGCCCCGTGGACGCACCGGTGCTGGTGCTGTCCAACTCGCTGGGCACCGACCTGCATATGTGGGACATCCAGATCCCGGCGTTGACCGAGCATTTCCGGGTGTTGCGTTTCGACACCCGTGGCCACGGCAAATCCCTGGTGACCGAGGGACCGTACAGCATCGAGCAGTTGGGCCACGACGTGATCGCACTGCTGGATGCGCTGGATATTCAGCGTGCGCACTTTTGCGGGCTGTCCATGGGCGGCTTGATCGGCCAATGGCTGGGGATTAATGCCGGTGAGCGCCTGCAGCGCCTGGTGGTGTGCAACACCGCCGCCAAAATCGGCACGCCGGAGATCTGGAACCCACGGATCGAGATGGTCCAGCGGGATGGCGCGGCGGCCATGGTGGCCTTGCGCGATGCCTCGATTGCGCGTTGGTTCACCGCCGATTTTGCGGCAGCCAACCCGCACCAGGCCAAGCAGATCACCGACATGCTTGCCGCGACTTCGCCCCCAGGTTACGCGGCCAACTGCGCCGCCGTGCGTGATGCGGATTTCCGTGAGCAGGTGTCGAATATCAAGGCGCCAACCCTGGTGATTGCCGGCACTGAAGACGCCGTCACCCCACCGGCCGGTGGTCACTTTATCCAGCACCATGTGCAGGGCGCCGAGTACGCCGAGTTCTACGCCGCGCACCTGTCCAACGTACAGGCTGGCGCTGCATTCAGTGACCGGGTTATCAAATTCCTGCTGGCCCGCTGAGGCCGCTGTTGTGGCAACTGGCTCGTTGTGGCAAGTGGGCTTCCTGTGGCGAGCGGGCTTCTTGTGGTGAGCGGGCTTCTTGTGGTGAGCGGGCTTGCCCCGCGCTGGGGCGCGAAGCGGCCCCAAATCAGGCGCCACGGTCTGTCTGAAATAATTCGGCGTCCGTATTGGGGCTGCTTCGCAGCCCAGCGCGGGGCAAGCCCGCTCACCACAGGAGCCCGCTCGCCACAGGTCATCGAGTTGAAATTTTATTGAACCAGGAGTTTTTTGTGGACGAGAAACAACGTTACGCCGACGGCCTGCAGGTGCGCCGCGAAGTGCTGGGCGATGCCCATGTCGACCGCAGCCTCAATGCCTTGACCGAGTTCAACAGCGAGTTCCAGGACATGATCACCCGCCACGCCTGGGGCGACATCTGGACCCGCCCCGGGCTGCCTCGCCACACCCGCAGCCTGATCACCATCGCCATGCTGATCGGCATGAACCGCAATGAAGAGCTCAAGCTGCACCTGCGCGCCGCCGCCAGCAATGGCGTAACCCGTGCCGAGATCAAGGAAGTGCTGATGCAGAGCGCGATCTATTGCGGGATCCCGGCGGCGAATGCCACGTTTCACCTGGCGGAGTCTGTATGGGATGAGCTGGGTGTCGAGTCGCGCGAGTGATCAGTGGGAGTCGGCGTCCCACACCCAATTCCACACGCCCGGCAGATGCACGGCTTCATTCACGTCTTTGACCGTACGCGCCAGCGCCGCGCGTTGCAGGGCGGCCGTATCGGTGTAGAACGGTTCGGCAGCCGTCTTCATGCCATTGACTCGTGCGCTGTCCAGCAGGATCTGCAGGTATTCCTGCATATGCCGCGCGGTATAGCGGTTGATATCGTGGAAGGTCACCACCACCGGTATCACGCCGTCCACCGTCGGTAGCTCCCCCAGCGCGATGCGCTCGCGCACCACCGACAGTTGTCGATACAGGTTGGCGCGGCGCCTTGGGCTGCCATTGAAGCCCCAGATCTTGCCGTCATTGGCGCTCAGGTCGGTCAGCAGGACCTGCATGCCATGGCGCTGGTAGGCGGCGAAGGTGCGCCGGTCGTAGTTCCAGAACGGCGGGCGGACCAGCACGGGCGGCGCGCCGGTGATCGAGGCGATATCGCTCGCGCCCTGGCTGAGGGTGCGCTCCAGCTCGGCATCATTCAGCCAGCGGTGGTTGGTATGAAAGGTCGTGGCAGTGTGAAAAGCCAGCACATGCCCGCCGGCGTATTCACGCGCCATCGTCTTGCGACCCCGCGAGCTGCCGCCGGAACGCGATGATTCGGTCTGTAGGAAGAACACCGCCTTGATCCCCGGCAGCACCGGGTTGTGCGCCAGGTCTGCGAGCACTGAACGGCTGGGGTTGTTGTAACCCGAGGCGCTGGGGCCGTCATCGAAGGTCAGTAAAAAACGGATCGGCGCCTGGGCTTGCAGGCGTTGCTCGGTCTGCGCGGTCAGGGCGATGGGCGCGCCGATACAGCCGCTGAGGCTCAAGGCCAGGGCAAGCACGGCGGATGCGATGGCAAAGGATTTCATGGTGTGCGCAGGCTCGGATAAGAGGCCGCTGCTGGGCGGATCAGCAGCGGCAGGCGCGCACGATACAGTAAGTGCCGCGCCGGATTACAGCAGACTTATCGGGTAACTGACGATCAACCGGTTTTCATCGAACTCGTTGTTGCTGTAGTCGCGGCGCATGCTCGAATTGCGCCAGCGCACCGTGAGGTTCTTCACCACGCCGCTTTGCACGGTATAACCCAATTCGCTTTCGCGACCCCATTCCTTGCCATCGGTGATGGTGCCGGTGTGCACGTTGCTGCCGCTGATATAGCGGTTCATAAGGGTCAGGCCCGGTACGCCGAGGGCGGCGAAGTTGTAGTCGTGGCGCACCTGCCAGGATTTTTCCTCGGCGTTGTCGTAACTCGAGTTGTAGCTGTCGTTGGCCAGGGTGCCGCCGCTGGTGCCGTTGACGCGCATCCAGGCGCTGTTGCCGGTGAGTTTTTGCAGGCCGACGTAAAAGGTGTTACCGCCATACTTGGCCGAGAACAGACCGGACCAGGTCTTGTTGTCCAGGTCGCCGGCGCGGGCGCTGCCGTCGTCCTTGCCGTAGAAGAACCCGAGGTTGGCGCCCAGGGTCCAGTCGCCCAGGGGCTGGCTGTGGATCAGGTTGACGAACTGCTGGCTGTAGATGTCCTTGAGCTGGGCGTTCCACACGCCGACCTGGGTGCGTTTGTCGTTGAAGGCGTACTCGCCGCCCTGGAAGTTGAAGCGGTCCGAGGTGAACGCGGTTTTGCCGACCATCGACATGTCCGACATGCTGCTGTCGTCGCGCGGGCTGTTGGCGCGGAACTGGCCGCCGTACAGGGTCAGGCCGTCGATTTCCTTCGAGGTGATCTGCCCGCCGCGCAGGGTTTGCGGCAGGGAGCGGCCATCGTCGGCACGCAGGATCGGCAGCACCGGCATCCATTCGCCGACCTTCACTTCGGTCTTGGAAATACGCGCCTTGAACGCCACGCCGAGACGGCCGAATTCATCCGCAGGGCGGCCATCGTGGTCCAGCGGCAACAGCTGGGTGCCGCCGGTACCGCGCCCGCCATCGAGCTTCAACGAGTACAGCCCCAGCACATCCACACCGAAACCGACGGTGCCTTGGGTAAAGCCGGACTTGGCGTCGAGGATGAAACTCTGTGTCCACTCCTGCGCGCCACCCTGGGTTTTGGTGGGGTTGGTGAAATTGCGGTTGAAGAAGAAATTACGCAGGTTGAGGTTGGCGCTGGCGTCCTCCAGAAAACCGTGTTCTTCGGCGACGACGGGCAGGGCAAGACTGGCGATAGCGGTGGCCAGCAGGAGCCGGCGCGGGTGAAAAGTGCTCATGGTGGTGGACCTGTTGTTATTGGGTTTATGCAGGTGGCGGCCATGGTGCGGGGCGGTGCGGGGGCGGTTCAATCGGGGCAGGGCGGGTTGTGGGCGATGATCGAACGCAAGTTGCCGGGCGCAAAGGCCCGGTACTGCGGGGTTATCGCTTGGGCAGGTCGAAGTGGGTCCAGGGCACCGCCGGCAAATAATGCTGGGCGGCAATGATCAGCGCCACCATCACCACCAGGAACACCCCTTGCAGAGGGCTCCAGAAGGCCCAGTGCAGGCCGTTCAACCAGGGGTAGCCTTCGGCGAACTTCTGGCTCATATGACCGATGCGTTTTTTGTGCAGCAGGTTGATCAGCAGCGCGCCGGCATAGGTCACCGCACCCAGTACGCCGAGCATCAAGCCGCAGGCCACCAGCATGATCGCCTGCGGTACGCCGTGGCGAATCACCAGCCAGTAGTCGTTGGGGTTGATTCGCTTGGGGATCAGGTACTGGCTCAGCCACACATCCAGCACCCGATAGGTTGAACTCATCCCGGCCCACATTTGGGTGACGCGAAAGCCAACGGCCGCCGGCACGAACGCCATCAGCATGAAAATGACCAGCGACATCCCGTCCATTCTGTCTGGCTTATCGTGGGCGATGCTCAGGCCAAGCCCCAAAGCGAAGACGGCCCATAGCCGGATAAACACCTGGGTGTAGATCGGCCGGGGCACGAATTTGCGCCAAAAGAACAGGTCTGTTTGAGGCAGGCGCTCGACCAGTTGCGGATAGCGCCAGGTCAGTGTTTGCGCCAGGTGCTGGCAGGCGTTCCACTCGTTCTCGCCAAACCCATCGATCATGCGTTTGTGTTGCGTGGCGGACATCGGCGTCAGCAGCAGGCGCGCGGCCAGGGCATCGGCTGATGTGCGCCGCGTGTCCTGGGCCTTGTCCTGCAAGTTGGCGTAGAAACTTTCCTGCTCACAACGCGACACCAATTCGCGCCACATCCACGCCGGTTCCGGGTACACGCCTTTCTGGTCGTCCCAGCCGAATGCCTGGCACACCCGCTCGAACAGCGGCACGCTCCACTGGGTGTCATGCAGCAGGTGCAGGACGATGCGCTGCCATTGCTGTTGCAGGTCGAACACCCGCAGCCAGGGTTGGTCGTTGTACTGCGTGAGCTGGGTGATGAACTCGCGCTCGGCCTTTTGCTCCAGCAGTTCCTGCAGGGTGCGGCGGTAGTCTTGCAGCAGCTCGCCGGTCAGTGCTTCGTATTGCCAGGACGTCATCGCCACCTGCTGCCAGGGCGTCAGCCATTCCAGGTGTTGCGCGGCCCAAGCGGCGATGGCGCTGCGTTCGCCCGGTGTTTCGAAACAATGGCGCAACAGGCCGGCCTGGAACGCCTCGGTGCAACCCTGTTGCCGAGCCTGGGCCCAGCGTTCATCGAGGTTACGCGCGTTAAGGCCGTCGAGCAGGGCCTGGGCCGGGTCCGGTGTGGGGGCGTCGAAGGGCGCAGGGCTGACGGGGCTGATGTCCAGCAGTTCGGCCAGGTCATTCAGGTTGGCGTAGACCGCTTCGGCCACGGGCGCCTGGACGGGTTCTGCCTCTTCGTTATCCGCCCGCCAGCGTGCTTCACTCAGCGCGTGTTCATAGGCCTCGCGCAGGCGCTGGAAGCCTTGGGCGTCGTCGTCCGGGCGGCAGCTTTTCAGCAGCCGTGCATAGCTGCGCTTGATGCTGCGCTCGTCGGCGTCATCCGGCAGTTGCAGTACGGTCCAGCAATCCATCGGTGTGCCCTCAGCGCCAGAACCCGTTGTCGAGTTGCTCAAGTTGACGGCTCAGTTCGCTGCGCGCTTCGCGGATGCGGCGTTCGTCCTGGGTGTCGAGTACCTGCTGGAATTGCGCCGCCCAATGCCCGAGCTGTTCGCGCAGCTCGCCGAGGTTTTCCTGGTAGAGCCGTTCGAGGCGGGCGACGAGCACGGTATTGACCTGCTGGTCGCGGGGGTGGACCTTCAATTGCGCCAGGGCTTGCAGGCGTTGCTGGATCTCCTGCGGGTTGAGCACGCCGGGGTTGTTCTCGATCACCAGCGAATGCTGCTCGCCGGTCAGCGGGATATTCACCTGGGCTTCCAGCAGGCCGTTGTTGTCGTAGGTGAAACGCACGTCCAGGGAGACTTCACCGGCCTTGCGCTTGGGCACCGGAATATCCAGTTGGCCCAGCTCGATGTTGTCTTTGACCAGGCGGCTTTCGCCCTGGTAGATCTTCAGCAGCACGTGGGCCTGGTCGTCGTGCAGGGTGACCACGCTTTTGACCCGGCTGACCGGCACGCTACTGTTGCGTTCGATCAACGGCAGGTAATGGCCGCTCTCGATATGGCCGCCGTACTGGTTGGAGGTTTCGATGCCCAGGGTGTAGGGGCAGACGTCGGTCAGCACCACTTCTTCGAGGGCGGCGGAACGGGCCTTGAGCGCGGCCTGGATCGCCGCACCATGGGCGACCACCTGGTCGGGGTCGAGGCTGATGGACGGAAAGCGCCCGAACAGGCCTGCAGCAAGCTTACGTACCAGCGGCATGCGTGTGGTACCGCCCACCAGCAGGATTTCATCCAGGTCGCCGACCCGAATCCGCGCATCGCGCAGGGCGCGTTCGATCGGCGCGCGCAGGCGTTCCAGCAGCGGCGTGTAGAGCTTGGCCAGTTCCTGTTGGGTGATGGTTTTTGTCCATTGCTGGCCGTCGACGCGCAGGGCGAACTCGGCGCTGTCGTCCTGGCCCAAGGCTTTGCGTACGCGCTCGGCTTCGCGGCGCAGGGCTTGCAGCACCGTGCTGGTGGGCGGGAAACCCGTGGCGTTGCGTTGGCTGTCGACAAAGTGTTCGAGCAACAGGGTGTCGAAGTCTTCGCCGCCGAGAAAGTTGTCGCCGGCGCTGGCACGCACTTCCATCACCCCGTCGAACAGCTCGATGATCGACACGTCGAAGGTGCCGCCGCCAAGGTCGAAGACCAGGAACGAGGTTTCTTTATCCCGCTGGTGCAGGCCGTAGGCCAAGGCCGCGGCGGTCGGTTCGTTGATCAGTTTCTCAACGCTGAGCCCCGCCAGTTCACCGGCGATGCGCGTGGCCTTGCGTTGGCCGTCACTGAAATAGGCGGGCACGCTGATCACCGCGTCGGTAACGGTTTGGCCGTAGGTGCGCTCGATGTCTTCCTTGAGGCTTTTGAGTACCAGCGCCGAGAGTTCTTCGGGGCGGAACGAGCGGTCGCCCAGGCGCACTTCGGTGGCGCTGCCCATGTAGCGCTTGAACAGCGAGGTGGTCAGGTGCGGATGGGTGTGCAGGCGCTCTTTGGCGGCCTGGCCTACCAGGACACGGCCTTGGTCATCCAGCCCGACCACGCTGGGGGTCAGCAACTGGCCCAGGGCATTGGGCACCATTTCGGCGGCATCGCCGCGCCAGACGGCTGCGAGACTGTTGGTGGTCCCCAGGTCGATTCCTACGATCATTACGACAAGCTCCCTCTGTGGTCTGTAAGAATCTGTGACAGATTTTAACCTGAAAGGTTGAGCGCAAAGCAAGGCGGGAGCGCTTTGTGGCTCGCCACAAAAACATTCCGTCCATCGCAAGGCCCCGATGACCGGGCATAAAAAAACCGCTTCCAGTAAGGCAAGCGGTTTTGTTTACAACGGCGCTATCAGAACAACTTCAACGCCGGTGCTTCTTCTTTCAACGGCTCGTTCTTCGCGGTCTGCTCGTTCCAGCCACCACCGAGGGCCTTGTACAGGTTGACCTCGCTGGTCAGCTGCGCCAGGCGGTCGGTGATCAGCGATTGCTGGGCACTGAACAGTTGGCGCTGGGCGTCGAGGAAGGTCAGGTTGCTGTCGACACCGATGCGGTAGCGACGCTCGGCCAGGCGGTAGTAATCCTGGTTGGCCGCGACGAAGCCACGCTGGGCCTCCAGCTGCTGCTTGTAGGTCTCACGCGCGGCGAGGCCGTCGGAGACTTCCTGGAAGCCGGTCTGGATCGCCTTCTCGTAGTTCGCCACGTTGATCTCTTTCTGGATCTTCGAATAGTCCAGGCTGGCGCGCAGGCTGCCGGCGTTGAAGATCGGGATGTTGATCTGCGGGGCGAACGACCAGGTGCCCGAACCGCCTTTGAACAGGCCGCCCAGGGTAGGGCTGGCGGTACCGGCGCTGGCGGTCAGGCTGATGCTCGGGAAGAACGCTGCACGGGCCGCACCGATGTTGGCGTTGGCGGCCTTGAGGTTGTACTCGGCCTGCACGATGTCGGGACGACGTTGCAGCAGGTCGGAGGGCAAGCCGGCCGGTACGTCGCTGAGCAGGTCATCCGACAGCGGCTTGCTGGCGATATTCGTCGGCAGGCCGGTGCCCAGCAGCAGGGTCAGGTTGTTTTCGTCCTGGGCCACCTGGCGGGTGTAGCGTGCCAGTGCCACGCGGGCATTTTCCACCGAGGTGCGCGCCTGGCTGAGGTCGAGGGCCGAAGCCACGCCGACTTCATTGCTGCGCGAGGTCAGTTTGAAGCTCTGCTCGTACGCGCCGAGGGTGTCCTGGGTCAGCTTGAGCAGTTCCTTGTCGGCCTGCCAGGTCAGGTAGGCATTCGCCACGCTGGCCACCAGGCTGATCTGGGTGCTGCGCCGTGCTTCTTCAGTGGCGAAGTACTTTTGCAGCGCTTCTTCACTCAGGCTGCGCACACGACCGAACAGGTCCAGCTCATAAGAACTGATCCCGAGGCCGGCCGAGTACTGGCTGGTGATGGTCGATTCGCCGGTCTGCGACAGCTTGGCCGGGGTGCGCGAACGGCTGCCGCTGCCCGTGGCCGATACGGCCGGGAACAGGTCGGCACGCTGGATCTGGTACTGCGCCGCATACGCGTCGATGTTCAGCGCCGCGACACGCAGGTCACGGTTGTTCACCAGCGCGGTCTGGATCAGCTGTTGCAGGGCAGGGTCATGGAAAAACTGCTTCCAGCCCTGCTCGGCAGCGGCCTGGCCCGGCGCCTGGGCCGACGAATACGCCGGCCCCTGTGGGAACTGAGCTGCCACCGGCGCTTCAGGGCGCTGGTAGTCAGGGATCAGCGAGCAGCCACTGAGCACGAATGCGGTGACGGCTAAGGAGAGTAGCGACTTGCTCATTGGCCAGCCTCTTGAGGAGTTTGCTTAGGTTCAGTCTTTTTACGTTCGCCCATGGCGGACACGCTCGCGAAGAACAGGGGGACCCAGAAGATCGCCAACACCGTGGCCGTGATCATGCCACCAATTACACCGGTACCGATTGCGTGCTGGCTGCCTGAGCCGGCGCCCGAGGAGATCGCCAGCGGCAACACGCCGAGGACGAACGCCATGGAGGTCATGATGATCGGCCGCAGGCGCATCCGCGAGGCCTCGATGGCCGCCTCGACTATGCCTTTGCCTTGCTCGTGGAGTTCCTTGGCGAACTCCACGATCAGGATGGCGTTCTTCGCTGCCAGGCCCACCGTCACCAGCAAACCCACCTGGAAGAACACGTCGTTGGACAAGCCGCGCATGCTGGTGGCGATCAAGGCACCCACCACGCCCAGTGGAACCACCAGGATCACTGCGATCGGGATCGACCAGCTTTCGTACAGCGCCGCGAGGCACAGGAACACCACCAGCAGTGACAGCGCATACAGTGCCGGCGCCTGGGAGCCGGACAGGCGTTCTTCATACGACAGGCCCGTCCAGGCGTAGCCCACGCCCGCCGGCAGTTGCTTGGCGATGCGTTCGACTTCGGCCATGGCGTCACCGGTACTGTAGCCCGGTGCCGGGGTACCGAGGATTTCCATCGCCGCTACACCGTTATAACGCGAGAGCTTCGGCGAGCCGTAGATCCACTTGCCCGAGGCGATGGCCGACAACGGCACCATCTTCCCGGAGTCGCTGCGCACGTACCATTTGTTCAGGTCTTCCGGGGACATCCGGCTGGCGGCTTCACCTTGCACGTAAACCTTCTTCACCCGACCACGGTCGATGAAGTCGTTGACGTAGCTGCCACCCAAGGCAATCGCCAGGGTCTGGTTGATGTTGGACAGCGTGATGCCCTGGGCACTGGCCTTCTCGTCGTCGACGGTGAGCTCGTATTGCGGCTCATCGTTCACGCCGTTGGGGCGCACACCGGCCAGGATCTTGCTCTGGGCAGCCATGCCCAGGAACTGGTTACGCGCCGCCATCAGCTTTTCATGGCCGACACCGCCCTGGTCTTGCAGGAACACGTCGAAACCGGTGGCGTTACCGAGTTCCAGTACAGACGGCGGCACAATGGCAAACACCATGGCGTCCTGGAAGGTCTGCATGAAGTAACCCTGGGCACGCTTGGCAATCTCGAACACCGAGGTGGACGAGTCGCGCTCATCCCACGGCTTGAGCATCACGAAGGCCAGGCCCGAACTCTGGCCACGACCGGCGAAGTTGAAGCCGTTCACGGTAAACACCGATTTCACGCCTTTGCCTTCGCCCGGCTCGCCTTCCTTGTCATTGAGCAGGTAGGCGCGCATGTCGTCGATGACTTTTTGCGTGCGTTCAGCCGACGAACCTACCGGGGTCTGCACCTGGGCAAAGATCACACCCTGGTCTTCATCGGGCAGGAACGCAGCCGGGATGCGCATGAACAGCCAGATCATGCCGGCGATGATCAGGGCGTACACCAGGAACGCCGGGATCTTGTGCTTGATCATGTTACCCACGCCGCGCTCGTAGCTCAGTACGCCACGGTCGAAGGTGCGGTTGAACCAGCCGAAGAAACCGCGCTTGGGTTGGCCGTGTTTTTCCGGGTCGATCGGCTTGAGCATGGTGGCGCACAGGGCCGGGGTGAAGATCAGGGCAACCAGTACCGACAACGCCATGGCCGAAACGATGGTGATGGAGAACTGTTTGTAGATCACACCGGTGGAGCCGCCGAAGAACGCCATCGGCAACAGTACCGCCGACAGTACCAGGGCAATACCCACCAGGGCGCCCTGGATCTGGCCCATGGACTTGACCGTCGCCTCTTTCGGCGACAGGTGCTCCTCGGCCATTACCCGCTCGACGTTTTCCACCACGACGATGGCGTCGTCCACCAGCAGGCCGATGGCGAGGATCATGCCGAACATGGTCAATGTGTTGATGGTGAAACCGAACGCCGCGAGGATCCCGAAGGTACCCAGCAATACCACCGGTACGGTCATGGTGGTGATGATGGTGGCGCGGAAGTTCTGCAGGAACAGGAACATCACCAGGAACACCAGCACGATCGCTTCGATCAGGGTGTGCACTACACCGGAGATCGATTCGGTCACGACTGGGGTGGTGTCATACGGCACCACCGCCTTCATGCCAGGCGGGAAGAACGGTTCCAGGGACGCCACGGTGGCACGGATGGCCTTGGCGGTGTCCAGGGCGTTGGCGCCCGACGCGAGCTTGATCGCCATACCGGAAGCCGGGTTGCCGTTGAACTGCGCGCTGATGCTGTAGTTCTGGCCGCCGAGTTCGATACGCGCCACGTCACGCAGGCGAACCTGTGAGCCGTCGGCATTGACTTTCATGAGGATATTGCCGAACTGCTCCGCCGTCTGCAGTCGGGTCTTGCCGATGATGGTGGCGTTCAGCTGGTTGCCGGGCAGGGCAGGCAGGCCGCCCAATTGACCGGTGGCCACCTGGACGTTCTGTGCCGAGATGGCCGTGCTGACATCCACCGGCGTGAGCTGGAAGTTGTTCAGCTTGGCCGGGTCCAGCCAGATACGCATGGCGTACTGCGAACCGAACACCTGGAAGTCACCCACACCTGCGGTCCGGGAAATCGGGTCCTGGATGTTGGAAACGATGTAGTTGGACAAGTCATCCTTGGTCATGCTGCCGTCTTCCGACACCAGACCGATCACCATCAGGAAGTTTTTCACCGACTTGGTTACGCGGATACCCTGCTGCTGCACTTCCTGCGGCAGCAATGGGGTCGCCAGGTTCAGCTTGTTCTGCACTTGCACCTGGGCGATGTCCGGGTTGGTACCCTGGTTGAACGTCGCGGTGATGGTCATGCTGCCGTCGGAGTTACTGTCCGAGGCCACATAACGCAGGTTGTCGATACCGTTGAGCTGTTGCTCGATGACCTGCACCACGGTGTCCTGCACGGTTTGTGCGGACGCGCCTGGGTAGGTCACCTGGATGTCGATGGCGGTTGGCGCGATGGCCGGGTATTGGTTGATGGGCAACTTCAGGATCGACAGCGCCCCGACCAGCATGATCACCAGGGCAATTACCCAGGCGAAAATGGGACGGTCGATAAAAAATTTCGACATGGATTACTCCCCCTGGCCAGGCGCGGCAGCAGGAGCAGCGGCGGAACCGGCGGGCTTGGCGTTGTCAGCCTCCTTGACCTTGACCTCCACACCCGGCTTGACGTACTGCAGGCCTTCGGTGATCACGCGGTCACCGGCGTTCAGGCCTTTCTCCACCAGCCAATAGGCGCCGGCGGTGCGGTTGGCCACCAGCACACGCTGCTCGACCTTGTTGTCGGCGTTGACCACCAGCGCTGTCGGGATGCCCTTGAGGTCGCGGGTCACGCCTTGCTGTGGCGCGAGGATCGCCTTGCTGTTCACACCGGCTTGCAGTTGGGCGTGCACGAACATGCCCGGCAGCAGGGTGTGGTCAGGGTTGGGGAACACGGCGCGCAGGGTCACGGAGCCGGTGGTCTGGTCGACCGAGACTTCGGAGAATTCCAGCTTGCCGTCATGGCCGTAGTCGCTGCCGTCTTCCAGGGTCAGCTTGACCTTGGCGGCGTTGGCGCCGGCTTTTTCCAGTTGGCCGCTTTCCAGGTCGCGGCGCAGTTTCAGCATTTCAGCTGAAGACTGCGTGACGTCGACGTAGATCGGGTCCAGTTGCTGGATTACCGCCATGGCATCGGCCTGGCCATTGCTGACCAGCGCGCCTTCGGTCACCGAAGAACGACCGATACGCCCGGAGATCGGCGCGAACACTTTGGTGTAGCGCACGTTGATCTGGGCGGTTTGCACGTTTGCTTCCGCAGTCATGCGGTTGGCCACGGCGGTGTCGTATTCCTGGCGGCTGACGGCTTGCTCATCGACCAACTGCTTGTAGCGGTCGGAGATGGACTTGGTCTGGGTCAGGCTGGCTTGTGCGCTTTTCAGCGTGGCGTCATAGACCGACGGATCGATCTGATAGAGCTGCTGGCCTTCCTTCACATCCGCGCCTTCCTTGAACAGGCGCTTGAGGATGATGCCGTTGACCTGCGGGCGAACCTCCGCGATGCGGTAGGCGGTGGTGCGGCCGGGCAGCTCGGACGTCAGGGTATAGGCTTGCGGTTGAATGGTGACCACGCCGACCTGAGGGACTTGAGCGGGCGGAGCCGCTTCTTCCTTTTTACATCCGCTGAGCAGCGATGCCAGGGCGACGGCAGTGACCAGAGCGGTAACAGCTGGCTTAAGTTGCATGAAGATCCTCGGGTCAGGCGCGCAGGGTGCGCACAAGAAGTGTGGAAGGGTAAAAAACAAGCTGTGAGTAGATAAGTAGCTTGCTACGCAATATACTTACGTTCATGGTTGTTTGTAAACTCTTGACAGGCTTCGCGGATTGTTGACAAAGCAGGCCAAAAGTCTCGATTCCATTACGTTCGGCGCCCATGACGGTGTCGTCCCACAAATATTCGGATGATCGTTAACATCTATTAACACTGCGTTAACGATAGTCTTATGTGTCCTGATTGAGGTTGTACTGCCATGGTTCGTCGCACTAAAGAGGAAGCTCAGGAAACGCGCAGCCAAATTCTCGAAGCCGCCGAGCAAGCCTTTTATGAACGCGGCGTTGCACGGACGACGCTGGCGGATATCGCTGCGCTGGCCGGCGTCACGCGGGGCGCCATTTATTGGCACTTCAGTAATAAATCCGATCTGTTGCAGGCCCTGCTGGACACGCTGCATGAGCCACTGGACGAATTGGCCAGGGCCAGTGAAAGCGAGGACGAAGTCGATCCGTTGGGGTGCATGCGCAAGCTGCTGATTCATTTGTTTCATCAGGTGGCCCTGGACCCGAAAACCCGGCGCATCAATGAGATTTTGTTTCATAAGTGCGAATTCACCGATGAAATGTGCGACATGCGCCGTCAGCGCCAGACCCACAGCCTGGAATGCAACCTGCGCATCAGCCTGACACTGCGCAACGCGGTCCATCGCGGGCAACTTCCGGAAAACCTCGACACCACCCGTGGCGCAGCGTGCATCCATGCCTACATCAACGGGCTGATTGGCCAGTGGCTGCTGGTACCCGACAGCTTCCAGCTACATCAGGAGGCCGAACGCTGGGTGGATGCAGGGCTCGATATGCTGCGCCTGAGCCCCAGCCTGCGCAATTGAGACAAAATGCGTAATTGCATCAGGTTGTGTCAACAGTAAAGCCTAAGGACCGTCAATCGTCCTTCTGCCTGATAGGTGGGGTGACTTTATATACGGGCTGGCGGGCGGTTGATACATAGCCGCCTAAGTATTTTGTAGGGATTTTGTTGCAAGGCTGTTAAGGAGTGTTTCCCAGGGCAACATCGTGTCAACAATGTGGGAGGGGGCTTGCCCCCGATGGCCGTGGTTCAGTCAACACATACAGTGACTGACGCACCGCCATCGGGAGCAAGCCCCCTCCCTCATTTGGTTTCGCGTGTCGGGTGATTACAGTGGCAGCGTCGGGTAATCGATGTAGCCCACCGGGCCCTGGCCGTAGAAGGTTTCCGGATGCGCTTCGTTCAACGGCGCATCGGCTTTCAGGCGTGCTGGCAGGTCCGGGTTGGCAATGAACGGCACACCCCAGGCCACCGCATCCGCTTTGCCTTCGGCCAGCCAGGCATTGGCACTGTCCTTGGTGAAACGTTCGTTGGCGATGTACACGCCGCCAAAGGCCTTTTTCAATTGAGGACCGAGGCTGTCCGCACCTGCCTTTTCACGGGAGCAGATGAAGGCGATACCACGCTTGCCCAGCTCGCTGGCGACGTAGGTGAAGGTCTCCTTCAGGTTGTCGTCGCCCATGTCGTGGGCATCGGCGCGCGGTGCCAAATGCACACCCACACGGCCAGGGCCCCAGACCTCGATGGCCGCATCGGTCACTTCCAACAGCAGGCGTGCACGGTTTTCCAGGGACCCACCATAGTTGTCGGTGCGCTTATTGGTGCTGCTTTGCAGGAACTGGTCGAGCAGGTAGCCGTTGGCGCCGTGGATCTCCACGCCATCAAAGCCTGCGGCCTTGGCGTTCTCGGCGCCGGTGCGGTAAGCGTCGACGATGTCGGCGATTTCAGCGGTTTCCAGGGCGCGCGGCGTCGGGTAGTCGGCCAATGGGCGCACCAGGCTGACGTGACCTTTAGCCTGGATCGCGCTCGGCGCCACCGGGGTTTCGCCGTTCAGGTAGGACGCGTGGGAAATGCGGCCGACGTGCCACAGTTGCAGGAAGATCTTGCCCCCTGCGCCATGCACGGCCTTGGTGATGTTGGCCCAGCCGCGCACCTGGTCGTTGGACCAGATGCCCGGCGTGTCCGGGTAGCCCACGCCCAGCGGTGTCACCGAAGTGGCTTCGCTGAGGATCAGCCCGGCGGAAGCACGTTGCACGTAGTACTCGGCCATCAGTGCGTTGGGTACGCGGCCGGCATCGGCGCGGCAGCGGGTCAGCGGTGCCATGATGATGCGGTTCGACAGCTCCAGGTCGCCCAGTTTGATCGGATCGAAAATAGTCGTCATGGGAAAACACCCTTCTCTTTGAAGTTGATCAGTGGGTCGCAGGGGCCAGGTCGGCATCGCCGCCCTGACGGAAAGTAATCAGGGTCACCAGCAGCGCCAGGATCGCCAGGGCCGCTGCCGCCAGAGGCACGCTGCTCAGGCCGAAACCGTGGGCAATCACGCTGCCGCCCACCCAGGCGCCGAGGGCGTTGCCGATGTTGAAGGCGCCGATGTTCAGGGTGGATACCAGGTTCGGCGCGGCCTTGCCGAAGGTCACCACGTTGATCTGCAGCGCAGGTACGGCGGCAAACGAAGCGGTGGCCCAGAGGAACAAGGTGATCTCGGTCGGGATCACGGCGATGCTGGTCCAGGTCAGCGCGGTGGACACCACCGCCATACTGATAAACACGCCGATCAGGGTGGCTGCCAGGCGTTTGTCCGCCAGCTTGCCGCCGATGATATTGCCCACGGTGAGGCCCAGGCCGATCAGCAGCAGGGTCCAGGTCACGCCTTTGGGTGACACGCCGGTGACATCGCCGAGCAGCGGCGCAACATAGGTGAAGAGGGTGAACATGGACGCGGCGAACAGGGCGGTCATGCTCAGCGACAACCAGATGCCGGCACCCTTGAGGGCGGCCAGTTCGGCGCGCATGTCGAGTTTTTCTTCGTCACGCTTGGCCGGCAGGAAGCGGACCAGGCCGATCAACGCCACCACCCCAATCACCGTCACTGCCCAGAAGGTCGAGCGCCAGCCGGCTTCCTGGCCCAGCGCGGTGCCCAGTGGCACACCAAGCACGTTGGCCAGGGTCAAACCGGTGAACATCAGGGCCACGGCCGAAGCACGCTTGTTGGCCGGCACCAGGTTGGCGGCGACCACCGAACCGATGCCGAAGAACGCACCGTGGCACAGCGCGGTGATCACACGGGCAACCATCAGCACGTTGTAGTCACTGGCCAGGGCGCAGAGCAGGTTGCCGATAATGAAGATGCCCATCAACGCTACCAGGGCCGCCTTGCGGGGCAACCTGGCGGTGGCCAGTGCCATAAATGGCGCACCGATGGCCACGCCCAGGGCATAGCCGGTGACCAGCCAGCCGGCGCCGGGAATCGACACGCCGAGGTCCGCGGCCACATCGGGCAGCAGGCCCATGATCACGAACTCGGTGGTGCCGATGGCGAAGGCGCTCAGGGCCAGGATGAGTAGCGAGAGGGGCATTATCGTTTCCTTGTTACAACGTCGCGCTGATTTCAGCGCTGAGTTCAGTGGTAAGCGCCGCGAGGAAGGCTTGGATCACTTCCTCATTGCGCTTGAAAAAGTGCCACTGCCCGGCCTTCTGGCTGCTGATCAATCCCGCCCGTTGCAAGGTGGCCAGGTGGGCCGACACGGTCGACTGGGACAAGCCGCAGCGCTGGTCGATCTGCCCGGCACAGATGCCGTATTCGTGGTTGTGCACTTGCTCGGGGAACTGCACTTTCGGGTCTTTCAGCCAGGTGAGGATGTCTCGTCGTACTGGGTGCGCCAGGGCTTTTATTATTTCGTCGAGGTCGATGGACATGGCAGGTGCTCGGTGTCGTAAAGCGTTATATCGCGATGAGGCGAACTTTAAATCGTTATATCCCGATATACCAATATGAATTTGCTCTGAGCTCAGGCTGAATCGGTATATCGGGTTATAACGATACGTTGGCGCCAGTGCTAGACTGCGCGGCATGAATTATCTCGCACATCTGCACCTGGGCGGCCAACTTCCTGCGCAACTGCTGGGCAGCCTGTACGGCGACTTTGTCAAAGGCCGCCTGCAGGGCCAGTTCAGCCCGCCAATCGAAGCGGCGATCCAGTTGCATCGCTCGATCGACCGCTTCACCGACAGCCACCCGTTGGTGGGCGAGGCGTTGTCGCGCTTCAGCCTGACCCGGCGGCGCTATGCCGGGATTGTCCTTGATGTGTTCTTCGATCACTGCCTGGCGCGGGATTGGGCGCTGTACGCCGACCAGCCCCTGGAGCACTTCACCTCGCAGGTGTACCGCGTGCTGGCGGCCGAACCGCAGTTGCCGGGGCGGCTGGCGCAGATAGCGCCGTATATGGCGGCGGATGACTGGTTGGGGTCGTACCGCGAGTTTGCGGTGATGGAGCAGGTGTTGCGCGGGATTTCGCGGCGGCTCACACAACCCCAGGAATTAGGGTTTGCGATGCAGGAATTGCGTGAGTTGTATGAGCCGTTGAGTGAAGACTTCCGGATCTTCTACCCCGAGTTGCAGAAATTTGCCCAATTCCAACTGACAACGCAGAACTAAATGTGGGAGGGGGCAAGCCCCTCCCACATTTGGAGCAGTGTCTAGCTCATATCACGCGGCAAAGGCTGGTCGCGCCGCTACTTGTTCAGTCTCCGGCACCGGCCCAAACAACGCTTTCTGCACCGCCTGCTGCGCCTGGAATGCCAGCGCCGCACGTTCCTGCCCGGCGCAGGCAATCGGCTTGAGCACGTGGATTTCCACATCGCCCTGGTCATTGCCGAACAGGCGCATCAGGTGCGAGAGCAAATCGTCATCGCCAATAAACGGTGCCAGCGGGTCGATCTGCCCATTGCGCAGATAACGGATGGCCACCGGTTGCAGCGACACGTCCGCGTCAATCGCACTGGCCAGCAAGCGCCCGTGGAAGGTGCGCAGGCTGCGGCCGTCGGTGGTGGTGCCTTCGGGGAACATCAGCAGCGGGTGCTGTTGTTCCAGGTGGCGGGTCATCTGCTTGCGGATCAACTGGCTGTCGCCCGAACCGCGACGGATAAACAAGCTACCGGCCTTCGCCGCCAACCAGCCGGCCACCGGCCAGGTGCGCACTTCGGCCTTGGACAAAAACGACATCGGCGCCACTGCGCCCAGCAACGGAATATCGGTCCAGGACACGTGGTTGCTCACCCACAGCATGGGCTGGGTCGGCAACTCGCCGTGCACTGTCACGCGAAAGGGCAGGGCGTTGGTCAGCCGTGCCATGAAGAACCGCGACCAGCGCTGGCGCCGTACCATCGAGTTGGCGATGCCCAAGCGTTCGAACACGCCAAACACACTGGCCATGCTCAAGCCCAGCGCCACTACCACCAGCACCCGGGCGATGCGCCCGTACACGCGCAGGCGGCTCATCACATGGCCGCCTTGAAGTGGCGCGCATAGCGCGGGCATAGCTCATCGCGCTTAAGCAGGATGAACACGTCGGCGACCTGGAAATCCTCATCCCAGCACGGCTCGCCGCAGATCTTCGCACCCAGGCGCATATAGGCCTTGAGCAGTGGCGGCATCTCGGCGATTACGTTGGTCGGCAGGTCCAGCGCCGGCAGCGGTTTTTTCGGTTCGGCGCGCAGGTGTTCGTTGCACAGGTAACGTTCGCGCAGGCGCTGCATGATCGCGTGGGCCTGGATGCCGCCGTCGTGCATCGGGATGCTCGCGCAGCCCATCAGGTAGCTGTAGCCGCCCTGGTTGAGCACTTCGGCCAACTCGCCCCACAACACGGCGATGGTGCCGCCGTTGCGGTAGGCCGGGTCGACGCAGGTGCGGCCGATTTCCAGGATCGGGCCCTGCAGATGCAACAGGCCATGCAGGCTGAATTCTTCTTCGCTGTAGAACCGGCCCAGGGTGCTGGCGGCCTGGTGGTCGAGCAAACGGGTGGTGGCGACGAGTCGACCGCTGTTCAAGTCCCGCACGCCGATGTGGCTGCAGTGAACATCATAGTCATCCATGTCCAGGCCGTGTTCCGCGCCTTTCAGCTTGGCGTTGAACTCGCCGCTGAAGACGTTGAAACGCAGGGCCTGGGCTTCCTGCAAAGCCTTGGCGCCAACCAGGCGTTCGGCTTGCAGACGGCGTTCATTGCCGGTGTCGCTGATGCGGGCGATCTGAGTCATGGCGAATCTCCGAGTGCCAGCCACGTTTCGGCCGGTCGACTTTGTTGTCCAAAGTCAGGCTATGTAGCCCCGGTGTCATCTCCATGAAGTTATGGTGACGCTTGGATGACAGGGCCTCTGTAGCAAATCTGTCATTGCCCTCGGCTAGGCTCGCGGGCTTGAATGCTCCCTTGAGTGTGTGTCCATGGTCAGAGGCCTGTTGTGCGTTGCCCTGCTGTTCGTCACCGTTACCGCCTGCGCTGAAACCTGGCCTGACAAGGACTGGGCCAAGGGCACGCCACTCGCAGGGCCCGCCGTCGAAGCCCTTGACGCCTATGCATTCCCGCCCCGTGACGATACCGTCCGCCAAGGCATTCGCACCGACGCGCTGCTGGTGATCCGCGACGGTGTGGTCATCTATGAACGCTACGCCGCACCGACCACGGCGAGCACGCCGCACCTGACATGGTCCATCAGCAAAAGCCTGATGGCTACCGTGCTCGGCGTGGCCTACGGCGAAAACCGTTTCAAACTGACCGACCCTGCGGCACGCTTTTACCCGCCGATGAAACAGCACCCCAAGGTGACCATGGCCGACCTGCTGCACTGGGCTTCGGGCCTGGACTGGCAGGAAGACTATGAATACGCGCCGCTGAAGTCCTCGGTGGTGGCGATGCTTTACACCCGTGGTCGCGGCGATATGGCCGAGTTCGCCGCCAGCACTGAGTCCTTCAGCGCACCGGGCCAGGCGTTTCGTTATTCCAGCGGCGACAGCAATATCCTGTCCGCCGCGCTCAAGGGCATGCTCGGCCACAAGGCGTACATGAGTTACCCCTGGGACGCGCTGTTCAAGCCGCTGGGCATTCACAACGCCACCTGGGAAACCGATGCCGACGAAACCTTTGTCGCCTCGTCCTATGCGTTCCTCACCGCGCGTGACCTGGCGCGTGTCGGCCTGCTGATGGCCCGCGACGGGCGCTGGGGGGATCAACAATTGCTGCCCAAGGACTGGGTGGCGTTCAACCGCCAACCCTTCGACAAATACACCGCCGGCCAGGACGAAGCCGTCCCCGGTGGCCAATGGTGGCTCAACCAAGGCGCCCCGAGGCCCTGGCCCGACGCCCCCGCCGACACCTTCGCCGCCCTCGGTCATTGGGGCCAGGCGCTGTACGTGATGCCCGACGAACACCTGGTGATCGTGCGCTATGGCGATGATCGCGACGGCAGCTACCGCCACAACGAACTGCTCAAGCGCGTGCTTGCGGCGGTGCAACCATGATCCGTCGTCGGCCGTTTACCAGCCTGTTTCTCGTGCTGCTGCTTGCCCTGTCTGGTTGGGTTTGGCACGAGCGCGTCAACCTGCAAGCCTTCCCCGACATCATCGCGGCGTACACGGCCAAGGAGTATTGCTCGTGTCGGTATGTGGCGAACAATCCAGCCGAGTATTGCCGGGGTTATGTGAAGCAGTACGTGCCCACCAGTGGGTTCAGCGATAACCCGGAGCGCAGTGAAGTGACGGCGAGTGGCTTGGGGCGTACGCACAGCGCGCGGTGGTTGGGGGATCGGCAGGGCTGTCGCCTGAATCCGTGACACAGCGCAAGCCACCCCCCACATTGGATTTGCGCCGTTCGTGACATTGCGCTTAAGGTTCGTGCAGGTTTTTCGCCCCACGAGTCCTTAATGTTCAACGCGTCTGTTATCAAACCCCTGGCTTTCGCCCTGCTGGCCGCTGCCGCGGTGCCCGCCCATGCCGACTGGTACCTGGACAACGAGTCCTCGCGCCTGTCGTTCGTCACCACCAAAAACACCGAGATCGCTGAAGTCCATCGCTTCCTGGTGCTGCACGGCAAGGTCGACGGCAAGGGCGCGGCGCAATTGGAAGTAGAGCTGGAGTCGGTCAACAGCGGCATCCCGCTGCGCGACGAGCGCATGCGTAATCAGCTGTTCGAGATCAAGGCCTTCCCCGAGGCGCTGATCAGCGCACAGATCAACCTGCAACCCATCAATGACCTGGCGCCTGGCGCGCAACTGGAACTGCGCTTGCCCCTGAGCGTCACCCTGCATGGCAAGACCCAGACCTACAGCGCCGAGTTGTTGGCCACGCGCCTGGATGACCGGCGTTTCCAGGTGGTGACCCTGGAGCCGGTGGTGTTGCATGCGGAGGATTTCGACCTGGCGCCGGGGGTGGCGATGTTGCGCAAAGCAGCCGGTCTCAAGTCGATCAGTTTGTCGGTGCCGGTGGGTGCGGTACTGATCTTTACGGCGCGCTGACATGAGCGGCGCAGTGTTCCCGTGGCGCAGCGCCAACCGTTTCGAGTTGTTGATCGACGGCCCGCAATTTTTTCCGCAGATGCTGGTGGGCATTGCCCGGGCCGAGCGGCAAGTGGAGTTGGAATTGTATCTGGTAGAGGCTGGCGCCTGCGCCGAAGCGATGGTGCAGGCGCTGGTGCTGGCCGCCGAGCGCGGCGTGCGGGTACGTTGCCTGTTCGATGATTACGGCAGCCTGGCGTTTACCCTGGGGCTGCGTAAGCGCCTGACCGACGCCGGAGTGGAGCTGCGTTTCTACAATCGCCTGAGCTGGCGCCGCTGGATGCGCAACCTGTATCGCGACCACCGCAAGCTGTTGCTGATCGACCAGGAAATCGCCGTGGTCGGCGGCACGGGCGTCACCGATGAGTTCTGGACGCCGGGGCAAGACACCGCCGAGTGGCATGAGGTGATGGTGCAGGTCCACGGCCCGCTGGTGCTGGACTGGCAGGCGCTGTTCGAGCGGCAATGGCACGCCAATGTCGCGCGCCGGGCGTGGAAGCCCGCCACCCATTTCGGTTTGCCGCGTTTGCCCAAGGTGCCGGCGACGGGGCCAGGACTGGGCCGAGTGGCCTATGCAGACGCCCGACAGCACCGCGATATCCTGCAATCGTTGATCCGCGCGCTGAACAGCAGCCAGCAACGTATCTGGTTCGCCACGCCGTATTTTTTGCCCACCTGGGGCGTGCGCCGCGCATTGCGTCGGGCCGCAGGGCGTGGGGTGGATGTGCGTTTGCTGCTCACCGGCCCGCGCACCGATCACCCGTCCGTGCGCTACGCCGGGCACCGTTATTACCCGCGCTTGCTGCGTGCAGGCGTGCAGATCTTTGAATACCAGCCGTGCTTTTTGCACCTGAAGATGGCGCTGGTGGACGATTGGGTGAGTATCGGCTCGTGCAACTTCGATCACTGGAATCTGCGCTTCAACCTGGAAGCCAACCTGGAAGCGTTGGACCCCGGGCTGACGCAAGCGGTGGCGGCGAGCTTTACCGCGGATTTTGCCCAGAGCCTGGTGGTCAGCCTGGAAGCGTGGAAGGCGCGGCCGTTGTGGCGGCGGGTGAAGCAGCGGGTGTGGGGGTGGATTGATCGGTTGGTGGTGAACCTGCTGGATCGACGCGGCTAGCAAGAACACTGAGGTCAAATGTGGGAGGGGGCTTGCTCCCACATTTTTTGACCGCGTCAGGCGTTAGAGCAGTTCGAAGGTCTGCTGCTGCACATCCTGGGAATCCAGCCCGATCTGTACATTGAACTCACCCGGCTCGGCGGCGAACTTGAGCTGGGTGTTGTAGAACTTCAAGTCGTCCTCGGTGATGGTGAAGTGCAAGGTGCGTTCTTCGCCAGCCTTGAGCATGACCTTCTGGAAGTTCTTCAGCTCCTTGATCGGACGGATCATCGAACCCGCCACGTCCTGGATATACAACTGCACCACGGTTTCGCCATCGACCTTGCCGGTGTTCCGCACCGTGACGCTGGCGTCGAGCTTGCCGGTCTTGTTCAGGGTGGTGGACGACAGCGCCATGTCCGACAGGCTGAACGTGGTGTAGCTCAGGCCATAGCCAAACGGGAAGAGCGGCCCGGTGGTGTCATCGAAGTACTGTGAGGTGTAGTTGCCCGGCTTGCCCGGGGTGAATGGCCGGCCGATGGTCAGGTGGTTGTAGTAGGTCGGAATCTGCCCCACGGAGCGTGGGAAGGTGATCGGCAGCTTGCCAGATGGGTTGTAGTCACCGAACAGCACGTCGGCGATGGCGTTGCCGCCTTCGGTACCGGCGAACCAGGTTTCCAGGATCGCGTCGGCTTGTTGTTTCTCTTCCAGGATCGACAGCGGGCGGCCGTTCATCAGTACCAGCACCAGCGGTTTGCCGGTGGCTTTCAGGGCCTTGATCAGGTCGCGCTGGCTTTGCGGGATATTCAGGTCGGTGCGGCTCGACGATTCGTGGGACATGCCACGGGATTCACCCACGGCGGCCACCACCACGTCGGCATCCTTGGCGGCCTTGACCGCTTCATCGATCATCACCTGGGCCGGGCGGGTATCATCCACCACTTCCGGTGCATCGAAGTTGAGGAAGTTGAGGTAGTCGACCACCGCCTTGTCGTTGGTGATGTTGGCGCCACGGGCGTAGATGATCTTGCCTTTTTCGCCGATGACCGCGTTCATGCCGTCAAGCAGCGTGACCGATTGCTCCGGCTTGCCGGCCGCCGCCCAACTGCCCATCATGTCGATCGGCGCCTTGGCCAGTGGGCCCACGAGCGCGATGGTCGCGGACTTTTTCAGCGGCAGGGCGTCGTTCTGGTTCTTCAGCAGCACCAGGCTGCGGCGCGCCACATCACGGGCCTCGGCACGGTGCAGGCGGCTCTCGGCGTAGGTGTCGGCCGGGTCATCCTCGGCCTTGCCGATGCGCAGGTACGGGTCTTTGAACAGGCCCATGTCGTACTTGGCAGCGAGCACTTCACGCACGGCGTTGTCGATGTCGCTCTGTTCGATCTCGCCGGACTTGAGCAGCCCCGGCAGTTCCTTGCCGTACAGCGAGTCGTTCATGCTCATGTCGATGCCGGCCTTGATCGCCAGCTTGGCGGCTTCACGCCCGTCCTTGGCCACGCCGTGCTTGATCAGCTCGAAGATCGCCCCGTGGTCGCTGACGGCCAGGCCCTTGAAGCCCCAGTCCTTGCGCAGCAGGTCGTTCATCAGCCAGGTGTTGGCGGTGGCGGGCACGCCATTGATCGAGTTCAGCGCCACCATCACGCCGCCGGAACCGGCCTTGATCGCCGCGTGGTACGGCGGCAGGTAGTCCTGGTACATCTTGACCGGGCTCATGTCGACCACGTTGTAGTCACGCCCGCCTTCCACTGCGCCGTACAGGGCGAAGTGCTTGACGCTGGCCATGATGCTGTCGGCATTCGCGGGGCTGGCGCCCTGGAAGGCCTTGACCATCACTTCGGCAATCCGCGAGACCAGATAGGTGTCCTCGCCGAAACCTTCGGACGTGCGACCCCAGCGCGGGTCGCGGGAGATATCGACCATCGGTGCAAAGGTGATGTCGAGGCTGTCGGCGGCGGCTTCCCGGGCGGCGATACGCCCGGAGCGGCCGATGGCGTCCATGTCCCAGCTGGAGGCCAGGGCCAGGCTGATCGGGAAGATCGTGCGGTGGCCGTGGATCACGTCATAGGCAAAGAACATCGGAATCTTCAAGCGGCTGCGCATGGCCGCGTCCTGCATCGGACGGTTTTCCGGGCGGGTGATGGAATTGAACGTGCCACCGATGCGGCCGGCGGCGATTTCCTTGCGGATCAGCTCACGGGGCATTTCCGGGCCGATGCTGATCAGGCGCAATTGGCCGATCTTTTCGTCCAGGGTCATCTGCTTGAGCAGGTCGTTGACGAAAGCGTCCTTGTCCTTAAGCGCAGCAGGCTTTGTTTCTGCCCAGACGGGGTGGGTGGCCAGCGTGGCAACAAGGCCGAGCAAACACAGCTTCTTCATGAATATCCTTTTTCGGCTCACTGCACAGCGCTTGGGCTGATCGGCCAAAATGTGGGGAGCGTCTATTGTTGTTCGGGTGTTGTTCAGATAAATGCAGCACACTCTGAACTCTTTATCGCGCTGGGCATCTTTGTAGCTGATTGGCTCGATGCATTCCAGTGGTGGCGGATTATGCCCCAAGCGTGTGGTTTTTAGGGTTAGTCGTCACATTCCATCCAGTTTGGGCAGGAGAAACACCATGCAAGCAGCACAACATTCCCGCTGGGGCCTCAAGGCCGCGGCTTTGCTATTGATCAGCACAGTATTGAGCGGCTGCGGCATCAATAACATCCCGACCCTGGACGAACAGGCCAAGGCGGCCTGGGGCCAGGTGCAGAACCAGTACCAGCGCCGCGCCGACCTGATCCCCAACCTGGTGGAAGTGGTCAAGGGTTACGCCGCCCATGAGCAAGACACCCTGACTGCCGTGATCGAGGCGCGGGCCAAGGCCACCTCGATCCAGGTGGATGCCAGCACCCTGGACAACCCGGAAAAACTCAAGCAGTTCCAGCAGGCCCAGGACGGTTTGAGCGGTGCCCTCAGCCGCTTGATGGTGGTCTCCGAGCGCTACCCGGACCTGAAGGCCAACCAGAACTTCCTGGCCCTGCAATCCCAGCTTGAAGGCACCGAAAACCGCATCGCCGTGGCCCGTCGCGATTTCATCCAGGCCGTGCAGGCGTACAACACCGAGATCCGCACCTTCCCAGGTCGCCTGTGGCACAGCGTGATGTACAGCGACCTGCCGATCCGCGCCACCTTTGAAGCCACCAGTGCCGATGCCGATAAAGCGCCGCAAGTGAAGTTCAAATAAGGCTGCACTGAGGTGTCGATGCGTTTATTACGGATAGGCCTGGCGCTATGGATGCTGGCCTGCGTGGGTGTGGCCCAGGCGGCGCTGACGTTCCCGGCGTTGAGCGGGCGGGTGGTGGACACCGCCCAGATGATCGACCCGGCCACGCGCGAGCACATCACCCAGCAGTTGCAGGCGCTGGAGCAGACCCGTGGCGACCAGATCGTGGTGGTCACGGTGCCCGACCTGCAGGGCGTGCCCATCGAGGACTACGGTTACCAGTTGGGTCGCCAGTGGGGCATCGGCCAGAAGGGCAAGGACAACGGCGCGTTGCTGATCGTCGCCCGTGACGAGCGCACGTTGCGCATCGAAGTCGGCTATGGCCTCGAGGGCGTGCTTACCGATGCGCAGTCCTGGGTGATCATCAACCAGGTGATTGCCCCCAAGTTCAAGGCCGGCAATTTCAGCCAGGGTATCAGCGACGGCGTGGCGGCGATGGTACAGGTGGTCGGTGGCGAACCGCTGGCGGTGCCGGCGCATGTGGCGGATGCCAACTTTGCCAAGGATAATCCCGGCTTTTCCATCGGCCTGTTCATCCTGCTGATCGGCGTGTTGTGGCTGTGCAATCGCATGGGCCTGCCGGTGGGCGCGATCCTTTTGGCGATCCTCAGCAGCAGTGGACGCGGCGGCGGTGGCGGCGGAGGTGGCGGCGGTTTCCGAGGCGGCGGTGGTGGCTTCGGCGGCGGCGGCGCGTCGGGCGGCTGGTAATGACAATAACTAGAAAAGAGCATCTACAACCATGGCATTACTGACTGAACACGAGCAGCGCCAAGTCGCCGAAGCGATTGCCCGGGTCGAAAAAACCACCGACGCCGAACTGGTCACCGTGCTGGCGGCCAGCGCCGACGATTACGCCTACATCCCCCTGCTGTGGGCCAGCCTGATCGCCTTGGTGGTGCCGGGCGTCGTGCATTACCTGTCGGGCTACCTGACCATGTACACCTTGCTGCTGGCGCAATGGGCGACGTTCATCGTGTTGTGCCTGCTGTTTCGCCTGCCCAAGGTGACCACCCGCCTGATCCCACGCTCGGTACGCCATTGGCGCGCCTCCAACCTGGCGCGCCGGCAGTTCCTGGAGCAGAACCTGCACCACACCCTGGGCAGCACCGGGGTGCTGATTTTTGTCAGCGAGGCGGAACGTTATGTGGAGATCCTGGTGGACGAAGGTATTTCCAAGCGCCTGGATAACAGCAGTTGGGATGCCATCGTCAAGGCGTTTACCCAGCAGGTGAAACAGGGGCAGACGCTGGTTGGGTTTATTGCCTGCATCGAAGCGTGTGGTGAATTATTGAAGGTGCATGTGCCGGTGACACACGCCCGGAATGAACTGCCAAATCGCCTGGTCGTACTCGAATAGAACATCCAACACCGGAGATCAAATGTGGGAGGGGGCAGTACCGTTGATCAAATAACCCCGTGCCCTGAACCCCCATCCCCCCTAAAATGCCCGGCATTCCCTGCCCGAGGCGTTTTTGTTCATGTCTGTCACCGTTCAACCTGCCAGCCCCGCGCCGGATCATCACGCCCAGTTCATCGAACTGTTGAGCACAAGCCTTGCGCAGAACGCCTTCATCAAGCTGGTGCTGGCCAAATACGTCGGCGACGAAGCCGAGTTGCAGCGGCTGATCATCAAGGCGGTGACCGTCAAGGAGCAGCCGTGCCTGTCCTTCGTCTACCGCTACAAGACCCGCGACATCACCAAGAACTTGGCGCTGGCCGACGGCGTGGCGGCGATTGCCGCGTTGCTGCCGGGCTCGTTCAAGAACGCACACCTGCTGTCGCTGACCGACGAAGCCCAGTTGGAATACAGCAAGAAGAACAAAAGCTCGCTGTTCAGGAGCAAGCCTCAGCAACTGCGCGAGGCGCCATCGGCCGAGCATAACCGTGAGAAGCATCGCTTCCTCGACCTGAGCCGGCCGTTCCTCGCCGACCTGGGCGTGACCGACGCCAAGCAGGCGCTGATCCCGTCGATGTCGCGCAAGTGGAAGCAGATCAACAAGTTCATCGAAGTGTTCAGCCATGCGCTGACCTCCTCACCGCTGAAGCTGGACCAACCGGTGCGCGTCGCCGATTTCGGTTCGGGCAAGGGCTACCTCACGTTTGCGATCCACGACTACCTGCGCAACACCCTCAAGGCCGAAGGCGAAGTCACCGGCGTCGAGTTGCGCGAAGACATGGTGACCCTGTGCAACACCGCCGCCGCTCGCCTCGAGCACCCGGGGCTGGTGTTCAAGTGCGGTGATGTGCGCAGCGTGGCGCCCAGCGAACTGGACGTGATGATCGCCCTGCATGCCTGCGACATCGCCACCGATTACGCGATCCACACCGGCATCCGCTCCGGCGCATCGATCATCATGTGCTCACCGTGCTGCCATAAGCAGATTCGCCTGCAGATCCAGAGCCCGGCGCTGCTCAAGCCGATGCTGCAATACGGCCTGCACCTGGGCCAGCAGGCGGAAATGGTCACCGACAGCTTGCGTGCGTTGTTCCTCGAAGCGTGCGGCTACGAGACCAAGGTGTTCGAGTTCATCTCCCTGGAGCACACCAACAAGAACAAGATGATCCTGGCGGTCAAGCGTGCGGAGCCGGTGGACAACGCGCAGTTGCTGGAGAGAATCCAGGAGTTGAAGGCGTTCTATCACATCTCCGAACACTGCCTGGAAACCCTGCTGCGCGCGGATGGCTACCTGATCTGACCGCCGCCCCCTGTAGGAGCGAGCTTGCTCGCGAAAAGCCTGAGAGCACCGCAGGCTTTCAGGTTTCCCGCGTTATCGTTAGCGACCTTCGCGAGCAAGCTCGCTCCTACAGGGGGCTGGCGCAGCCTGCACTGCGGTCTTGCGCCCGAGCATCACCGTGACGATGACCCCACAGGCAAACACCCAGGTAATCGGCTCGATATGTTCACCGAAGAACAGCGCCGAAAACGCGATGGTGAAGAAGATCTGCAACAGCTGAATCTGGCTGACCCGCGCAATGCCGCCCATGGCCAGGCCGGCGTACCAGGCGAAGAAGCCCAGGAACTGCGAGAACAGCGACACATAGCCGAACGCCCACCAGGCGCGCATCGAGACCGCGCCTTGGTGCTGCGCCGCCAGGTACCACACCGGGCCGATCAACACCGGCGTGGACAGTACCAGCGCCCAGCAGATCACCTGCCAGCCGCCCATCTCCTTGGCCAACCGACCACCTTCGGCATAGCCCAGGCCACCCACGGCTATCGCGCCGAGCATCAATAAATCGCCGGCCTGGATACTGCCGGCGCCGGTGATCAATGCATAACTCAACACCAACCCGCTGCCCAGCGCCGCGCAGGCCCAGAAGGCTTTCGACGGCCGCTCATGGGACAGCCACGCCGCATACAGCGCCACGCACAGCGGTTGCAGGCCATTGACCAGTGCGCCATGGGAGGCCGGCAAGGTTTGCATGGCCCACGCCGACAGCACCGGGAAGCCCAGAATCACCCCCGCAATGACCAGGCACAAACCCCGCACCTGGCGCCAGGTCGGCCAGCGCTCGCGGCGCCACAGCAACAGCGCCGCCGCCGGGATCGCCGCAAACAAGGCACGGCCCAGGCCGTTGAGCAGCGGGTGGATTTCCTGCACCACGATACGGGTGAAGGGCAGGGTCAGGCTGAAGATGATGACACCCAGCAGGCCGAGGGCCATGCCGGTGTTTTCGCGCGAGCTCATGGGCGGGATCCGAAATCCAGAGGGCTTCAAAGGAAGCCCATCTAGCCACAACCCCCGCCGATTCCGGGCCTACAGCTGGGTGCGGATTTATCCGTACAGTTTTCAGAAGAAGCGCGTGATGCTGATCTTGGCGTCGCGCCCCTTGGTGTAGGCACGGTCGCCGCTCAGGGCCGGACGGAAGTTGTTGTTGAACATATTGTCCAGGGTGAAGTTGACCTCAGTGCCCTTGAGGTACGCCTGCTGCGGCTTCCATTTGGCGAACAGGCCCTGGGTGTTGTAGCGCTTGTTGCCATACTGGTCGTAGAACAAGTCGCCGACGCTGGAGCCCGGGCCGCCCGAATATTTGTCGCTGGGCAGGCGGTCGGTGGCGCCGACGAATTGCCCCGTCCAACCGACCTGGGCATCCCAGGCCGGGATGTTGGTCCCTAACACCAGTACCCATTTGGTCGGCGGAATATCGCGTGCCGACACATCCGGCCCCCATGGGTTGGTGTAGGCCCCTTCGTGTTGGCCGGTGGCATAGGCGTACGATACCGAGCCGAACAGGTAGGTGGAGTTATAGAACGACTCGACCTCGAAGCCCTTGATGGTCAGGCCGCCGATATTGCGATAGTTGGACATCGCCCCCGGCGGGCAGGCCGTGGAAATACTGCCGCCGTTGATGGCCTGGTTCTGGCAGCCCACACCGGTAGCCTTGAAGATCTCGTCCTCGACTTTGTTGTGGAACAGGGTCGTGCGTATTTGCAGGTTGTCATCCTGGGCGATCAGGTTATCGAAGCTGGTGATGTTACCCACGGTGATCGAGGTGATGCGCTCCGGGTCGAGGTCGACGCTGGTGGCGGTGCGGCTGCCCAGGCCCTGCACTTCGTACTGCTCGTCGATCACCGGCGCGCGCCAGGTCTGGCTCCAATTGGCAAACAGCCCGACATGGGGAGTTACCGTCCAGAACAGCGCCAGGCGCGGCGACCAGCCGGTGTAGGTCCGGTCGCTGTAGTCGTGGCCGACGGCCGGGTCGGGGTTGCTGTAGTACGGTGCATCGTTGGCCTCGCCGCGGTTGCGCACGTGGTCGTAGCGCAGCGATGGGGTAACGGTCACGTCCCCCAGGGTCACCGCGTCCTGGATGAAGAAGCTGTTGGTATCGACCTTGCCATGCGGCATGAAGCCCGGTTGGAAATGCCCGTAGTTGTAGCGTGGGGTGTTGTAGGTGGCGCCGGGCATCCACATCTCGGTTTCGCGGGTGTGCTTGCGAATTTGGCCGCCGAGGGTCACTGCGTGTTGCAAGGGACCCGTGTCAAACAGGCTGACGTTACGGATGTCGAGGTTCTTGTCGGTGTAGGCCGTGTCCATCTTGCGCCCGCCGGTGGCCAGCTGGAAAAACGCCGTGGCATCGCGCTCGTCGGTCTGGTCGGTGTTGGACTGGGAGTATTTGACGGTCAGGTCCACCAGCGGGTTGTCCAGGGGCTGGTACTCATACTTGCCCGACCACGTGGTGTCGACGGTGTCGCGGTGGGCTAAAAAACGCTTGAGTGCTCCTTCGTAGCCGTAGCGATCAATGTTGGCCTGAGTCGGTGGCGTGGGGTAGCTGGCGGCGGAGAACGGTGTCCAGCGGTTGCTGTGGGACCGTGAGTAGGACAGGCCGACGCTGTGTTCATCGGTGAAGTGCGCATTGACCTTGAACAGCTTGCCGTCCACATCCTGGGCCGTATTGGGCAGGCGTTGGGGGTTGATCGGGTACTGGTTGTTCTCGTTGGGCAGCTTGGCGGCCACCTTCATGTCGTCACCGTCGCGTTTTGTCAGGTAGGCCAGCGCATCGAAACGACCATCGTCGGTGCGGCCATACACGGCGCTGCTGTAGATCTGTTCGTGGTCGTTGCTGGAATAACCGTACTTGAGCATCGCACCGCTGTTGCGACCGTCCTTGAGCAGGTCCGGGGCATCCTTGGTGGTCATGTTCACCGTACCGCCAAAGCCGCCGTTCCCGCTGAACGGCGAGTTGGGGCCTTTCTCCACTTCGATGCTCTTGATCAACTCCGGCTCGATAAACACGGTGCCTTGCTGGTAGCGCTCGAAACCGCTTTTGGTCGCGCCATCGACGGTCAGCGGCACGTCTTCGGCATCGCCGAAGCCACGGATGTTGATGGTCTGACCGCCGGGTTTCAGTGAGCCACCCTGGCTCACGCCGGGCAGGGTCTGCAACAGGCTGGGGATGTTATTGGCCTGGTAGCGATCGATATCCGCCTGGCTCAGGGTGGAGCGGCCGACGGTGCTGGAGTCGACCTGATTGCCGGTGCCGATCACGCTCAGGGTGTCCAGCTGGATCGCGCCGCTCTGGGTGGTCTTGGCCTCTTCGGGCTTTACCACGTACGTGCTGCCGACCTTGATCAGGGTGAACTCGCCGTTTTTCAGCAGGCTGCGAATCGCAACTTCCGGTGTGAAGTCACCGTTGAGCGCCGGTGCCTGCACGTTCTTGAGCAGCTCCTCATCGAACAACAGCTGGATCTTCGCCTGCTGCGCTACTTGGCTCAGGGACGTGGCCAGCGCCTGGGCGGGCAGTTGCACGGTGAATGACTCGGCCTGGGCGCTGAGGCTGAACGTCAGGCAGGTGGCGATGAGGGTCGGTCGAAGATACAGGTGCGAAGCGTGGCAAGGCGCGCGAAACATGGAATCCCCCGGAGCGGCCAAATGGCCAAAAAGGTGTGCTGATCAGATACAGACCGGAGGAAGACGGGGCAGGCAAAAAAATCCACACCTGCGAATGCAAAATATTCTCAAATAAGAATTTCGCAGATTACTTGCTCGGTTCAATCCGCACGATGCCATCGGCCGAGACCACGGTTTTCACCGGCAACAGGGCGGGCAGGGCGTTAAGCAGGGCATCCGGATCATTCACGTCCAGATTGCCCGAGACTTTCAGGTGCGCTACCGCGTTACTGACCTGCAACGGTGCCTGCGGGCGATACAGGCTCAGTTCATCGATCAGGCTGGCCAGTTCACGGTTGCGGAACGACAAGTGCCCGCTGCGCCAATCGGCGACTTCTTCGGCCGTGAGGGTTTGCTGTTGCAAGGTGCCCTTGGCGTAGCTGTAGATGGCGCGTTGCTGGGCGCCGAGCAGAGAGACGGGGCTTGTGGCAGACGGCTCGAAAGCGACCTGGCCGTGGGCGACGCTGACCACCAGTTGCTGCTGGCTGCGGCGCACATCGAAGCCGGTGCCGACCACCCGCACACTGGCCTCGCCGGCTTGAACGAACAGCGGCCGCTCTTTGTCGGCCGCCACTTCGATATACACCTGGCCCTTGTCCAGGTGCACGATGCGCTGGTGGGCGCTGAAATCCACACGCAGGCGGGTGTTGGCATTCACCGACAGGGTGCTGCCATCGGGCAGCTTCAGGGTGCGCATGCCCTTGGCATGGGCCGCCACCTGGCTGTGATACAACTCGCGGGGCGCACCGATGTGGGGGGCCAATACGGCGCATAGCACGGCGGCTGCTACGGCCAGGGCCGGGCGCAATACCGATGCTTTGCGCTTGGGCAGCGCCACGGGTTTGTTCAGTTGCTGCAACTGGGCCAGGTCGGCCCACAACTGCTCGAATTCGGCATAGGCGCGGGCATTGGCCGGCGTGGCCTGCCAGGCGGCAAAGGCCTTGCGATCGGCACGGCCTGCGTCGTTACGGTTGCGCGCAAACCAACTGGCGGCTTGGGCATCGATGGCGTCACTGGCTTCGATATCCAGGCCGTCGGTGTCGCTCAGGCGGTTCATTCTGGCTGCTCCGTGCCGGGGTCGTTTTGAAGGCGTCGCTTGCAATGCAGCAGGGCAAAAGCGATGTGCTTTTCCACCATGCTTGTCGAAATGCCCATGCGCTCGGCGATCTGCACCTGGCTCAGGCCTTCGAAGCGGTGCAGCATAAGGGCTTCTCGCCGGCGGGGCGAGAGTTCGGCGAGGACTTCTTTCAACTGTTCCAGGCGTTGCAGGCGCTGGGCGGCGGCCATGGGGTCGTTTTGCTCGTCGGTGATCGGTTCCGCGTCCCTGTCGGCCTGATCTGGGTGGACGGTTTGCCGTACCTTCTGTTTGCGCCAGTGATCACGCAGTAGGTTGCGTGCCATCTGGAACAAAAATGCCCGTGGCTGCTCGACCTTGGCCCGGTCGCGGTAGTCCAGCCACTGGGTAAAGACGTCCTGGGTCATGTCCGCCGCGTCGCTGGCGTTGTCCGTGCGTCTGCGCAGGAAATACAGAATATCTGCATAGAACCCGCGAAAGGCATCGGCCGACACCGGGTCGGGCTTGGGACGAGACATGGATATCCTTCTTGACGAAGCACGACGTGGAAAAGTCGTGAATGATATCGAGAACTATTGTCATTTGTCTCTATTTTAGACGGGCCCGGATTAAAATATGGGGAGGAGGCAAACTCCTCCCACATAAGGTCGCAGTTTTACCGCAGCAAGGTCTTCAGTTGTTCGATCCCTGCTTCACCCAATGGAAACACCGGCAAACGAGGATCGCCCGCCTCCAACCCGGTCAGGCGCAGCCCGGCCTTGATCGTCGCCGGCAACCCGCCCTTGAGGATGAACTCCAGCAACGGCAACTGCCGATAAAACAGCTCGCGCGCCTTGTCCAGGTCATTGGCCAGCACCGCCGCATACAACGCCAGGTTCAGGTGCGGGATCAGGTTCGGCGCCGCCGTGCACCAACCCTTGGCTCCGGCCGCAAAGGCTTCCAGTGCCAGCGGGTTGCAGCCGTTGTAGAACGGCACGTCGCTGTGGCGCCGCAGTTGATGCATGCGTTGAACGTCCCCGGTGCTCTCCTTGACCATCGTCACGTTTGCCACCTGCTTGACGATACGCAGGATCAGATCCACCGACATGTCCGTACCGCTGGTGGCCGGGTTGTTGTAGAGCATGATCGGCACGCCGATGCTGTCGCCGATCGCAGCGTAGTGGGCGAGGATTTCCGCCTCGCTGAGCTTCCAATACGAGGCCGGCAGCACCATCACCACATCCGCGCCATTGGCTTCGGCGTAGCGGGCGCGGCGCACGGCCTTGGCGGTGGTCAGGTCGGAGACGCTGACCACCGTGGGCACGCGCCGGGCGATTTTTGCCAGGCTGTAGGCGCTGACTTCGTCCCACTCGGCATCGCTCAAATACGCACCTTCACCCGTGCTGCCCAGGGGCGCGATGGCGTGCACGCCGCTGTCGATCAAACGGTCGATGGAACGACCGAGGGCGTCGAGGTCGATGCGCTGGCCGTCAGCGCTGAACGGGGTGATGGTGTAGCCGATGATGCCGTGAATCGTTGGGCTGGACATGGAAAGTCTCCGGTAGAAAAAGGTCGGGTCAGTTCAGGCAATCGGCGTGCTGGCGCAGGTTCTGCCGCACGTAGTAATTGAACGCGGCGCCGTGGCGCTTGGGTCGGGAAATCCAGGCATGGGCTTCGCGCCCCAGTTGCGGCAGGATCGGCTTGATCGCACCGGCTGCCATGGCGAGCAACTGCAACTTGGCCGCGCGTTCGATCAACTGTGCGATCACGCAGGCTTCCTCGACACTCGCTCCGGTCGACAACTGGCCGTGGTGCGACAGCAGGATCGCGCGCTTGTCGCCCAGGGCCTCGGTGATGATTTCCCCCTCTTCATTGCCCACCGGCACACCCGGCCAGGCCTCCAGGAACGCGCAGTCTTCGTACAATGGGCAAAGGTCCATGTGGGACACCTGCAACGGCACTTCCAACATCGACAGTGCAGCGATATGGGTCGGGTGCGTATGAATAATGCAATTCACATCCGGTCGCCCGCGGTACACCCAACTGTGAAAGCGGTTGGCCGGGTTGGGGATGCCGTGACCTTCCAGCACCTCAAGATCCTCGTTGACCAGCAACAGGTTGCTGGCCGTGATTTCATCAAAACCCAGGCCCAGTTGCTGGGTGTAGTAGGTACCCTGTTCAGGCCCGCGCGCGGTGATCTGCCCGGCGAGGCCGGAGTCGTGGCCGTGTTCGAACAGGATTCGGCAAGTGAGCGCCAGCTTTTGCCGGACGGTCCACGTATTATCCGCCAGGGTGTTTTGCATCTGGACCAGCGCTTGCTTGACCAGTTGGTCTTTGGGGAGTGCTAATGTCTTGGCCATATCGGTGTCCTTTGGGTGGTTCAATGGACGTCGGATTTGCTGGTCTCCCGCTGCTCGCAAGGTCGTTGGGTGAGGCAAATGACACTAATGATGCTATATGACACAAAGTGTCATTGGCAAGCGCAGCTTATCGCTTCTGCATGGATTAACCGCAGCACATGTCTATCCGTTTGAAATTATTGAGGAAAAAACTTGGCGTGACCTTGGAGGCCCTGGCTGAAAAATCCGGGATGACCAAGAGTTACCTGTCCAAGGTCGAGCGTGGGCTCAACACGCCGTCGATTGCCGCTGCGCTGAAACTGGCCAAGGCGTTGAACGTGAAGGTCGAAGAGCTGTTCAGCGAAGACCGCGTCAGCCTCGACAGCTACAGCCTGGTGCGCAGCCATGAGCGGCCCGACACCGCGCCGGGTTACGCAGTGCTGGCCCATCAGGTCAGTGAGCGCAGCTTGTTGCCGTTCATCATCTACCCGCCGGCGCAATTCTCCGACAAAACCTTCAAGGAGCACCTTGGAGAGGAGTTCCTGTTCGTGCATGAAGGGGCGGTAGAAGTGGATTTCATGAACGAACGGGTGATTCTGGAGCGCGGCGATGCGCTGCATTTCAATGCCCAGAAGCCGCATCGCCTGCGTTCGGTAGGCCCTGTGCAGGCGCAGCTATTGGTGGTTGTACACAGCTCGCAAGAATGACCGCGCTGACGGTTTGAAATGCGATCGGTATGGGCGGGAGCAAGTCCCTCCCACCGGTGGCTCAACGTTCGACAGGTACCGACAGGGCCGGATCACCCAACGGATGCGTGCGCGCGGCAAAAAACTTCAACTGCGCGCCACAGCCATCAAACAACTGCGAATACCGCCGCTTCTGCTGGCGAATAAACCCGTCGCTGCGGCCCGATACCGAGATCGCCAGGGTCGCGGGGCGGGCCTGGCGAATTGCATCCACCACGTGTTGATCCTGCGTTCCCAGGTCATGGCCAAAGATGCACAGCGCGCCCTCATGGCTCAGCAACTGTTCATAGCAGAACGACAGGTAATCCGAGCTGCGGATGGTCTTGAGCTTCTCTTGCACCGTGCCTTCGTTGATAAACAGCGGCACATCGTCCAGGGTCTTGATCGTATTGTTGATCGCAAAGCTGCTGAGCAAGGTGCTGTCGGTGCTCGGCAATTTGCGTGCGGTGCCGTCAAGGTTGCGCACCAGGTGCAGGCCGCCGTGCAGGTAGAGGATGCGCGTGGTATCGGTGTGGGTGTTGCGCAGGTCGAAGCTCGAGTCGGCGCTGCGGAACAGGTCGTCGATGCCCGGCGTGTGCAGGATCGCCCAATAGTTGAGCAGATCGTAATTGGTGGTGAATACGCTGGCGTAGTTCGCCAGTTCGCGGTTGATCGTCGCCAGCGTCGACGGCTGCACCAGCCGCCACGGAATGTGCACGGCGTGGATGGTATTGATCAGCGCTTCCTTGATCGCGTAGTAGCGATTACGCGGTGCCGCCGAGCTGACCGCCAGGGCCTTGTTGACTCGGCTGGTGGTTTTCAAGGCCCCCAGGGTCTGCTCGAAGCTGCGGGTCTGCAGGGCGTCGAACACGCTAAGCTCGGATGGGCCCAGGGGTTTTTCTTCGACGGTGCGTGCGTTTTCGAACAGCGAGTCGTAGGCAAAGTCTTCCCAAATCGTGCGGCTCGCGCCATTGCCGATCAGAATCCCACTAAAGGCGGTGCTGCTGCGCAGGGCGCTCCAGTCTTCAAGGTGGGCGTCAATATCCTGGAAATCCTTCATTGCTGTGGGTCTACTCGAAATCGGCTGGATGGCGACTTTATCACGAGTGGGTGTTGATCCTGGTCAAGGTGTCGCAGGCAGGTGAGGTTGATGCTGTAGGCATAAACGTCATCCGAGGATTCGCCATGAGCAGCACCTTCTTCATTCCCGCCGTCAACATCATGGGCACCGACTGCCTCGACGAAGCCATGAATGCCATTCGCAACTACGGTTTTCGCAAAGCGCTGATCGTCACCGACGCGGGCCTGGCCAAGGCGGGCGTGGCCAGCATGATCGCCGAGAAGCTGGCGATGCAGGACATCGATTCGGTGATCTACGATGGCGCCAAGCCCAACCCCAATGTGGAAAACGTCGAGAAAGGCCTGGCGTTGCTGCAGCAGAGCGCCTGCGATTTCGTGGTGTCCCTGGGCGGCGGTTCGCCCCATGACTGCGCCAAGGGCATCGCCCTGTGCGCCACCAACGGCGGGCATATCAGCGACTACGAAGGGGTCGATCAATCCAGCAAGCCGCAGATGCCCTTGGTGGCGATCAACACCACTGCCGGCACCGCCAGCGAGATGACCCGTTTCTGCATCATCACCGACGAAACCCGTCACGTGAAAATGGCCATCGTCGACCGCAACGTCACACCGCTGCTGTCGGTCAACGACCCGAGCCTGATGGTCGGCATGCCCAAGGGCCTCACCGCCGCCACCGGCATGGACGCCCTGACCCACGCCATTGAAGCCTACGTGTCCACGGCGGCCACCCCGATCACCGACGCCTGCGCGATCAAGGCCATCGAACTGATCAGCGCCAACCTGCGCCTGGCAGTACGCGACGGCAGCGACAAAGCCGCGCGGGAAAACATGGCCTATGCCCAGTTCCTCGCAGGCATGGCGTTCAACAATGCGTCCCTGGGTTTCGTGCATGCCATGGCCCACCAACTCGGCGGTCTCTATGACCTGCCTCACGGCGTGTGCAACGCGGTGCTGCTGCCCCATGTGCAAAGCTTCAATGCCAGCGTCAGTGCCAAGCGCTTGAGCGATGTCGGCCGCGCGCTGGGTGTCGACGCCAAGGGCACCACTGACGAAGAGGGCGCCCAAGCCGCCATCGCCGCCATTCGCAGCCTGTCCCAGGACGTTGAAATCCCTGCCGGCCTGCGCGAACTGGGTGCCAAGTTGCAGGACATTCCGCTGCTGGCCACCAATGCATTGAAGGACGCGTGCGGGCTGACCAACCCACGGCGCGCCGATCAGCGTCAGATTGAGGAGATCTTTCGTAGCGCGTTCTGATCTGTCCGGCAACTGGCGGTGCACATGAACGCGCCGCCAGCCAATGCCACGCACAAGAGCGCCAATGGCCAAGCCTGCTGGCTCACCAGCAGGCTTGCTACGCCGCCGATCAACGCGGCCATCAACTGATGCATGAAGCCACTCAAGGCCATGGCATAGGAACCGCTGACCGGCGACTGATCATTAGCCAGTGACAAACTGATGGGGTAACTCATCGATTGCCCAAATACTGCCAGGCAATACGGCAACCACAACAACAGCGCGATCCCGCTGGCAAATACACTACCCAACAGCATCAGCGCCGTTCCCATTAACGCCAGCGCCACGCCCCAGCTCATCATCGTCAACCGCCCCATCCGCGCGACGAAGCGGTTGACCATCAACGCCCCCGCCAGATAGGCCCCGCTGATCGGCCACCCCAGCCAGCCGTACTGCGCCGCGCTCCACTCGAAGCGCCCTTGCAGTATCAGCGGAGCACAGGTGTTGAAGGCAATGATCACCCCATAGCCCAGCCCACCGGCCAATGCTGCGTGTAGAAAGGGGGGATGCCGCACAATCGTGGTGTAGATCCGCCAGGCTGAGTCTGGCGAATCAGCCTTCATCACTGACGGAAACACCACGCTTTGCAGCACAGCAATCAACGTGACGGCACTTATTGCCAACCCATAGAAAATGGCCTTCCAGCCGAAGGCCGCCTGCAACAGCGACCCCATGAACTGGCCGATACCTAGCGCGATTACAAACGTCATCCCCAGCCACGACAACCCTCTGGCCAAAAGCGCCCCGCTGAAACTGTCCCGCACCAACACCCTGGCCATGACCGCGACTCCACCCGCGCCCAAACCCTGAATCAGGCGTAATGACAAAAAAGATTCGACGTTAAATGCCGATGGAATCGCCGCGCTTGCCGAGGCATATACCGCCAGCGCCGCCAGCAGGACCGGCTTTCTGCCAAACCGCTCCCCCAGGCTGCCCCAGAGCAACATCGGCAGCGCCATACCCACCAGGTACACCGCCAGGGCCAGTGCGACGTGGTCCTCGGCGGCGAGCAGGGACTGGGCGATGACCGGCACAGCGGGCAAATAGCTGCTAATGCCGACTTGGGCGAGGAAGGCGGCGCAGCAAGCGAGGGCGAGACGGGTGGTGTTTTTCAAGGGGAGGCGTCCTGCGCCTTAAGTTCTGCGTACGTCATCGTAAATGGCTTCCTCTGTATAGATACGAACAATGATTGAAACTTATGCTCACTGAGATGTAAGAGTGCGTATGTGGCGGTTGGGTATAGTTGATGCGCAATTTAGCTTGCGTATTTGTGTTCCTGTATTAAGTCTTTCAACTTTGAATGAAGCAATGATCTCCAAATGCTGACAGGTCGTGGCAGTTATCCAGCGTTAAAAGGCCGAGATATGACGTCGTGCAGAGGTGATAGGGTTTTCGCTCATGTTTATCGATAAGTTGGTTGTTGTCTTGAACTTTTACATTGAGTTCGCAAATTCGACCTGACTGTGCTGTCGGCCAGATATATTGGTTTCTTGTAGTTTGTTGACTGGTTTTTTGATTGCATATATCTAACTTGCTTTACCTGTCCTTGGGTAAGGCAAGAACAGTAAAGGGAAGTTTTTGATAGGGTAAGTCAGATATTTCCCATGCGGGCTACTCTGGATGGATATTTTGTTGTGAGTAAGTTCCTACATTTTGTAAGTTCCAATGGACATCCAGCCGATGGGTGAATGAAAGCAGTGGGGGGCGTTCGCGTTTTGTTGAGGTCGTATCCCGCAGGATTGAGTAAGGTGTCCGCATACCGGCCGGATGTGACGATGGCCTTCAAGGACCTGTCTCTTGGGTAGTCGAAACCATATGGATGAAGGGAGTACTTGATGAGAGTTCTGTTATTCGGTGCCACCGGCATGGTCGGCCAGGGCGTCCTGCGCGAGTGCCTGCTGGCCGCTGACGTACAGGAAGTCGTCGCCGTCGGCCGCACGCCCCTGACCCGGGAACACTGCAAGTTGCATCAGGTATTGCACAGCGACATGCTGGATTTCCAACCCCTGGAAAACCTGCTGCAAGGGTTTGACGCGTGTTTCTTCTGCCTCGGCGTGTCGTCTGCCGGCCTGAACGAAACCAAGTACACCCACCTCACTTATGACCTGACCCTCGTCGCCGCCAGCACCCTGGCGCGGCTTAATCCGCAAATGACGTTTATCTACGTGTCCGGCGCCGGTACGGACAGCTCCGAAGCGGGCAAGTCGATGTGGGCGCGGGTCAAGGGCAAGACCGAGAATGCCTTGCTGCGCCTGCCGTTCAAGGCGGTGTACCTGTTCCGGCCGGGGATCATTCAGCCGCTGCACGGTGTGCGCTCGAAGACGCCGTTGTATCAAGCCTTCTATTCCGTGCTCGGGCCAGTGCTGTCGTTGGTGCGTCGGGTCAAGCCGGGCTGGGTGGTGAGCACAGAGACTGTCGGCCGGGCGATGCTCGCGGCGGTGCGCCATGGCGCGCCGCAACCGGTGGTGGAACAGGCCGAGATCAATCGCCTGGCGTCCGAGCGCGCCTGATGCTGCACAAGAGCCTGGTGCGTCGCCTCGATCTGATCACCCTGCAGCTGTTCGTCGCGGTGTTCGAAGAGGGCACCCTGACCCGCGCCGCCGCCCGCGAAGCCATCGCCGTGTCGGCAGCCAGCAAGCGTTTGATGGAGCTGGAGCAGGTGCTGGGGGTGAGCCTGTTCGTGCGACGGGCCAAGGGCATGGACCTCACCGCCGCCGGCGAAACCCTGCTGCACCATGCCCGGCAGATGCTGTTCAACGTGGAAAAAATGGGCCTGGAGCTTGGCGAGCATAGCCATGGCGTGCGCGGTTACGTGCGGATGCTGGCCAATCTCTCGGCGATTATTCAGTTTCTTCCGGAAGACTTGCGGGATTTTTCCAGGCTGCATCCCGAAGTGAAAACCGACCTCGAAGAACGCCCCAGCAACGGCGTGGTGCAAGGTGTGCTGGATGGGGTGGCGGACCTGGGGATCTGCTCCAGTGATACCGACACCAAGGGCCTGCCCAGCGTGACCTATCGCCACGACAAACTGGTGGTGTTGATGCCGGCGGATCACCCCTTGGCGCCGCGCGAAAGCCTGGCCTTCGCCGAGACCCTGGACAGTGACTACGTGGGCCTGCACGCCGCCAGCTCGATCAACATGCGCACCCACGCCGCCGCGCGCGAGGCCGGCAAGACACTGCGCCTGCGTATTCATGTGCCGGGCTTTGATGCGATGTGCCGGATGGTCCAGGCGAACATGGGCATCGGCATCCTGCCGCTGAAGGCCTATGAATTGTTTGGCCGTGCCCTGGGCCTGCATGCCGTGCCACTGACCGATGCCTGGTCGGACCGCAGTTTGATCCTGGTGGTGCGCGATGAGGCGCAGTTGTCGCCAGTGAGCCGGCTGCTGTTCGATTACCTGAGCGTTCGCATTCAGCGAACGCTCCTTGCCAACTGACGGTTGGATTTTTCCTGTCCCTGTCCTCTAGCCTTGGCTGCACATTCCAAGAATAAGAGGTACACCCCATGACGGCTCCCTTGAGCGGTATCAAGGTGATTGAGATCGGCACGCTGATTGCCGCACCGTTCGCCGCCCGGCTGATGGCCGAGTTCGGCGCCGAGGTGATCAAGATCGAAGCCCTGGGGCAGGGTGATCCACTTCGTAAATGGCGAAAGCTGCATGAAGGCACCTCGCTGTGGTGGTACCTGCAATCGCGCAACAAGAAATCCCTGGCCCTGGACCTCAAGTCCGCTGAAGGCCTGGACCTGATCAAGCAGCTGCTCGGCGACGCCGATGTGCTGATCGAAAACCTGCGCCCCGGTGGCCTGGAAAAACTCGGCCTGGGCTGGGACGTACTGCACGCGCTCAACCCCAAGCTGACCCTGGTGCGTATCTCCGGCTACGGCCAGACCGGCCCGTACCGCGACCGCCCTGGTTTCGGTGCCATCGGCGAAGCCATGGGCGGGATTCGCTACACCACCGGCAACCCCGACTCGCCCCCGGCGCGGGTCGGCGTCAGCCTCGGCGATTCCCTGGCGTCGTTGCATGGTGTGATCGGTGCGCTGATGGCGTTGCTGCGGGTCAAGACCGGCCAGGGCGACGGGCAGGTTGTCGATGTGTCCCTGGCGGAAAGCGTGTTCAACCTGATGGAAAGCCTTGTGCCCGAATACGACATGCTCGGCCATGTGCGCGAGCGCAGCGGCGGCGCCTTGCCCGGCATCGCGCCCTCGAATACCTACCTGACAGCCGACGGTGCCTATGTGGTGATCGCCGGTAACAGCGACCCGATCTACAAGCGCCTGATGACCACCATTGGCCGTGCCGACCTGGCCGAAGCCGCCGAATTCGCCCACAACGATGGCCGTGCGGCGAAAAGCGCTTTGCTCGATGCCGCCATCACCCACTGGACCAGCAGCCTGCCTATCGAGCAGGTGCTCAGCGCCCTGGAAGCCGCCGAAGTGCCGGCCGGGCGCATCTACTCCGTGGCCGATATCGTCAGCGACCCGCACTACCAGGCGCGCGACATGTTGCTCAATGCCGAGCTGCCGGGCGGTGTGTCGGTGAAGATGCCCGGCATCGTGCCCAAGCTCTCGGAAACCCCCGGCGCCGTGAACTGGCAGGGCCCGAGCCTGGGCCAGCACACCGATGACATCCTCGGCAGTCTGGGGCTTACGGTTGCCGACATCCAACGCCTGAAAACCTCGGGAGTGGTGCAATGATCACTGACTATTCCGACCGGCTGATCGTGCAGGAAGTGTCCCCGCGCGATGGCCTGCAAATCGAACCGACCTGGGTCGAGACCGCTGACAAGATCGCCCTGATCGACCAGCTTTCCCTGGCCGGGTTTTCGCGGATCGAAGCCGGTTCTTTCGTGTCGCCCAAGGCCATCCCTGCATTGCGCGATGGCGAACACGTGTTCCAGGGCATTGCGCGCAAAGCCGGGGTGATCTACGTTGCGCTGATCCCTAACCTCAAGGGCGCCCAGCGCGCCGTCGAGTCGCGCGCCGATGAACTGAACCTGGTGATGTCGGCCAGCCAGACCCACAACCTGGCGAATATGCGCATGCGGTGCGAGGCGTCGTTGGCGGCATTCGGCGAGATCGTCAGCTTTGCCGCCGGGCACCCGGTACGCCTCAACGGCAGCATCGCCACCACCTTTGGCTGCCCGTTCGAAGGCAGGATCGATGAAGACCGCGTGCTGCAACTGGTCGACGCCTATCTGCAACTCGGCATCCAGGGCATCAGCCTCGCCGACACCACCGGCATGGCCAACCCGCGCCAGGTGGAACGCCTGGTCAAGCGCGTGTTGCAACGCGTGCCCGCCAGCGACTTGACCCTGCATTTCCATAACACCCGCGGCCTGGGCCTGTGCAATGTGCTGGCCGCCTACGAAGCCGGGGCCCGGCGTTTTGACGCGGCGTTGGGTGGCCTGGGTGGGTGCCCGTTTGCGCCGGGGGCGTCGGGCAATATCTGCACCGAAGACCTGGTCAACCTGTGTGAAGAGGTCGGCATTCCCACCGGAGTCGACCTGCCGCACCTGCTGAACCTGTCCCGCCGCTTGCCGGCCTTGCTGGGCCATGAATTACCCGGCCAGGTGGCCAAGGCCGGGCGCAATTGCGACCTGCATCCGCCGCCGGACTACATCGCCGCCTTGTAACGCCATACCAGACAACAAAAACAATCGGACGCCTGTGAGCAGTCCGCTGGAGAGAAACCATGAGCACTCATACGTTGGAGGCCGGCGTGCGCCCGGCCGCTGAAATCGATGCCGAAAAAGCCCTGGTCAGCAAGGTCGCCTGGCGCCTGATGCCGCTGATCATGGTGTGTTACCTGTTCGCGTTTTTTGACCGCATCAACATCAGCTTTGCCAAGTTCCAGCTGCAGGCCGACCTCAGCCTGAGCGACACCGCCTACGGCCTGGGCGCCGGGTTGTTCGTGGTGGGGTATGTGATCTTTGAAGTGCCGAGCAACATGATGCTGTACAAGGTCGGCGCGCGGCGCTGGATTGCGCGGATCATGATGTCGTGGGGCCTGGCCACGGCGGCCATGGTGTTTGTCACCGCCGAATGGCAGTTTTATGGCCTGCGTTTCATCATCGGTGCGATGGAGGCGGGCTTCGCGCCCGGTGTGCTGTATTACCTGACGTTGTGGTTCCCGCAGCACTTCCGCGGGCGCATTACCTCGATGCTGTTCCTGGCGTCCGCCTTTGCCGGCCTGGTAGGTGCGCCGTTCTCCGGCCTGGTGCTGGAACACCTCGACGGCGTGCTGCAGATGCGCGGCTGGCACTGGCTGTTCCTGCTCGGCGGCTTGCCCTGCATCGGCTTGGGCTTGCTGGTGCTGACCCTGCTCAAGGATCGTATCGAAGATGCGCACTGGCTGACGCCGGCGGAGAAGACCCTGCTGTCGAGCCGCATTGCCCGGCATGAGCCGAACACACATGGCGGCTCACTGCTGTCGGCGATCCGCATTCCCGGCTTCCTGACGCTCGGGTTTATCTACTTCCTGATCCAGGTGGCGTCTTACGGTCTCAACTTCTGGGCGCCGCAGCTGATTCGCAGCGCCGGCACCCAAAGCCCGGTGATGATCGGCCTGCTCACCGCGATTCCCTATGTGTGCGGCGCGATCAGCATGGTGGTGATCGGGCGGCTGTCGGACTCGACCGGCGAGCGTCGCAAGTTTGTCTGCGGCTTGGTGGTGCTGGGCGCGGTGGGCTTCTTCAGTGCCGGGATCTTTGCCGACCACACCACCTTCCTGATCATCGCCCTGGGCATGTTGGGCGCCGGCATCATCGCGTCGATCCCGACCTTCTGGACCCTGCCGCCCAAGTTGCTGGCCGGTGCCGGCGCAGGCGCGGCGGGCGGGATTGCGGTGATCAATACCCTCGGGCAGTTCGGTGGGATTGTCAGCCCGGTGATGGTGGGGCGGATCAAGGACCTTACCGGCAGCACCACCCCGGCACTCTATGTGATCGGCGTGTGCGCGCTGTTGGCGGCGGCGCTGCTGCTGTGGGGCCTGCCGCAAAAGCTGCGTACCCTCGACAAGGCCTGATCAGCCGGCGGTTGTCAGCGCTTGGGCCGGTGTGGCGCTGAACTGAATCAACGCCACGCCGCCCATCAACAACAACGCGCCAAGGATTCGAGGCGTTGTCAGTGGGCGCTCCGCCAAGCCAAACAGGCCGAAGTGATCCAGCAGCAGCGACGCGAGAATCTGCCCGGCCATGGCCAGGGCGATAAACCCCGACGCGCCCAGCTTGGGCAGCAGCGTCAACGCCAGCGCGATAAAGCACACGCCAAACGCGCCCCCGGCCCACATCCACAGGGGCGCCTTGGTGATAAATGCGAGGCCGGGCAGCGGCAGGCGCAGCGCCACGATCACCGGCAGCAGCACGAGGATGCTCACCAGCAGCGACGCCAGGGTGGCCCACAGAGGATGCCCAAGGCCGCGTCCGAGGTTGGCATTGATCGCACTTTGAAACGGCACCATCGCCCCGGCGATCACCGCCAATAGCAACAAACCGGCCCAATGCAACGTCGTCATGGCGAATCTCCCAGAGGTTTTGCTGGACTCTAGGTTATTCGTCACGCAAATTTAAATTCCAAGTTTTTATGCCGAGCATGCAACTGATGAATGATCTGCGCCGCGTCGACCTTAACCTGTTGGTGGTCCTTGACGCCTTGCTCAGTGAGCAACACGTCACCCGCGCCGCCGAGCGTTTGCACCTCAGCCAGCCGGCAGTGAGCCACGCGCTGGCGCGCTTGCGCGATTTATTGGGTGACCCGTTGCTGGTGCGCCAGGGCGGCACGTTAGTGCCCACGGCCCGCGCCCTGGAGTTGGCGGCGCCATTGGCCGAAGCCCTGGCCCAGGTGCAGGCGTTGCTGGCGCCGAATCGCTTTGACCCGGCATCAGCCAAGCGCCGGTTTCGTGTGGCGATGTCGGACTACAGTGCGGCGATTTTCCTGCCGGGTCTGGTTCGCGTCCTGCGGCGTGAAGCGCCCGGTATCGACCTGCAAATCATCCAGGCCAGCCGCGAAGGCATGGTGGAGGGCGTGCTCAACGGTGATATCGACCTGGCTGCCGGCGTCTTTCCCGACATGCCCGCCGAGCTGCGCACTGCGCCGTTGTTCGAAGAGCATTACACCTGCCTGCTGGACCGCAACAGCCTGCCGCAGGGCGGTGTGCTCGACCTGCTCACCTACCTGTCGCGCCCCCACGTACTGCTGGAAATGCGCGGCAGCGGTGCGCCGGAAATCGAGCGGGCACTGACCGCGATTCGCGAGCGACGGCATGTGGCGATCAGCCTGCCGCACTGGGGCGTGGCGCCGCAGTTGATCAAGGGCACGGACTTGATTCTCACCGTATCGTCGCGAGGCTTGCTGAATATTGATCACCCGCATCTGGTCGCCGTGGCGCCGCCGTTTCATATTCCGTCGTTTACCTTTGAACTGGCGTGGCATGCGCGACGGGGCGGGGATTCGGGGTTGCAGTGGTTGATTGGGCGAGTGCAGGGAGGGTTACAGGGCTGAATGGTTGCTACCAGGATGTCGGTGGCTGGCGACGTGTATGAAAAAATCGCATCACTTGTAATCGTCCATCTCGAATCCGGTAGGGAACGATGTAAGGCCATCGAGGCACTACCCACTCCCGCGTTCCTGGCACTCGACCTTCCTTTCCCACAGCAGGAAATTCAGCGACATGTCCTAGCCCAACCATGATGGCCTGGACGAACTCATGAGCGGCTTTGGGATTTTCCTGCGCAATGTACGCGGCTTCATCATCAAGGTTCTTGAGGGCTGTCCTCAGCCACTCAACCTGCATTGGTGCGCCATTTATCGGCGACAGCTTTTACCTCCGCAGCCGTTGCGAACTCGCCTGCGTCTGCTTCTTTCAATGCTTTTTGAATTTCTTCGATTTGCCACGCTTCGCGCGTCAAGTATTCGCGTAATGCATCGACTGCGAGAAAGGATTTGCTGCGCCCGGTCGCCTTGGCGAGACTGGCAAGCGTGGCGGCGATGTCTTCGGGTATGCGTAGGGACATAACAGACATGGGGAGCCTCGATGTAGTGATGTGTAGTGCAACATACTACATTGTCATCTCTTCATGATTTGCCCCCGTTCGTCAGGGGATCCGATAAGGAAAATGCTCATGCTTTCAGGCCTCAACCACTTGACCCTGGCCGTCACCGACGTGAGTCGCAGCGTCACCTTTTACCATGAGTTGTTGCAACTCAAGCTCGAAGCCACCTGGGACACCGGCGCCTATTTGTCATTGCCGGGCCTATGGCTATGCCTGTCCCTTGATCCGCTGCGCGACTCGAAGCCGGCGGCCGATTACACCCACTATGGGTTCACTGTCGCAGCGAGTGATTTCGCTGCGCTGGTCTCGCGCCTGCGCGCCGCCGAGGTGCAAGCGTGGCGCGACAATCGCAGCGAAGGCGCTTCGTTCTATTTCCTTGATCCCGACGGCCATAAGCTCGAAGCCCATGTGGGCGACTTGGCTTCGCGCCTGCTGGCTTGCCGCGACCAGCCCTATGCGGGAATGCGGTTTTACCCATAGCGCAGGAACGTGCAGAATCCGTCCACCTTCCCATGCTTTGTCAGAGTCGCGACCATGACCCCCTCCTTGCTGCTTGCCGTCCTCGCTTCGGGTTTTATCTACGGTATTACGCCTGGCCCCGGCGTATTGGCGGTGTTTGGCATCGGCGCCGCCCGGGGGCGTCGTGCCGGGGCGGGGTTTCTGTGCGGGCACTTGCTCGGCGATGTGCTGTGGTGCAGTACGGCGCTGATCGCGATTGTGGGCGCGCGGGAAGTCGGCAGCAGCGCGTTCGATGTGCTCGGCGTGCTCAGTGGGCTGTACCTGTTCTGGCTCGGCTGGCGCGCGATTCGTACCCAGCGTCGCAGCAGTGAAGCCCCCCAGGGCGCGGCGCGGCATCCGTTCTGGCACGGCATCCTGTTCGGCTTGACCAACCCCAAGGCGTATCCAGTGGCCGTGGCGACATTTACTGCATTGCTGTCCAGCCGCGCCGAATTGCTGACCTGGTCGATGCTGCCGGCGTTGATCTTCCTGAGCTTCGTCGGTGGCCTGTTGGCCTACGCGATCCTGATCGGCGTGGTCGGTGCCCAGCGGGTGCGCACGGTGTATCAGCGCCATGAAATCCTCATCACCAGGCTCTGCGGCGTGATGTTTATCGGCTTCGCCATCAATGCCCTGGCCCATGCGCTGCCAGGCCTGTTCGGCAGTAAACCGGCCTGACTGGGCACGACCGTTCGTCGCGCGGGCAAGTTTTTTCTAAACCTTTGCCGCCCTGAAAATTCGAATTCAGGGCGAGGTGTCTTTCCCCGCACCTATTTTTGCCCTGGAGGAACCCATCATGAGCCGCATGGCTATCCGGTTACGCACCGCCAGTTTCGCGATGCTGCTGGGCCTCGGCGCCAGCAATGCTTTCGCCCAGTCGCCTGCTGAATTCATCGAGCAGGCTTCGGCCAAAGGCATGGCCGATATCGAAACCAGTCGCATGGCCCACGCCAAGACCTCGTCCCAGGAAATCAAGGACTACACCATCGAGGTGATCAACGAGCGCACCCTGGCCAACCAGCATTTGGCGGCCATCGCCAAGAAGCTCGACCTGCCCGTGGCCCCACGGGAGAAGATCGTCGACAAGGCCGAAACCCTGATGCCCGAACTCAAGGACGGCGACTCCTTCGACGCGGCCTACACCGCGCAGCAAGTGAAGGAAAACGAAGACGCCATTGCCCTGTTCAAGCGCGAAGGGGCGGCCTCGGATGTGCCGGAAATCAAGGCACTGGTGGATGAGACGCTGCCCAAGCTGGAAGAACGTCTGCAAAAGGCCCGAGCCCTGGCCTCGACCTACGGTAAGGGCCATCAAGGCGACGGTTGAGCCTTTCGCTTGATATAAAAAACGGCGGTTGGATCATGTCCAACCGCCGTTTTTTTATGCCTGGTTCAGATCGGTCTTGTTCGGGGCCGCATCGTCGGCCGCGTGGCCACAGCTGCTGTTCAGGCTGACGGTGCCGGTGTTGCCGATGCTGCGGTATTCCTGGCGCAGTTTTTCCAGTTCCTTGCGGTCCAGGCCGTCCAGGCTCAGCACGGCGTTCTGCGCATCCTTGGAGACCCGCAGCAGTTCATCGATCTTGATGTGCAGGATGTCGTTATCGCGGTTTTGCGTGTTCTGGATCAGGAACACCATCAGGAAGGTGATGATGGTGGTCGAGGTGTTGATGATCAACTGCCAGGTGTCGTTGTAGTGGAAGTACGGACCGCTCAAGCTCCACAGGAAAATCAACGCGACCGCCGCATAGAACGTCCGGGCACTGCCTGCCCAACGGGACAGGGATTGTGAGACTGCAGAGAATTTCATGACCGCTTTCCTTAAAGGTGAGTGATGAAAATACTGACCGCAGGCACGCTCTGAAATTTCTTTTTACATCTTTGGGTGTGAACAAAGTTGTGCGTTTTTCTTCCGGGCTTTTAGGAGTGGGCTTACGGCACACGACGCCGCGAGGGGCAAGACTGGGATTTTATCCGGGAACGCCCTATGCACGCTAACGCCGCCTGTGACCTGACTGCGCTTTATCACCAGACCGAAGATCATTATTTCGCTGCCACTTGCTCGCTGCATCGTCGCTACAACGCTTGTATCAACGCTTATTTTACCGACGGGTATTTCGAACCTGCGAACCTGTTGTTTATCCGGATAGGCAGCACCCCGATGGGGGACGCCATGGCGGCGCCCATGGAACTGATTCGCTGTATCTTGATGAATACACGCATCGTGATTCATGAGGAGAAGGTCGCGCAGGTAGGTGCGGTGCTGATGGGGATCGGCTTTCAGGCAGCCGAAAAGACCACGGCGATGGCACTCGATCTGTCGCGCCTTGTTTCATCGGAGCGTGACAGCACTGTACAGGTCAGCTTGACTCGAAACCTGGAAGGCTGGGCGGCTCCCCTTGGCAATGCGTTTTTGCTCCCGCCTGAATGGGTTACGCGTTATCAGGCACGGCACCAGCGGGCGCTTGACGTGGGTCAAGCGCTTTACCACTTCACCTTGTCCACTGAGGGGCAGGTGAGGTGTTCGTTGACGCTGTCCATGTGCAATGGAGAGGCCCGGCTTAACGATGTCGGCACGATCACGGAGTTCCGCGCCAAGGGGTATGCGACGCAACTGATTCAAACCGCGCTGCTTCATGCTTCGAGCCTGGGGGCCCGGCGCTGTTTTCTTGAAGCAACGACCCAGGGCGTTTCGGTGTACCGCAAGTTGGGTTTCGAAGATTTATTCGACTACCAGTCTTTTGTCCGTGGCCCGGTCGCAGGCCAGTGATCAGAAGGTCATTTTTCCTTGACCACGGTCCTCGAGCGTCAACAGATACTGCTTGGCTTCGAGTCCTCCGGCAAACCCGGTCAAGGTGCCCGAGGCACCAATCACTCGATGGCACGGCGCAATGATCGAGATGGGATTACGCCCATTGGCGGCGCCCACGGCTCGTACGGCTTTCGGGTTGCCGATCTGCCGGGCGATCTGGCTGTAGCTGCGGGTTTCGCCAAAAGGAATAGTCAGCAGCGCCTGCCAGACCTGTTTCTGAAAGTCGGTACCGGCGAAATCCAGTTCCAGGTCGAATGTGTGGCGAGTCCCCGCGAAGTACTCCTTCAACTGGCGCTCGGTTTCCAACAGCACCGGGCTGTCCTTGGCTTCGCGCAATTGACCCAGGCGCACACGGTTGGCGCGTTCGACTTCCCACAGGATGGCACTGAGCTTGCCATCGCGCGCCACCAGGGTGAGTTCCCCGACAGGGGAGGGCATGAGCTTGTATTCGTAGGACATGAGCGGGCTCCTCGAAGGGCGGTTGTTAAACGTTACAGGCCTACGGTAATGCCATCCGCCGGACTGAACACTACGTTTCTTGCGGTGGAATTCTCACTGGCCCTGGACATTCCAGTAAACCCAGTTGGAATAGTACGGGTACCAGTAGAACCAGGAAATCCTGTAGAGCCCCATGATGACTGAGGCCTCCCCGATGACGACCAGGGAAATCAGATTGAACAGCGTGACGATTGCAGCGAATACGGTGACGCCTCGGCTGGCATGGCGCCTGGCAAACACTACGCCGTAGACGGATGCGGCGATGGATCCGAGCGCCAGCCCCAGCCCCAAGGGATACGGGAGCCGCACCAGTGCGACCAGCAGTGGTAACACCAGCACCCAGCCGAGTACTTGGCGCAGTACAGGTGTGGATGTGGGTTGTTTGGGTTCAGTCATTTCAATAACCCTTGGGTGGCAAGCTCAATGAAGCGACATCATCACGCTATGGATGCAGTGCCGCATTCAGACTTTGCTCCCGTTGCAGCTACCGATCCTGTTGCAGCACCTTGAGCGCCGCCGACGCGAGGAAGCCCGAGCGGCTTTTTTCCTCCGGGTGGTGCAGTACATATTCATCGATGCGGTTGAGCAGGTAGCCCGGCAGCGTGATGTTGAGTTTTTGCGCCTTGCCCAGGTACTTGGTGACATCGATGTCTACAACCGCCCAAGTGCAGCCGGCGTACTGAGGGTTGGCGGCATGCACGGTGACCTTCTGGGCGCTTGGGATCGGCGCGCCGTCTTCCGCGAGGATTTCGAAGTGCCCTTCGATGGCTTCGCGCGCCATGGCCATGGCGTCGTCCAGGTCGTCACCGGCAGAGTAGCAACCGGGAATATCCGGGACTTCCACGCCCCAGGCGTGATCGTGGTCACCGGTTGAAATTGCGATGGGGTACAGCATGTTCGTTGTCCTCCAGGGACGATTAACTCAACAGAGCTTGTTTCAAAATGCTCTTGGCGGTTTTGTCCAACAGGTCTTTCTTTGGGTGGGGGATCGTCACCAGGCCAGGCTTCGTCGGGTGCTTGAAGTGGTGATGACTGCCTCTGATGCGCACCAGGTACCAGCCGTCTGCGACGATGTGACCTATCAAGTATCGGCTATCCACAGCACCTCCTTGTGGTGTGTGTTGGTGGTGACTATAACCACTGAAAATAAATTATCAACACTCTACCTACCAGTCTTCGATGACCGGTATTTCGGCAGGTGGTGAATGCAGTGTAAAAGCCAGTGGGATCGGCGCTGTGGGGAGGTATTGCGAGGTTTTTCGGGTCATTGCCGGATGTGTAATGCCTCTTCGATAACGGCAAGAAACGCGTCAATCAACACACTGTGTCTTTCGGTCGGTGTCAGCACCAACAATCGCGCACATGCATCTGCCTCCACCAAAGGCCGATAAGTTACGCCCTTGTTCGTCAAACTCCGGGTACAGGCCGGCACCAGCGCCACCCCTTGCCCAGCGGCCACCAGTGCAATGATCGAAGTGATCTGCCGTCCGGTCGGTCCGGCATGCAGGGGCACGCCATGGTGGCGGTAAAGCTGCTCGATGGACTGGTTCAGCCCCGAGCCGTAATCGGCTGGAAACAGAATCAAAGGATAGGCACTGAGCTGCGCCAGGCTGATCTCGGCCTGGCTGGCCAATGGGCTGTCACTCGACACCGCTGCCACCAGGGGTTCCTCGCCCAACGACAGCGCTTGCACCGCGTCGTTTTGTGGTAACAGCCGGCTCAAGCCAATATCCAGCCGTCCATCGGCCACTTGCGCACCGAGGCTGCCGGAGGCGCATTCCACCAGGGTCAGTTGCACATCGGGAAAGCGCTGGGCAAAGGCCTGGATCGATTGGCTGAACAGGTCCGACAGGGCGATGGAACTCACATAGCCCAGAGCCAGTTGCCCGGCGGTGCCCGCAGCCAATTTACTGGCGATCACCTGTGCCAATTCAACCTGGTCCAACACGCCACGGGCATAGGGCAGGAATGCGCGGCCCTGGGCGGTGAGCGTCACCGTGCGGCTGGTGCGATCGAACAGCTTGAAACCCAACTCTGCCTCCAGCGCTGAAATATGCCGGGTCAAAGGCGGCTGGGCGAGGTGCAGGCGCAGGGCCGCGCGACCGAAGTGCAATTCTTCGGCGACCGTCAGAAAGTAACGCAGCTTGCGTAGGTCGAGCATCCTGATCCTTGGGTATCAATCGGTCCGAATTCGGTATTGGTTCAAGACCTGCCGGCCATTCTATAAAGACCTTTCAAAATAAAACGAGAGGTTTCATGAAACTGCGCCTGCATTGTGCCCGCCTTGCCCTGTTCCTGTGTGGCTGCGCGGCGTTTCTCAACCTCTATGCGACCCAAAGCATCCTCCAGACGTTCGCCGCGCACTTTCATATCAGTGCCAAGGATGCGGGGTGGAGCATCACCGTCACCACCCTGGCGGTGGCGATCACCGCCCCGTTCGTCAGTCGCCTGACCGGGGGCTACGAGCAACGCAGTGTGATTGTCGTGGCGGCTTTACTGCTCGCAGTGCCAGCGTTGATGACCGCCTATGCCGACAGTTTTGCCGAAGTGCTGGTATGGCGTTTTGTCGAGGGCATGCTGATCCCGGTACTGTTCGCCACCAGCGTGGCCTACATCGGCGACCGCTGGCGCGGCGGCACGGTCACGGAGGTGACGAGTCTCTACGTCGCGGGCACCGTGTTGGGCGGGTTCGCCGGGCGCTTCGTCACCGGAGTCATGACCGAGTATGTGGGCTGGCGTGAGGCCTTTGAAGTGCTCGCGGTGCTGAGCTTGATGGTCGGCGGATTCATCCAGTTTCTGTTGCCGGCCAACCGCCCGCGGACCGTGCAGGTTAAAGCCTCCTCGTCAGGTGTATTTCGCCAGCCGCTGTTGGCCGCATACGCCGTAGGTTTCTGCGTGTTGTTTTCGCAAGTCGCGGCGTTTACCTACGCAGGTTTGTACTTGGGCCTGCCGCCGTTCAACCTCGGGCCTGCGGCGTTGGGGACGCTGTACATGGTGTTCCTGTTGGCGTTGATCGTGATCCCCATCGCCGGACGCCTCAGCAAAGCCCGGCCCCATGCCCAACTGCTGGGTGTCGCCGCCGTGCTGGGCGTCAGTGGTTCGGCGTTGACCCTGATGCCCTCCCTCTGGTGCATCGTAGTGGGCCTGGCGCTCAGTTCCACCGGTGTGTTCCTCGCGCAGGCGGCCGCCAATGGGTTTATCACGGCCACCGCGGGCGATAACAAGACGGGTGCTGTCGGGGTGTATCTCACCTGTTATTACCTGGGCGGCAGCGGCGGCGCCATTGTCCCGGCGCTGATCTGGGAACGCTGGGGCTGGGTCGGGTGCGTGGTGCTGATCATCGGTTTCCAGCTGCTGACCTTGTTGATCGCCTTGACCGGCTGGAAGCCCCTTAAACCTGAGCTGATTCCTGCACCATGAACGACACCGTCGCTGTGCCTTCGCCCGAATCATCGACGCGCCGTCGCGCCTTGTTCGCCGGTTGCAGCGCCCATGCCGTGCATGATGGGCTCACTGATGTGATCTACGTTTTGCTGCCTGTCTGGCAGGCTCAGTTCGCCTTGTCCTACGCCCAGATCGGCCTGCTGCGTGGTGCCTATTCCGGGATGATGGCCGTGTTCCAATTGTTGGCCAGCCGCGCCGCCAGACGCTGGGGCCGCACACCGATGCTGGTGGGCGGCACGGCGCTGGCGGGTGTTGCCTACCTGCTGGTGGGCCAAGCGACAGGGCTGACCGTGTTGCTGCTGGCGCTGCTGCTCGGCGGCCTGGGCGCCAGCACCCAGCACCCACTGGCCTCGTCGATGATCACCGACGCCTACGAGGACGGCGGTGGGGTCAAGCAGGCGCTGTCCCAGTACAACTTCTCCGGCGACATCGGCAAAACCTTGATTCCTGGTCTGGTCGGGCTGCTGCTCACCGTCATCAGTTGGCAGGCCAGCGCCACGTTGCTGGGCCTGCTTGGTCTGGCGGCGGCGGGGCTGTTGTGGTGGCTGATTCCAGCTCAAGCATCCGAATCCACCGCCGCAAAAACAGCCAAGCCCCTCAGGGGTAGCGGCTCCGCCACGGGCCTGCGCGCGCTGATCCTCACCGGCACCCTCGACAGCGCCGTGCGCATGGGCTTCCTCACCTTCCTGCCGTTCCTGCTGCAAGCCAAAGGCGCCGGTACCGCCGGGATCGGTCTTGCGTTGACCCTGCTGTTCATCGGTGGTGCCTTCGGCAAACTGTTCTGCGGCTACCTCGGCGCACGCATCGGCATGATGAAGACCGTATGGATCACGGAAACCAGTACTGCAGTGCTGATCGTCGCAGCGGTGTACCTGCCGCTCAGCGGGTTGATGGTGATGCTGCCGCTGTTGGGCCTGGTGCTTAATGGCACCTCCTCGGTGCTGTACGGCGCCGTGCCCGACCTCGCCGGCGCGGGCAAGCGCGAGCAGGCGTTTGCGCTGTTCTACACCGGCACGATTGGCGGTGGCGCGTTGGCGCCGGTGGTGTTTGGTGCAGTGGGGGATGTGCTGGGCGTGCCGGTGGCGGTGATGGTGTTGGTGGGGATGTTGGGTGTGACGTTGCCGTTGGCGTGGGTGGTGCAGAGGGGGGAGGAAAAGTGAGGTGTCAGAACGTAGAGTTGAACCTTGCGGCATTGCCTACACAACGATCAGACTCGTCCGAGTTGTGCGCCTTGGACGACCTCTTTAAGGTTCGTCAGCCGCTGCCCATCAGCGGTCGGGTTTAGTAGCCCGATACGATCAACGGCGTACAGCTGCTCTTATGGTGGCTGCACGCAGGGCGTCTTCGGGCGCGCCGGTTTCGTTGATTCGCCGGTCTACTAACCTGCGTACAGCCGCCACCCATTGTTTAGTAGCTCTGGTATGCGGTCCTTACCGAGGATCAACAGATGTGTACTGACTCATGCAATCCATCCGTAAAACTGTTCAGCGTCCGTCCCGAAATCGACACTCAAGCGCTGCTCGCCAACGCCTACGAAACCATCGCCGGTGCAGGTGCCATGACTCACGAGTTCGTCGAAAGCCTGCCCTCTCAACAGCGCTACCTGGCCCTGGCCATTCAGCAGATGATTGAACTGGGCCTGCTGCTGGTCGAGGCTGTTCAGGACCGCGTGGACCGAGCCGCGTAGGTCACCCGTACGGTGTAAACGGCTTGCCTTCCCAGGCCGCCCATACCACGGGGGAGGGGAGCCAGGATTTACAGTGTCGCCGCCAGCGAAAACGGAATGCGCAACGCACCGATAGGCCCTTCACGCGTACCGCACATTTCATCGTGAACGCAGTGTTGCACCAGTACGCAAGGAAACGGCGGAACCCGCTGCAACAGGTCGCGTAAATGCGTGGTGGAACCGATGCGCATCGGCTTGCCCTGATCGTCCAGTAACGTCGCCTCGACGTGCTCCAGCCTGACGCGAGCGATATAGAAACCACCCTCCAGGGACAGCAACTCCAGCTCACGTATTTCGCCTTTCCCGGCCAGCTCGGCCAGCATTTGCATATTCATGATTGACCCTCGCTCGTGGCTCATTGGCGACGAAAGAACAGCGTGACCTGACCCCACTCGACACCGAACTTGGACATGCTCGAGCGGTTGATCAAGGTGTCCTCGTCCATCAGGTACATCCAATCGTCAAAGCTGACTTCGTACACCGAGCCATCCACCGGCAGATTGAGCCGGTAGCGCCAACGCAGCGCATTACCCGCCACTTCGCCGATCGCCTCGCCCACCACATCCCCGGCTCGTCCGCGCCAGCGTCCTGGGCCGTCCGGCGTCAGTGTCCACACCCGTTGTTGGCGCGTGCCATCGCTGTACAAGAAACGCTCATCCAGAATCAACGCGTTGCCCTCGCGCCGGCTGGCAATATCGACCTCAAAGCGCTTGGCCACTTCCCCCGAACGCTTCTGGAAGATGCCCCAGGCTTTCACCGGTTTACTGAAGAAGCGCTCCAGGTCCAGTTTCGGTTGCTGGTCGGCGTAGTGGTCGACACCCACATTGGCGCAGCTGCTCACACTCAATGCCAGCAACAGTGAAACCCATAGACGCGTCATGACCAGGCTCCTTGAGCGTGCGAGGCGCGATGCCAACGCTTGGGCCTGATACTTGTACATAATTCATTGTTTGTACATGTTTTTGAGTGCGCGAGGGATGTTGAAATTTCGGGCATTGCCTACGCAATCATCGGAAGCGTCGGTGTTGTGCGTGTTGGACGAGGTACTTATGGTTTGCCAGCGACTATCCGCGCTTGACCGCAGCTGTATGCAGGGCATTTGGAGTGTGCTGGTGTCCCGAAAAAAGCTACCCCATAGATCAAATGAGAATGGGTTGAGCAGGCCTTACAGAGCACCAGAGGGGAGAGAAGTGGTGGAAAAAGTCTTATTTGATCGTTTGGCGCAAAGTCTGTGGCAGATGGACGAAATCGTTCGAAGTGAACATGGAGGCGTATCGCGTTCTATCTCACTCAGTCGGGGCAAGTCCGAGAGGCAAGGCCTGAGGATAGGCGTAAAGTCCAATGTGCTAGGATTCACGAATACAGAGGGATGCATCGTGAACAAACCGGTTCAACCAAAAAGCACGCAGCTGACCGCCGACAAGGTGTCGGCTGCTTTGTCAGACGCCGACGCGGTGGTTGAGCGACATGCCTCGAAAAGCCTGGCAAGTAGTGCATTCAGTCGCACCAGTGGGCTTAAGACTCGTTCAATGCGTGCTACGCATCTTTCGAGTGTGGAACGCGAGCTGGCAGAGCTCAAGAAAGTTGTAGCAGCGCTGGCTGTACGCTCTGTCGCGCATGAAGAAATGGCTTTTGATTTGGACCTTTACGGCGTCACTGTGCTTGATGCCGGTACCGCACACCAACTGTTGGATACGCCACCAGAGCCGACAGAGGCTCTGCAAAAATTGCTCGCCTTGCGCTAAGGCCTCTCAATGGATTTCATTACCGTCAATTTTAACAAGTCTATTGACCGTTCTGCTTTCGATTGTGAAGTTCACCCAGCGCTAAACGCTTATATCGCCCAGCACGCAGGGCAAGACGAAAAGCGCAACGTTTCTCGAACATTCATGTACATCGAAAGTGGCATTTTGCTCGGCTACTATGCTTTGGCGAATGCATCTGTTGCGGTTGACGAACTGAGTGAAGACCAAAAAAAGCGGATGCCCGGATACCCCATGCCGGCAGTGCTTTTGAGTCGTTTGGCGATTGATAAAAGCAGGCAGGGCGTGGGGCTTGGCCAGCGGCTCATGTCCGACTTCTTCAGGCGGGTTTATACGGTGTCCAAACAATCGGGCGTAGCGTTTGTAGTCGTGGATGCTAAAGATCAGAGAGCTGCAAGTTATTACCAGGCTAAGTTGGGTTTCGTGGCGTCAACGAATAATCCTAGGCGTCTAATATTGTCCACTGCAACTCTGATCAAAGGATTCCGGGCGGTGGCTTGAGCTGCTGGTGAGCAGGAAGAATAAGTAGAGGCGTTCCCCAATAAAACTGATTCTGGACAGTCCATAAAAAAACCGGCCACCAAGGACCGGTTTTTTTATGCATCCCCCGCCAAAATCCTGCCGGCGTGGAAGCTATGTCTGAGTGGAGCGGGTGAAGGGAATCGAACCCTCGTTATCAGCTTGGGAAGCTGGAGTAATGCCATTATACGACACCCGCTCAGAGCGGCTGACTTTGTACCAGATGTGCGCCGGGATTTGAAGTTTTTCTTCGGAATTTGTGCAGCTTACCGTGGCGAGCAGGTCCGTTCGCCACGGCAAGCCTTCATTTCAAATGGCGAATGCATGCTGCGTCTGGCCTTGGTGATAACGCAATCGGCTGGCCTGCCGTTCCGGTTTCAAAAAGCCCACCACCGCGTCCCGGCTGTCCCGGCAGGCGGCCTTGTGCTCCATATCCAGGAAGTGCCCCGTCGCCTGGATGGTGCTGAAGCTGCTCTTCGTCACGTACTGCCCGAACTGCCTGGCATCCTCGGCGCTGGTGTATTCGTCCCATTCGCCGTTCAAAAACAGCACCGGCACATCGATCTGCCGCGCGGCCTTGAGGTAGCACAGGCGGTCGTTGTGCAGTACCTGGCTGATGTGAAAATGCATCTGCCCGTATTCGTGCTCGGCCAGGCTGCTCACATGCTTGTAGTTGAAACGCTTGAACAGCGACGGCAGGTGTTTGCCGATGGTGCTGTTGATCAAGTGCCCGACGCGGTCGCGGTCGAGGTTGCCGAGGTAGTCGACGCCACGCTCGAGGTAGTCGCGCATCGGCGCGTTGATCACCGGAGAGAACGAGCTGATCACGGCCTTTTCCACACGCCGTGGCCGCTGGGCGAGGGCCACCAGGGTGGCGGCGCCGCCCCAGGAGAAGGACAGCACGTGCTCGGCGGCGAAGTGGTCGATCAGCTCCAGGAGGATCTGGCCTTCGACTTCCTTCGTCAGCATTTGCTCATGACGGTTATGGATTTTGGAGCGACCGGCGTAGGGCTGGTCGTACAAAACCACATTGAATTGCGGGTACAGGCTTTTCACGGTTTGGGCGAAGGAGGCCGTGGTGGCCAGCGAGCCGTTGACCAGGATGATGGTCTTTTCAGCAGCATCCGCGCGGTAGAACTCCGTGTAAACCCGATACTGACCCTGTATATCCAACACAGCGATTTCTGGCCTCATGTCGTAAGACTCCTGGCAAGCGGGTAGGGCGCGCAGATCACTCTGCACGAGCTTTATGACAGGTAGGCATACGCCTGGAAGATGAGAGCCCATGTCGGTCCGATGACGGCTGGCCGACGGCTGTTGTTAGGGCGGGCTGTTTGCCTGGGAGGCCCGTAGATCAAGCGCGGGCGGGGCAAGGTGTTTCTTGGAGGTTATAGGCGACTCGCCAGTCATAATTTGGCTGACGGTTTGATTCAAGCAGTAGACCGGGGATGCCGCAAGTCACGCAAATGGGTTTTTGCCATCACCGGCCGAACGGTCGTCAGACCTGTCGGATTTCTTCCTCGGACAGCGCCCGGTACTTGCCAGGCGCCAGGGCCGCATCCAAGCCCAATGGGCCCATTCGCTCACGGTGCAGGCCGATCACTTTGTTGTTGAAGTGCCCGAACATGCGCTTCACCTGGTGATAGCGGCCTTCGGTGATGCTCAGTCGGGCCAGGCGTGACCCCAGCAGCTCCAGCTCGGCCGGTTGCGTGGTCAGGTCTTCAAAGGCGAAATAAAGGCCCGCTGCAAAGGTTGCCGCGTATTCGGGGCCGATGTCCTGCTCCGTCTCTACCCGATAGACCTTGGGCAACTTGGTCTGCGGTTGCGTCAGGCGCCGCGACCACTGGCCGTCGTTGGTGATCAGCATCAGGCCGGTGGTGTTGAAATCCAGACGACCGGCAATATGCAGCTCGCCTTTGTCCGGCTCATCCAGCAGGTCCAGGACAGTCGGGTGTTGTGGGTCCGAGGTCGCGCTGACGCAGCCCTGGGGTTTGTGCAGCATGAAATAGCGCGCCGCTTTACCCGCCTGCAGTACGTCATCGTCCACGCACACGCGGCTGAATTCGCGCACTTCATGATGTGGGTCGCTGACTGCCGTGCCATCCACCGTCACCCGCCGCTCCACCAGCAACACGCGCACTTGCTGGCGATTGAAACGCGGCAGGTTGCTGAGGAAACGGTCAACGCGCATTGCGAAGCTGCTCATCCACCTGAGCACAGCGCGGGCACAGGCAGGCTGTGTTGCGCAATGCATCGGGCAGCGCTTCAAGCACCGCCGGGTCGATGGTGACGCTGTAGCACCAGCACGGCTGGTCGGCGGTGCGTGGGTCGGCCAGGGTGCAATCGTTGCGGGCCCCGCAGGCGGGGCAAAGGGTTGGCGTGGTCATGGTCGGTGGGGCAGGGCCTCGGAAGTCCCTGCACGATACAGCGCCGGTCAGTCCCGTTCCAGCACCACGACCCGTTGGCCGGCGCCAATGCCGCTGCCCGGCTGCACCGGGATTTCCCGCACCACCCCGGCAAAGGGCGCCAGCACCGGGATCTCCATTTTCATCGACTCCAGAATCACCAGCACATCCCCGGCGGCAACCCGCGCACCCACGGCCACCGGCACCTGCCAGAGGTTGCCGGCGATAGGGCTGTCGATGCTGTATTCATTGGCCTTGAGCAGCGTGTCTTGCGCCGCTGGCGCCGCGAGCTCTTCGCTGTCGAAATGCGCCTGGCCGCTGACGATCCAGCGCTCACGCTCGGCATTGAACGCCTGTTGCTGTTGTTCACGAAAAGCACTGATCCCCGAGGCTTCCCGCGCAAGAAATGCCTGGTAATCCGCCAGGTTCAGGGTGCTCTCCTCGATATCCAGCTCGAAGCGTCCCAGGGGGAAATCCCGACGAATCCGTACCAGCTCATCCGCGCTCACGGGATAGAACCGAATCTGATCGAAGAAGCGCAGCAGCCACGGCTTGCCGTCAAACGCCGCCACTTCGCGATAGCGGTTCCACATCTGCAAGGTGCGCCCGACAAACTGATAACCGCCGGGCCCTTCCATGCCGTACACGCACAAATACGCGCCGCCGATGCCCACCGAATTTTCGGCGGTCCAGGTGCGGGCCGGGTTGTATTTGGTGGTCACCAGGCGATGACGCGGGTCCAGCGGCGTAGCCACCGGCGCGCCGAGGTAGACGTCGCCCAGGCCCATCACCAGGTAGCTGGCGTCGAACACGGTGTGGCGCACTTTATCGAGGTTGGCCAGGTCGTTGATGCGACGGATGAATTCCAGGTTGCTCGGGCACCACGGGGCGTCCTTGCGCACGGTGGTCATGTATTTTTCGATGGCCAGTTGGCACGCCGGGTCGTCCCAGGACAGCGGCAGGTGCACGATGCGCGAGGGCACTTGCAGGTTTTGCCGGGTGCACACGGCGGTCCACTCGTGGCTGATCAGTGCGATCAGGTCGACGAGGGGCAGTTGTTCCGGCTGGTAGTGGATCTGCAACGAGCGGATCCCGGGCGTCAGGTCGATCACGCCCTTCAGCGCTCGGGTTTCCAGGGCCTGCATCAGGGCATGGGCGCGAAAGCGCAGCACCAGGTCCAGCTCCGGCGCGCCGATTTCCAGCAGCAGGTGGGTGTCGCCGGCGAGGCGCGCGACCAGGCGGGTGTCGGCGTGGCCGATGTCCAGGATGATGGGGGATGCCAATTGCTCGATGCGGGCGGCTGACCGAGTTGGTCCCATCGCGAGCAAGCTCTGCTCCCGCAGGGTTTCGGCATCCTTTTGATCCCAGTTCAGGGCAAGGTCGCGGGCGGTCTTGAGGTCCACCGGTTCAAAGCGGACTTTGTCCCCCGCCTTGAGCTGGCCGAGTTGCCAAAGGTCTGCCTCGATCACCGTGACCGGGCACACGAAACCGCCCAGGCTCGGCCCGTCCGGTCCCAGGATCACCGGCATGTCACCGGTGAAATCCACGGCGCCGATGGCATAGGGGTTGTCATGGATATTCGACGGATGCAGCCCTGCTTCGCCGCCGTCCGTGCGTGCCCACAATGGTTTGGGCCCGATCAGCCGCACACCGGTGCGGCTGGAGTTGAAATGCACTTCCCACTGCGTGGCGAAGAACGTGTCGATGTACGCCGGCAGGAAGTATTCCGGCGCGCCGTGGGGGCCGTAAATCACCCGCAGTGTGCGGACCTCCGGCAGCGGTTCAGCGACTGATTGTTGCCCGGCGTTCCGGTCTTCCAACGGCAACAGATGCAACACATCGCCCGCCCGCAAGGCGCGCCCGCCATGCCCGCCAAACTGGCCGAGGGTGAAGGTGCTTTTGCTGCCCAGGTAGTCCGGCACTTGCAGCCCGCCACGCAGGCACAGGTAACTGCGCGCCCCGGCGCCGGCGAGGGTGCCCAGGCTCAGGACCGACCCGGCCTCAATCAACAACGCGGTGTTCATTGGCACGGCTCGATCATTCAACCGCAGCGGGATTTCAGCGCCGGTCACGGCGACCACCGCCGCGCAATTGAAGCGCAGCAGCGGCCCGCTCAGGGTGATTTCCAGCGCCGCTGCTCCCTCGTCGTTGCCCAGCAGGCGATTGCCCAGGCGCAGCGCGCGGCTGTCCATCGGCCCCGACGGCGGCACGCCCACGGCCCAGTAGCCGAGGCGGCCGGGATAGTCCTGCACGCTGGTTTGGGTGCCTGCGCTGATCACTTCAAACGTGGCGGCCACGTAGACCAGGTCTTCCAGGCAGCGCGTCCACGGCCGGCCATTGGCAAAGGGCGGGGCCAGCAGGATTTGGCGCAGGTAATCGCGGTTGGTTTCCACGCCGTACAACCGACTGTCACTCAACGCCCGGTGCAGATCCAGGCGCGCCTGTTCGCGGGTGGGCGCCCAGGTGATGAGCTTGGCGATCATCGGGTCGAAGTACGGCGGGATCTCGCAACCGGCTTCCACCCAGGTGTCGATCCGCAGGCCTTCGGCCAGCGGGAAATCCACACAGGTCAGCAAGCCGGGACTCGGCTGGAAATCGCGGCCCGGGTCTTCGGCATACAGGCGCGCCTGGATCGCGTGGCCCCGGGGGGTTAACTCGAGTGTGTTCAGCGGCGGCATTTCCCCGGCCGCCAGTTGCACCATCCAGCGCACCAGGTCCACGCCCCATACCTGTTCGGTGACGCCGTGTTCCACCTGCAAGCGCGTGTTCACTTCGAGGAAGTAGAAGCGCCCGTCAGCACTGTCATAGATAAATTCCACGGTGCCGGCGCTGCGGTAGTTCACGGCCTTGGCCAAGGTGATGGCGGCGGCGCACAGGGCCTCGGCCATGCCTTCGGGCAGGTTCGGCGCCGGGGTTTCTTCGAGGACTTTCTGGTTGCGCCGTTGCACCGAGCAGTCGCGCACGCCGAGGGCGATCACTTCACCGGCGCCGTCGCCGAACACCTGCACTTCCAGGTGGCGCGCGTGCTCGATGTACTTCTCGATAAACACGCCGGCATCGCTGAAATTGTTCTGCCCCAGGCGTTTGACCGCCTCGAAGGACTCGCTCAACTCCACGCTGCTGCGGCATACGCGCATGCCGATACCGCCACCGCCGGCGGTGCTTTTGAGCATCACCGGGTAGCCCACGGCGTCGGCGGCCAGCAACGCAGAGGCGAGGCTGTCGAGCAGTTCGGTGCCTTCCAGCAGCGGGATCTTGTGTTGCTTGGCCAGGGCGCGGGCGGTGTGCTTGAGGCCAAATACCCGCAGCTGTTGCGGCGTCGGCCCGACAAAGGCGATGCCGGCGTTTTCACAGGCTTCGGCAAACGCGGCGTTCTCCGACAGGAAGCCGTAGCCGGGATGGATCGCCTTGGCCCCACAGGCCTTGGCGGTGGCGAGGATTTTGTCCACCGCCAGGTACGTACTGGCCGCTGCGCCTTCACCGAGGCTGTAGGCCTCGTCGGCTTGCTGGATATGCAGGCTCGCCGCATCGGCCTCGGCGTACACGGCGATGCCCTTGACCTGCAGCTCGCGCAAGGTACGCAGGATGCGGCAGGCGATGGCGCCACGGTTGGCGATCAACAGTTTTTCGAACATGGCAAAACCCTGCGGGCCGTCCCGCAAAGTGGGGGAGCACTGCGGTCGTCCGCAGTGGGTGCAGTCAGTGTGGATCCCAGATTGGCGCGCTATTGTTTGCGGATGCACTGCCCGGCTCGGGATTGGCACAGGGCAAACAGCCAACGACGCAGGCGCTTGAGTTTCAGTTCCATACCAGCAGCTCCGCAGGGGTGGGGTTGTAGGCGTTGCATGGGTTGTTCAACTGCGGGCAGTTGGAGATCAGCACGATCACATCCATCTCCGCCCGCAGGTCGACGTACTTGCCGGGGGCGGAAATGCCGTCTTCGAAGGTCAGCCCGCCGTCGGCCGTCACCGGCACATTCATGAAGAAATTGATGTTCGGCCCGATGTCGCCTTTGCCCAGGCGGCCGTCGTGGGCACAGGCGCGCAGGTAGTTGTCGCGGCAGCTGTGCATGTAGCGTTTTTCCAGGGCGTAGCGCACGGTGTTGCTCTCTTGGGCGCAGGCGCCGCCGAGGGTGTCGTGGCGTCCGCAGGTGTCATCGACGATGGTCAGCATCGGCTGGCCGAGGTTGGAATACAGCACGCTGCCGGTGCCCAGGTACACGCTGTTCTGCCGGCGCAACGTGCGTTGCACGTCGTAGCGTTCACGGGGGTTTTTCACGCTGTAGAACAACGTGTCGACGGCCTGGTTGCCCTCCAGGTCGAGGATGCGCAGGGTCTGCCCGGCCTTGACCTCCATCAGCCACGGTTCGCCGGCGGGGATGGTTGCGCGGTAAACGGCCGCGTCCGGTTGTTTCAGTGCGATAGACATGGCAGCTCCTCAGGCGAACAGGCGGTCGGTGTTGATAAAGCCGCGCTCGTTTTCCGGGCGCGAGGTGCGGCAGTGTTCGGCGACGCTTTTGTCGGCGTTCATCCAGCTCAGTTTCAGCGGTTGCGGGGCGTATTGCGGGTTCGGGTCCATGGGGTGTTGCAGCGCGGTGAGCACTACCAGGGTGTCCATCGGCGCGTAGAGCTCGATGTAATCGCCGGCCTTGGAATGGCCCGGTACAAAGTGCAGGCCTCCGTCGCTGTCCACCGTGACTTTGCTGAACAGGTTGAGGGTCATCAGCAGGTCGGACAGGCCCAGGCCCCACTTGCCCAACTCCACCAACAGGTTGTCGGTGCCGTTGCGGAAGAAGCCATTGCGCAGTTCCTGGTAGCGGCCCTGGCCGTATTTCTCGGCGACTTCGGCGGCGCACAGTACGCCGCCGATGCTGTCGCTCCAGCCGCAGGTGTCGGCGGTGATCGCGGCCAGCACGCGGCCCATATCCGAGTACAGGCAATGGCCGGTGGTGAGCTTGGCGGTGTGTTGGCATTTGAGACTGTCGGGCAGGTTCAGGCGCTCGGTTTTTTCGTTGGCGTTGAGCAGGGTCAGGCTGACGTTGGCGCCGCCGCGCAGGTCGGTCAGGCGCAGCAGTTGGCCGCGCTTGAGCACGAACGAACGGTGGCCGCCGCCGGGCAGCATTTCTTCGGCGAAGGGTGGGAACAGTTGGGTGGAATCGGTCATTTGGACGTGGCTCCAAGTTCGGCGGCGAGCGCCTTGCGGCGTTCGCTGTTCAAAGGGATGTCGTAGGTGATGCGCGCGCCATAGGCGCCGGGGGCGTGGGGATCGACGCGGACCTTGTCGAACACCAGCAGGCGCGTGCCGAGGCTGAAGCCTTCGCTCAGGTCATGGGTGACCATGAACACCGTCAGCCGGGTTTCGCGCCACAGCGCCAGCAGCAGCTGGTGCATGTCCTTGCGAATGCCCGGGTCGAGGGCGCCGAAGGGTTCGTCCAGCAGCAACACGCGGGGTTTCATGATCAGGGCCTGGGCGATGGCCAGGCGTTGTTGCATGCCGCCGGAGAGCTGCGCGGGGTACTTGTCCAGGGCGTGGCCGAGGCCGACCTTGTGCAACAGCGCGGCAGCCTGTTCCCGGGCGTCCTTCCTGGCTTTACCGAACAGCCGGCCCAGCAGGCGAGAACGTGGCAGTTCCAGGCCAAGGGCGACGTTGTCGAGCACCGTCAAATGCGGGAACACCGAGTAGCGCTGGAACACCACGCCACGGCTGGCATCCGGCTCGGCGGCGAGGGCCTGGCCGTCCAGCAGGATCCGGCCCTTGCTCGCGGTTTCCTGGCCCAGCAGCAGGCGCAGGAAAGTCGACTTGCCACAGCCGGACGTGCCCACCAGTGTGCAGAATTCACCCTCGGCGACCTGCAGGTTGAGGCCTTCGAGCACCACCTGATCGCCATAGCGCTGCCACACATTATTGACGCTGATAAAGCTCATGCCCGCGCTCCTTCGTACCAGGGGAACGCACGCCGGGTCAGGGCCTTGAGGCCCCAGTCCATCAGCCAGGCGAGCAGGGTGATCCACACCACGTAGGGCAGGATCACGTCCATCGCCAGGTAGCGTCGTACCAGGAAGATCCGGTAGCCCAAACCGTCGGTGGAGGCGATGGCTTCGGCGGCGATCAAAAACAACCACGCCGAGCCGAGCATCAGCCGCAGCGAGATCAGCAGGCGCGGCAGCAATTGCGGCAATACCACACGCAGCATCAGGGTCCAGGTGGAGGCGCCGAGGGTCTGCGCCTTCACCAGCAGCTCGACCGGAATTTCCCGCGCGCGCTGTTCCAGGTCGCGGGCCAGGCAGGGGGTGACGCCGATGACGATCAGCATCACCTTGGACAATTCCCCCAGCCCGAACACGATGAACAGGATCGGCAGGATCGCCAGCGGCGGCACCATCGACAGCACCGTCAGCAACGGTGACAACGGCGCGCCAAACAGCGGCAGCGTGCCGGCGGCGATCCCCAGGCACAGGCCGGCGAGGGCGCTGATGCCCAGGCCGATGGCGAGGCGCCGCAGGCTGGCGGCGCTGTCCTGCCACAGCACGTATTCGCCGGTGCGGGTGTCGGCGTTGAAGGCCAGGCGTTTTACCGCGTCAAGCATTTGCCCGGCACCGGGCAGCAGCTTGTCGTTGGGGTTGTCCGCCAGGCGCTCGGCCGAGCCCACGAAGTAGGCGAACAGCAGCAGGGCGAACGGCAGCAGCACCAGCAACAGGCGGCTGGAACGGTCCGGGTGACGGTTGATCAGGCGCATGGCCGGGTCCTCTTACAGCTTGCCGTCGGCGGCCATCTGTACGTAGCTGGGGTCGAACTGCAGCTTGAGGTTGGCCTTGTCGCCGCTGGTCACACCGTTGGCGAAGCGCATGCCCACGGCGCTGGCGTCCTTGGCGCCTTCACCCAGCAGGCCGTGTTTAAACGAGAACTCGGCGACTTTGCCCATGGTGGCGGGCAACTGTGGACTGATGGCGAAGGCCAGGGCTTCCTGGGGCGTGGCGAACAGCTTGGTAGTGTCCAGTTGCGACTGGAAGCCCGCAAGGTCCGTGCCGGAGGCCTTGGCCATATGTTCGAGGGCTGCGGTGCTGGCGGGGCCCTTGGCGTTCATCAGCGCGACCACTTCGAACCAGGCGCCGGTGAGGGCTTTGCCCAGGGCCGGGTTGTCTTTGAGGACCTGGGTGTTGACCACCATCATGTCCATGATTTCGCCGGGCACTTTGCTCGAGTCGAACACCTGGCTCACCCCAGGCTTGGCCTTGATCTCCGAGAGCATCGGGTTCCAGGTGGTGACCGCCTGGACCTGGTCGGTATTGAAGGCCGCCGCGATGTCGGCATCGGAGGTGTTGACCACCTTCAGGTCTTTTTCCGTCAAGTCCGCCGACTCCAGCGCGCGGGCCAGCAGGTAGTGGGACACCGAGAGTTCCACCAGGTTGACGTTCATGCCCTTGAGGTCGGCCACAGTCTTGTCGGTGCCCTTGATCACCACGCCGTCGTTGCCGTTGGAGAAGTCGCTGACCACCAGCGCGGTGCTGTCCACGCCACCGGCGGCGGGGATGGTCAGGGCGTCCATGTTGGTCATGGTGCAGCCGTCGAACTGGCCGGCGGTGTATTGGTTGATGGATTCGACGTAGTCGTTGAGCTGCACCATGTCGATGGTGATGCCGTATTTCTTCGCCCACTTGTCGAGGATGCCTTGGCTGCCGGCGTACTCCCACGGCATCCAGCCGGCGTAGATCGTCCAGCACACGCTGAAGTGTTTTTTGGGGGCGGCTTGGGCCTGGACGCTCAGCACGGCGGCAAAGACGACGGCGAGCAGGGCGGGTAAACGGATTGAGGGCATGGGTCTTCTCCAGTTGATCAAGGGCGAGCAGGAGCAACGCGGCACCGTGAACGGTGGCTTGTCTCCCGGGCTTTTATCCCGCCGTGTAACCTCAACTGGAGGTCGCCAACTCTCGGACCAGCCACTCGCTTTCGGCGAGCCGGAACCCTAGTCGGCCATTGCAAATTGTGGTGCCGCGAACCTGTATCAATCCTGCACGCAAGAGATAAAGCGAGAGTCGTGCCAAGTGGCTTCGATGCCCGGCGGTTCAGCCGGGCGGGCGGGAGAGGAGGGTGTAGAAGAGGGCGGTGTGCGCCACGCGGGTGCGTCGGCGCACTGCTATGAGGCGCTTACAGCTGGAACTTGCTGACCAGCACATTGAACGAGGTGGCCAGGCGCGACAGGTCCTGGCTGGAGGCGTTGGTCTGGTGGGCACCGGCGGCGGTCTGGGTGGACAGGTCCTGGATGTTGAGCAGGTTGCGATCCACTTCCCGGGCCACCTGGGCCTGTTCCTCGGACGCCGAGGCGATCACCAGGTTGCGCTCGTTGATGCTGGCCACGCTGGCGGTGATGCGCTCCAGCGCCTGGCCGGCGTTTTGTGCCAGGGTCTGGGTGTTGTTGGCCCAGGTCAGGCTTTTGTTCATGGCGGCCACGGCGCCGTCGGCACCGGCCTGGACTTCACCGATCATCTTCTCGATGTCGACCGTGGAGGTCTGGGTGCGGTGGGCCAGCGCCCGCACCTCATCGGCCACCACCGCAAAACCACGGCCTTGTTCACCGGCTCGGGCAGCTTCGATGGCGGCATTGAGGGCCAGCAGGTTGGTCTGGTCGGCAATGCCGCGGATCACATCGATCACCTTGCCGATTTCACGCACCTGGTCGGCGAGGTCGGCGACCGATTGGGTCGAATCGTTGATCTCGACCACCATCGATGACATGCCCGACACGGCCTGCTCCACCTGCTGGCGGCCGTCCTCGGCTTCGGTGGTGGCCTGGCGCGACGCCTCGGAGGTCGACACGGCGTTGCTCGCCACTTCGTCGACCGCTGCGGTCATCTGGTTGACGGCGGTGGCGGCTTGCTGGATTTCGTCGTTCTGGCGGGTCAGGCCGCGGCTGCTTTCGTCGGTGACCGCGCTCAGCTCTTCGGCGGCTGACGCGAGCTGGTCGGAAGCGTTGGCGATTTCCACCAGGGTGCTTTTCAGGCCGCCCTGCATATCCGACAACGCCATCAACAGTTGCCCGGCTTCGTCGGTACGCTCGGTAACGATGGCTTGGGTCAGGTCACCCTTGGCAATGCGCTGCGCGCCTTCCACCGCCTGGGCGATGGGGCGGGTGATGAGCCGCGTGATCAGCACGCCAATGATGATTGCAATGATGAAGGCCAGCACGATGCCGGCAATCATCCAGGTCATCGCACTGTTGCGCAGATCGTCGGCGGCGGCGGCGCCTTCCTTGATCTGGCGGTTATTGGAGTCGACCATCACGCGAATCAGCTCACGTGCCTGGCGGAACAGTTCATTGTTACTGGTGTTGAGCTGCGTACGGGCTTGCTCAAGCTGGCCGGCATCGAGCATCGCGATGATGCGTTCGGAGTTACTGACGTAGGTGGGCCAGATCTGGTCGAACTTGTCGCCGGCTGCCCGTTCGTCATCTTCCAACGGTGTGGCGCGATAAATGGCGTAGGCGGTCTGGCTGCGTTTGAGTTCGTTGGCGATGTCCTGGCGCACGCGTTCGCGGTCCTGCTGGGCCACATCGCCATTGCTGGCATCCACCAGGCGATACAGGCCACGGTTGTGGGCGACCATGCCATTGAGGGTGGCGGCGGTATTGCTCACCGAGACCAGGTTGTTCGAGAAGGTCAGTTCAAGCGCCGAAGCCAGCCGTGTCACGCCCTTGATACCCAAGGCGCCCACGACGAGGGTGATGAACGCGCACAATACAAATGAGAGCAGCAGTTTGGTTGAAATCTTCATGACTGGAATCCGGGTATGAGGGGAGGAAGCTCGCGCTAGAGCCTCCCTGGCATTGTGCGATGTCGTAATGACATCATGCAAATCCGGAAAGTTTCAGTTCGTACAAAAAAGCCCTGTTCATGACGGTTACACACATGTTTCAAACTATTGCGAAAACGCACCAGTTTCGTTTTTTGATGTCAGATATTTCGTCATTCAGTGAAAGCTGAATGCCGCCCCCCAGCGTCGCTGGAGGTGCTCTTCCGCGGTCCAGGAGGCCGCCATGTATCGACGACTGCTGCTCAGCGCTTTACTCGGTCTGACCCTTTCCGCTTGTGTGCCCTACTACGATGGAGGCCAGAGCTACTACCGTTCCGAGGTCTACACCTCACCGGCGCCGGCTTATTACTACGGCGGCGGCACGGCGTATCAATATCGCCGTGATTACTACCCGTCGCCGCGTTATTACGCTCCGGCACCGCGTTACTACTCGGCACCGCGTTATTACCAGCCGGCGCCTCGCTATTACCCGTCAGGGCCAAGGGCCGGTTACCGGCCTTACCCGAACCAGGGCTGGGGGGATCGTTGGAACAATGGCGGGCATGGACGCGGTGGCGATCATGACCGTGGAGGTGGCCGCGGCGGTCACCGTTGACCGGCCTGTATGACAAGCGGCGCATGAAGCGCCGCTTTTTCATGGGCGCAAAACCTCAGTAATCGGACAAGTCCGCCAGCGGGTGCCGGCCTTCCCACGCCTTGGTGAAGTGCGCCTGCACCACGGCGTCCGGGACCGTATTGATGTCCGGCCAATGCCAATGGGGCTTCTGGTCCTTGTCGATCAACCGCGCGCGTACCCCTTCGCTGAATTCCGGATGGCGGCAGCAGTTCAGGCTCAGGGTGTATTCCATCTGGAACACCTCGGCCAGGGACAGATGGCGGGCCCGCTGGATCTGTTCCCACACCAGGTGCGCGGTCAGCGGGCAGCCTTCGCTCAATGTCTTGCCGGCGCGATTGAACAGTGGGTCCGCGTGGTCGCGCAGCGGGCTCAAGGCGCGCCAGGCGCTGCGCACATCGCCGACGTCCAGCCATTCGTCGATCTGTGCCCGGCGCGGCAGCCATTGCGCCTCGGGTTGCTGGGCCACGGCTTCCTGGGCCAGGGCCTTGAGCAGGCTGTTGAGCTGTATCGCGGTCTGCTCCTGCCAGTTCAGTTGCAGCAAGCCATCGAGCAACTCGTCTTGTTGATCGTCGCGCAGGAAACGGTCGGCCAGGCCCAGGTCCAGGGCGTCACGGCCGTTGATATGGGCGCCGGTGAGGCCAAGGAATAAACCCAGCTTGCCCGGCAGGCGCGACAGGAACCAGCTGGCGCCCACGTCCGGGTACAGGCCGATGCTGATCTCGGGCATGGCCAGGCGACTGCTCGGCGTGACAATCCGTATGGCCGCGCTTTGCAGCAGGCCCATGCCCCCGCCCAGCACGTAACCGTGGCCCCAGCAGATCAGCGGCTTAGGGTAAGTGTGCAAGCGGTAGTCGAGGCGATATTCCGCAGCAAAAAACTGTGCGGCCAGGGCCGGCACTTCACCCGGCTGCTCGCGGCAGGCCTGGGCCAGGCTGCGCACTTCGCCGCCTGCGCAAAAGGCCTTGGGCCCGTTGCCACGCAGCAGCACACAGACGATGGCCGGGTCTTTGGCCCAGGCCTCCAGGCGATCAGTCAGGGCCAGGATCATCGGCAAAGAGAGGGCATTGAGGGACTTTTCAGCGTCGAGGCTGGCGATGCCGACGCGGGCGCCGCCGCTGCCGGTCAGTTCTTCGAAGTGCAGATTCATCGTGACCTCAATCGAGAAGGTGAAGGATCAGTATGATCGCTTCGTGGGAAAGTGCCGGTGGTGTGTCAGATCAATTGACAAGCAGGGCCGGCTTTCCTAGGGTTCGCCTCATTCTTTTCTACAAGACATTTCAACTATGACCGAAGGCGACCGTATCAAACTCGAACCCAGCTGGAAACACGCCCTGCGTGATGAGTTCGATAAGCCCTACATGGGCCAGTTGCGCGAGTTCCTGCGCCAGGAACATGCCGCCGGCAAAGAGATCTACCCGCCCGGTCCGCTGATCTTCAATGCGCTTAACTCAACGCCGCTGGACAAGGTCAAGGTGGTGATCCTCGGCCAGGACCCGTACCACGGCCCCGGCCAGGCCCACGGCCTGTGCTTCTCGGTGCAACCGGGCGTGCCGGCACCGCCTTCCCTGGTCAACATCTACAAAGAACTCAAACGCGACCTGAACATCGACATCCCCAACCACGGCTGCCTGCAAAGCTGGGCCGACCAGGGCGTGTTGCTGCTCAACACCACCATGACCGTGGAACGCGCCAACGCCAATGCCCATGCGGGCAAGGGCTGGCAGTTCTTTACCGATCGGATTATCGAGGTGGTCAGCGAGCACCAGCCGCACCTGGTGTTCCTGTTGTGGGGCGCCCATGCCCAGGGCAAGCAGAAACTGGTCGATGCCACCAAGCATTTGGTGCTGACGTCGGTGCATCCGTCGCCGTTGTCGGCGTACCGGGGGTTCCTGGGGTGCGGGCATTTCAGCCGCACCAACAAGTTTCTTGAGCAGAACGGCGAGACGCCGATTGAGTGGCGCCTGCCGCCGCTCTAAGGCCAGGCACAGTTCAACCTGTGCCGAAGGTTTAGATTTTTTCCGGCTGACGGTTCCAATGCCGAAACAACGGCTCCGCCAGAAACAGCACAAACAACAAGCGCATCACCTGCATCGCCGTCACCAACGGCACCGACAGTTGCAGGGTCTCGGCCGTAAGGCTCATCTCGGCAATCCCGCCGGGCATCATGCCCAGGGTCAGCGAGCGCAGGTCCAGGTGGGTGAGGGCGCTCAAGCCCACCGCCGCCAACGTTGCCAACGCCATGGTCAAGGCCGTGCCGATCAAGGTGCGGCCCATGAACGACGGTGCTCGACGAAAGAACTGCCGATTGAAGTGACAGCCCAACCCGCTGCCGATCAACCACTGGCCGATCTGGCTGCCGCCGTCGGGTAGGCCGATATGCAGGTCCCACACCACGCTGGCCGTCGCACTGACCAGCAAGGGGCCGAACAACCACGGGTTAGGCTGACGCAAGCGCTGCCAGCCCCAGGCCACCAGTGCCCCGAGTGGAAACAGCAGCGCCAGCCACGCCCAGCTGACAGGCGCCGGATGAAACTGCGGCGCACCGCCGCCCAACAGATACTTGAAGATCGCCGGCACACACAGCACCACCACCAGCACGCGCAGACTTTGCCCAGCCGCGACACGGCTGAGTACCGCGCCATTGCGCGAGCCGAGGTTGACCATCTCGCCGGAACCGCCCGGCATGCTCGAGAAAAACGCGGTGGCGCGGTCTTCACCACTGCGGCGCATCAACCACACGCCGACCACGCTCGACAGGCTGGTGACCAGCGCCCCGAAGAAAATCAGGCCGAAGTGGCTCATCACCTGTTCGATCACCACCGGGGTGAAGTGCAGGCCGATGCCGATGCCCACCACCCATTGGCCGCATTTGCGCCCGCCGGGAATCTCCGCCAACTGCCAGGGCGTTAGGCAACGCACGAGGATGATCGCCAGTAAGGAGCCGACCATGTACGGCAAAGGCCAGCCGACCAGGCTGGCCAGGTAACCGCCGGCCAGGCCGACCAGCGGTGTTCCCCACCAATGTTTAAAGGTGACCTCAGACATCGGCCACGGCACGACGCTGCAGGGCACGTTTGCGGTAGATGCGCACCAGCGGGAACGCCAGCATCAACGCGGTCAGTACCCACACCCCGAAGGTGATCGGGCTTGACCAGAGAATCTGCAGGTCACCGTTGGAAATCGACAGCGCGCGGCGCAGGTTCTGCTCCATCAGGCCGCCGAGGATAAAGCCCAGCAGCACCGGCGACAGCGGGAAGTCCAGCTTGCGCAGGATGTAGCCGAAGATGCCGATGCCGACCATCAGGAACAGGTCGAAGGTGGTGGCGTGCACCGCGTACACACCGATCGCGGTGATGATCGCGATCACCGGCACCAGCGCCCAGTTCGGCACGGCGAGGATGCGCGTGAAGATGCGGATCATCGGGATGTTGAGGATCACCAGCATGATGTTGGCGATAAACAACGAGGCGATCAGCCCCCAGACGATGTCCGGTTGCTGTTGGAACAGCAGCGGGCCGGGGGTGATGTTGTACAGCGACAGGGCGCCGATCATCACGGCGGTGGTGCCCGAGCCGGGAACGCCGAGGGTCAGCATCGGCACCAGGGCACCGCAGGCGGACGCACCGATGGCGGTTTCCGGTGCCGCCAGGCCGCGCATGTCGCCCTGGCCGAATTTGCCGCTGGCACCGGCCAGGCGTTTCTCGGTCATGTAGGCCACGGCCGAGGCCAGGGTCGCGCCCGCGCCGGGCAGCACGCCCATGATGAAACCGAGCAGGCCGCAACGAATGTTCACCACGAACACCGAACCTGCTTCCTTCAGGTTGAACATCATCCGCCCGGTGGCTTTCACCGCTTCCTGGCCACGGTGGGTTTTTTCCAGCAGCAACAGGATCTCGCTGATGGAGAACAAGCCCAATACCAACACCACAAACTGGATGCCGTCGGTGAGGTGGATGTTATCGCCGGTAAACCGGTACACGCCGCTGTTGGCGTCGATGCCCACGGCGGAAAGGAACAGGCCGATCAGCGCCGCCACAAAGGTCTTCAACGGTTTGTCACCGGCCATGCCGCCCAGGCAGACAATCGCGAACACCATCAGCACGAAATATTCCGCCGGGCCGAAGGCAATCGCCCATTTGGCCAGCAGCGGCGCGAACAGCACCATGCCGCAGGTGGCGATAAACGCGCCGATGAACGAACTCCACGCGGACAACGACAGCGCCACACCGGCCAGGCCTTTGCGGGCCATCGGGTAGCCGTCGAGGGTGGTCATCACGGTGGAGGCTTCGCCCGGGATGTTCAGCAGGATCGAGCTGATACGGCCGCCGTATTCGCAGCCCAGGTACACGGCCGCCAGCAGGATCAGCGCCGATTCCGGCGGCAGGCCCAGGGCGAACGCGATGGGGATCAACAGCGCCACGCCGTTGATCGGGCCCAGGCCCGGCAACAGGCCGACCACGGTGCCGATCAGGGTGCCGCACAGGGCGGTTACCAGGTTGTAGGGGGACAGCGCAACGCCGAAGCCCTGGCCCAAATAGCCGAAAGTATCCATATCAGTTCTCCAGAACGTCGAGCAGGCCGAGGGGCAGCGGAACATCCATGGCCTTATCGAACAGCAGATAAAGACCGATGGCCATCAGGCTGACGATCACCACGCTGGGCACCCAGCGACCGCCATACAGGCGCGCCATGGGGATGCCGATCAGCATGCTGCTGAGGATGAAGCCCAGGGGCTCGAAGGTGCCGGCAAACACGATCAACAGCGCCACGCAGATACCGATCTTGACCAGGGTCTGGCGGTCCAGCGCCGGTTCTTCTTCGGTGTGCTGGGTGGGTTGCGGGCGGAACAGCATGTAGATCAGCGCCAGGCTCATCAGCCCCAGCATCAGCAATGGGTAGGCGCGGGGCCCTACGGGTTCGTAGGAAAACGACGCCTGGTAGGGCCAGGCCATCAGCGCCAGACCGGCGCAGGCCAGCAGCAGCGCGGCGGCGAATATGCGTTGTAAGAGCATGTTGAACTCCTGGGCCATGCCTGGGGTTCGCCAGGCATGGCCGCGCGACAGAGGGGCGATTACTGGATCAGGCCGAACTCTTTGGCCAGCACTTTGTAGTCAGCCACCTGTTTCTTCACGTAGGTGTCCAGCTCCGGGCCGGTCATGGCGAACGGGAACAGCTCGCGCTGGTCACGCAGCTTGGCGAACTCGTCGGAGGCCAGCAGTTTGTCGAAGGCCTCCTTCCACCAGGCGTAGTCGGCATCGCTGACTTTTGGCCCGAGGTAGAAGCCACGCACCACCGGCCAGACGATGTCGTAGCCTTGCTCTTTGGCGGTCGGAATATTCTTCATTTCCGGCTCGTCCAGGCGCTCCTCGGAGAACACCGCCAGCAGGCGCATGTCACCGCTGAGGATGTGCGGCATGGAGTCGGAGATGTCGGTACTGCCGACCTGGATATGCCCGCCGAGCAGGGCGGTGGCGATTTCACCGCCGCCTTCGAGCGCCACATAGCGCAGCTCGCGCGGGTTGATCCCGGCGGCCTTGGCGATCAGGGCGGTTTGCATCCAGTCCTGGCTGCCGACGGTGCCGCCGGAACCGATCACCACGCTGCCCGGATCTTTCTTCAGGGCTTTGACGAGATCGTCGAGGGTCTTGTAGGGCGAATCGGCTTTAACGGCGATGGCACCGTAGCTGGTACCCACGGCGGCCAGCCAGCGTACGGCGCTCTCATCGAAGCGCCCGAACTTGCCCTGGGCCAGGTTCAGCAGCGAACCGCTGGACCAGGCCACGAGCGTACCGCCGTCCGCAGGACGCTGGGCCACCACGGCGTTGTAGGCCACCGCGCCCACGCCGCCCGGCATGTATGTCACGCGCATTGGTTTGCTCAGCAGTTTCTCGTTGACCAGCGCGCTTTGCGCCAGTTTGCAGGTCAGGTCAAAACCACCGCCGGGGGAGGCCGGGGCGATGCATTCGGGGCGCTTGGGTTCGTCGGCGGCCAGCAGTTGGCCGGCGAACAGCATGCAGCCGGCGGCGAGGGCCAATTTACGCAATGAAGGGGTCATGGTGATCTCCGTCTTTGTTGTTATGAGTGGCTTACCAGAGCGCAACGCTGTAGCTGACCAGCAGGCGCATTTCATCCGCATCACGGGCTGAATAGTTGGAACGGTAGGTGGCATTGCGCAGGCGCACGGCGACATCCTTGAACGTACCGCTTTGCACCACGTACTTGATCTCGCTGTTGCGCTCCCATTCCTTGCCGGTGTCGCCGTTCCTGAGCTTGATATTGTCACCCGAGAGGTAACGGCTCATGAAACTCAGGCCGGGAATGCCCAGCTTGGCGAAGTCGTAGTCGTAGCGCGCCTGCCAGGAGCGCTCTTCGGCGCCGGCAAAGTCGTTGATCTGCACGAAGTTGACCAGGTACGGGTCGCTGCCATCCACGTACGGAAAGGCGCTGTCGCCGGACATATGCTGGTAGCCGGCGCTGAGCTTATGGCCATTGAGGGCATAGCTGAACAGGCCGTTGAGGGAGGTGTTGTCGATCTTGCCGCCACGGGCTGCGCCTGCGTCATCGCTGATCGCCAGGCGCAGGTCGGCGGCGAAGGTGCCGGGGCCCATTGGGCGTGCGGCGACCAGGCCGAGGAAGTGCTGGCGGTACACGTCATCGAGTTGGGCGAAGTGGTAGCTGCCGGTGATCTTGTCGGCGAACTTGTAGTCGACCCCGCCGAAGTTGAAATGCTTGCCGGTGGCGCCGCTGAGGAAGCGGCTGTTCTTGTTGTTGAGGGCGATGTCCTCGTAGTTGCTGTCGTCGCGGTCCTTGGCCTTGTCGAGACGGCCGCCGGTGAAGACCAGGTTCTTGAATTCCTTGGAGGTGACCAGGCCACCGTTGAAGGTCTGCGGCAGGATGCGCCCGTCATTGGGCTTGAGGATCGGCAGTTCAGGCATCAGCGAGCCGATCTTGAGCTCGGTGGCGGAAATCTTCACTTTGCCGGTCAGGCCCAGCTTGGAGTACTCGTTGGCGGCGCGGCCATCATCATGGGTGGGCAGCAGGCCGGTGCCGGTGCGGTCGGGGCTGGAGTCGAGCTTGACCCCGAGCATGCCCAGCGCATCCACGCCAAAGCCGACGGTGCCGTCGGTGTAGCCCGATTGCAGGTTGAGCATGAAGCCCTGGGCCCACTCGTCGCGCTTGGACTGCTGGGCGCTGGTGCCGTCGCGAAAGTCGCGGTTGAAGTACATGTTGCGGGTTTCCAGGGTCGCGCTGCTGTCTTCGAAGAAGGCAGCCTGGCCAAGCGGCGAAAAGCCGGCAAGGGCAGCGGCACTGGCAAGGGCGGTGTGGGTCAGGCGGGAAATACGAACAGGCGGGCAAGCCTGTGGCTGTGTCGACAGCATCGTGGTGCACTCCGTTATTGTTCTTATTTTGGCGAAAACGCTTCGAGGCGTTTTTCGGGCGCGACCCATCAGGTCGCTCGGCAGGCATGACCTACCGTGGCTGGATGCTAAAGGGCGAAGCTTTCACTAACCTTTCAGCTGCCTTTCAATGTTTTCAGGCTTCACAGGGCAGTCGGCGCCTGTAAACTGCCCGGCAAAGCGTGGTGCCGACCACGTCCGAATAAGGTGGAAATCCATGCGTGTCCTTCTGGTTGAAGACCATCTGCAACTCGCCGAAAGCGTCGCCCAAGCGCTCAAGAGCACAGGTTTGACCGTTGACGTATTGCATGACGGCGTGGCCGCCGACCTGGCCTTGAGCAGCGAGGATTACGCGGTGGCCATCCTTGATGTGGGCCTGCCGCGCATGGACGGCTTCGAGGTGCTGGCGCGCTTGCGGGCGCGTGGGAAAAACCTGCCGGTGCTGATGTTGACCGCGCGCAGCGATGTGAAGGACCGCGTGCATGGCCTGAACCTGGGCGCCGATGACTACCTGGCCAAACCGTTCGAACTGACCGAGCTGGAAGCCCGGGTCAAGGCGCTGCTGCGCCGCAGCGTATTGGGCGGCGAGCGCCAGCAGGCCTGCGGGGTGCTGGTCTATGACCTCGACACCCGCCGTTTCACGGTGGGCGGCGAGTTGATGACGTTGACCTCCCGCGAGCAAGCCGTGCTTGAAGCGCTGATTGCCCGCCCAGGCCGGGTGATGAGCAAGGAGCAACTGGCTTCCCAGGTGTTCGGCCTGGACGAAGAGGCCAGCCCCGACGCCATCGAAATCTACGTGCACCGCCTGCGCAAGAAGCTCGATGGCCAACCCATCGCCATCGTGACGTTCCGCGGTCTCGGCTACCTGCTGGAAGCCCGCGATGCATAAGCCCAGCAGCCTGCGCTGGCGCCTGCTGTGGAACCTGGCGCTGCTGCTGGTGCTGTTGATGCTCGCCAGTGGCATGAGTGCCTACTGGAACGGTCGCGAAGCGGCCGACACCGCCTATGACCGCACGTTGCTGGCCTCGGCGCGTACCATTGCCGCCGGCCTGACCCAGGTGGACGGCACCCTCAGCGCCAACGTGCCCTATGTCGCCCTCGACACCTTTGCCTACGACAGCGCCGGGCGCATCTATTACCAAGTCAATGACATTGATCAGAAGCTGATTTCCGGCTACGAAAACCTCCCCGGCCCGCCCCCCGGTACGCCGCGCACCGACGACTACCCGGCGCTGGCGCGCTTCTACAACGCCAAGTACCAGGGCCAGGAAGTGCGGGTGGTCAGCCTGCTCAAGGCGGTCTCAGAACCGAACATGAACGGCATGGCGGAAATCCGCGTGGCCGAAACCGATGAGGCACGGGTGAGCATGGCCCGCAGCCTGATGGCCGACACCTTGCTACGCCTGGGCATGCTCGCCATTGGCGCCTTGTTGCTGGTGTGGTTTGCCGTTAGCGCCGCCTTACGCCCGCTGGAGCGCCTGCGCACGGCGGTGGAAGAGCGCCAGCCCGACGATTTGCGGCCGTTGCCGCTGGTGGAAGTGCAGCATGAGTTCGGCCCGCTGGTGCGTTCCCTCAACCACTTCACCGAACGCCTGCGCGGCCAGTTCGAGCGTCAGGCGCAGTTTATTGCCGATGCATCCCATGAGCTGCGTACCCCCTTGGCGGCGCTCAAGGCGCGCCTGGAACTGGGCCTGCGCGCCGAAGATCCCGCAACCTGGCGCAGTACTCTGGAGACCGCCGCCCAAGGCACCGATCGGTTGACCCACCTGGCCAATCAGTTGCTGTCCCTGGCGCGCATCGAAAACGGTGCCCGGGCGATTGCCGAAGGCGGCGCGCAGTTGCTCGACCTCAGCCAATTGGCCCGTGAACTGGGCATGGCCATGGCGCCGCTGGCCCATGCACGCGGCGTGGCACTGGCGCTGGAGGCGGATGAACCGGTGTGGTTGCGTGGCGAGCCGACGCTGCTCAATGAACTGTTGAGCAACCTGGTGGACAACGCCCTGGCGCACACGCCACCGGGCGGCAACGTGATCCTGCGGGTCACGGCGCCGGCGGTACTGGAGGTGGAAGATGATGGCCCGGGTATTCCGCAGGATGAGCGCGACCGGGTGTTCGAGCGCTTCTACCGCCGTAGCCAGCAAGGCATGGGCTCAGGCCTGGGGTTGGCGATCGTGGGCGAAATCTGTCGTGCGCATCTGGCCCAGATCAGCCTGCATGACGGCGAGCACGCGGGGTTGAAGGTGCGGGTGAGTTTTATCGCCGGTTGATCAATCGAACATGGCGCGCGCTTCATCCAGCTCTGCGCGCAGTTTTTCGCTGTAGGGATCAACCCGCAGTTTTTTCATCGCCGGCACGCTGGAGACGTCCACCTTGGCCAGGGGGTGGTCGGTGCCGTGATGGCAATACAGCATGGCAATCTGCACCAGGTCGATGTAGTCGAGGCAGGCTGAGTCCCGTTCCAGGTTCAGGTACTGGCCCGGCAGTTTCGCCAGCATTTCCGGGAAGTCCCAGCCACTCAGCAACTTGTCGCCCAACACCGGGTGGATGCTGTCGATCACGTGGTTGAGGCTGACCGGATCCGACAGCAGTTCGTAGTGGTCTTCGGCGTAGGTCAGGATCGGCAGCACGCCGATCTGGTGCACCAGGCCGCCCAGCGCTGCCTGGTCCGGCTTGAGCTGGCTGTGGCTGCGGCACAGGGCGTAGCTGACGCCCGCCACTTCCAGGCTGCGGCGCCACACATCACGCATTTTCTGTTCGACCACTTCGGAGCGGGCGTGGAAGATCTGTTCCATCACCAGGCCGATGGCCAGGTTGCTGCTGTAGTTGGTGCCCAGCCGGGTGATGGCGGTGTGCAGGTCGGTGACTTCCTGGGTGGCGCGCAACAGCGGGCTGTTGACCACTTTGATCAGACGCGCCGACAACGCCGTGTCGCGGCCGATCACTTTGCTCAAGTGGCTGATGCTGATTTCCGGGTCTTCAGCGGCCTGACGGATGTTCAGGGCCACTTCCGGCAATGTCGGCAGAACCAGGTCATCGTTGTCGATGGCCTTAACCAACGCCTGTTGGACTTTTTCCGCCAGTTTGTTCATTCATGCTCTCTAGGGTGTTGCAGGAAAATACGGCGACTAACGCTGGATCTCACGATCACGGTCAAGGGTGTAAGGCAGGTCAAGCAGTTGCAAACCGGGGCCTTCCAGCGTGCCTAGGTGCACATCGCCACTATCGGCAGCTTCGGCTTGCAATACCGCCAGAAGTTCAATCACCTGGTCAGCTTTTGCTGCAATCACCACTTCGCCGATGGAGCTGTTGTGGCTGGGGGAAAACAACGGGGTGCCTGGCTCGGGCATTTCAGCCGCATTCAAGCTCAAGCGGTACAGGCGACGCTTGAGTTTGCCCAGGTACTGCATGCGCGCGACGATTTCCTGGCCGGTGTAGCAGCCTTTCTTGAAGCTGACGCCGCCCACGGCCTGCAGGTTGAGCATCTGCGGGATGAACAGTTCGCGAGTCTGGGGCATGACCTGGCCGATACCGGCGCGGATCTGGCCCAGTAGCCAGTGATTCAAGTCGGTTTGTGTCAACTGTGCGGCCAATCGGCTGCGCACGCTGTCGGCTTGCTCGGCAGGTACCCAGAGTTCGGCGCGGGCGGGAGACACGCGGACGGCGATCAGGTGTTCGGTACGGGCAACGCTGTTCGTTTCGGTGGGCAGCTCAAGGCCAAGGCCGGCCAGCGCCTGATCGCCATCGATCACACCGAAACGCACCCAGGCGGCGCTTTCGTCGGTGAGCTTGGACTTGGAGAACACCGCATATTTTTTCAGGTCCGCCAGTTGCGGTTCGAGCAGTTCGCTGGCCATGGCCAGGAGTACGCCGTCGCCCTGCAACAGGATGCGGAAGCTCGACTGCATGCGGCCTTTTTGCGTGCAGCGCGCACCGAGGCTGGCCTGGGTGTCGCTCAGGTAATTGAGGTTGCAGGTGAGTTGTCCCTGCAGGAACTTGGCAGCGTCGGAGCCGCGGACGGCGAGAACGCCTTCGTGGGACAGGGGGCAGAAGAAAGCAGAGTCAGCCATGGGTCATCGCAGGTCAAAAAGTCATGGGTGCATCATAGAGGGGCGCCCGGCAAATGGATAGTTTCCGTAGGGGGCGACCAAAGCCGACTGTTCCGGTGCCGTCGGGCCTGTATACTTGCGCTCTATTTGAGGAGCGCTCCATGGTCGAAGATGTAGAAATCAATCGTCTCTACTGGCACAGCCGTCGTGGCATGCTTGAGCTTGATGTGTTGCTGGTGCCTTTTACCAAAGAGGTGTACGCGACGCTCAATCAGGAAGATCGCGATCTCTACGTCAGGCTGCTGACTTGCGAAGATCAGGACATGTTCGGCTGGTTCATGGAGCGGGCAGAGTCCGAAGATCCTGAACTGCAGCGCATGGTCCGGATGATCCTGGATCGTGTCCAGCCCAAGTAATCGTTTCGAATGCCGCTGGCAGGCCTCACGGCTGCTGCTGGCGGCGTATCTCCTTGCCCAGCTGTTCGCGCTGGGTGCACTGATGGTCCTCGACGCTCCCTTTGCTGTCCTCGGCGTGCTGGCATGCCTGGCCCATGCTGTCTGGGTATTACCGCGTTATGTCCTGCTGACTCACCGTTCGTCGATTCGTGGCCTGCGGCGCGATGAAGAGGGCTGGCAGTTATTCAGCAATGAGCGCGGTTGGCATCGCGTGCAGCTGCGGCCCGACAGCCTGGCGTTACCGCTGATTGTGGTGTTGCGCTATCGCGTGCCGGGGGAATGGCGGGTGCGCTCGGTCTGCGTGCCGACGGATTCGCAGGCCGCCGATGTGCACCGGCGCCTGCGGGTTCGCTTGAAGTTCAGCCGCCGTAGGTGGTTGGCACCAGAATAGTGTCGCGGGCCTCGGGCAACATCTGCGGGTAGTCGAGGGTGTAGTGCAGGCCCCGGCTTTCCTTGCGTTCCATGGCCGAACGGATCATCAACTCCGCGACTTGGGCCAGGTTGCGCAGTTCGATCAGGTCACGGCTGACCTTATAGTTGCTGTAGAACTCATCAATCTCATCCAGCAGCAATCGCACCCGGTGCTGTGCCCGTTGCAGGCGCTTGTTGGTGCGCACGATCCCCACGTAGTCCCACATGAAGCGCCGCAGCTCGTCCCAGTTGTGGGCGATGATCACGTCTTCGTCCGAGTCGGTAACCTGGCTGGCATCCCAGCGGGGCAGGGCGGCCGGCACCGGGATGCGCGGCAGTTGTTCGAGAATGTCGGCTGCGGCCGAGCGGGCGTAGACGAAGCATTCGAGCAGTGAGTTGCTGGCCATGCGGTTGGCGCCGTGCAGGCCGGTGAAGCTGGTTTCGCCAATCGCGTACAGGCCGGGGACATCGGTACGCCCATGCTGGTCGACCATCACGCCGCCGCAGGTGTAGTGCGCAGCCGGTACTACGGGGATCGGGCCTTTGGTGATGTCGATGTTGAACGCCAGGCAGCGCTCGTAGACGGTCGGGAAGTGGGTCTTGATAAACGCTTCGGGCTTGTGGCTGATGTCCAGGTAGACGCAGTCGATGCCCAGGCGCTTCATTTCATGGTCGATGGCGCGGGCGACGATATCCCGTGGAGCCAGCTCGGCGCGCGGGTCGAAACGCTGCATGAAGCGCTCACCGTTCGGCAGCTTGAGGTGTGCACCTTCGCCGCGCAGGGCTTCGGTGATCAGGAAGCTCTTGGCCTGTGGGTGATAAAGGCAGGTGGGGTGGAACTGGTTGAATTCCAGGTTGGCCACCCGGCAGCCCGAGCGCCACGCCATGGCAATGCCGTCGCCGCAGGCGCCGTCGGGGTTGCTGGTATAGAGGTAGACCTTGGCGGCGCCGCCGGAGGCGAGGATGGTGAAGCGCGCACCATAAGTATCCACTTCGCCGCTGGCGCGGTTGAGCACATAGGCGCCGAGGCAGCGTTCGCCCGGCAGGCCCAGGCGCTTTTCGGTGATCAGGTCGACAGCGACGCGTTGTTCCAGCAATTCGATGTTGGGGCGTTGGCGGGCCTGGTCGAGCAAGGTCCTGAAGATCGCGGCACCGGTGGCATCGGCGGCGTGGATGATACGGCGATGGCTGTGGCCGCCTTCGCGGGTCAGATGGAACTCGAAGCCGCCGTCATCGCTGCCTGCGTGTTCATCGCGGGTGAAGGGCACGCCCTGGTCGATCAGCCATTGGATCGCCTCGCGGCTATGCTCGACGGTGAAGCGCACCGCGTCTTCGTTGCACAGGCCACCGCCGGCGTTGAGGGTGTCTTCAACGTGGGATTGCACCGTATCGGTGTCGTCCAGCACCGCGGCGACACCGCCCTGGGCCCAGAATGTCGAACCGTTGGCCAGGTCGCCTTTGCTAAGGACGGCAATACGCAGGTGGCTGGGAAGGGTCAGCGCAAGGCTCAAGCCGGCCGCGCCGCTACCGATCACCAGGACATCGTGTTGAAACTGTTGGCTCATTTGAAGGATTCCGCAAAAAGCGATCCACAGGGCTGGCGCAAACAGGACGCCTGGATCGGCGAATCAAAGGGTCACACGGGCCACTAGTATATAGAGGGGGGGAGCGGCACAATAGCCGGGCATTCGTGGCAATGTGAGATTACGGTGCACGGCTCGGGTAAAATCGACTGGTTATTGAGGTGGGAACTTTTTGCATAAGCCCCGACTCAATAGCAGGTTGCCCGAAAGCTGGGAAAACGTTGAGTTTATTGGCCCGTCGGGAGCATTGGACGCGTCAGAAAACCGACGACAAGATTATTCGCGCAGCCGGCGTTGCCCGCGCTGCGTTTTTCGTGTGTGCCAAATCAGTGCGTGCCGGAAACTTGCTTGAAGGGGGAGAACTTTTGCGAAAAGTCCGAGTCTATGTTTGCAAGCCTGATCGTTTAGTTATGCAAGCCTCCTTCAAGTACAACGAGGAGTGTTCATGCTAACCCAGGAAGAGGATCAGCAGCTGGTCGAGCGCGTTCAACGCGGTGACAAGCGAGCATTTGATCTGCTAGTGCTGAAATACCAGCACAAAATTCTCGGGTTGATCGTGCGGTTTGTGCACGACACCCATGAAGCGCAGGACGTTGCACAGGAAGCCTTTATCAAGGCGTACCGTGCACTGGGCAATTTCCGCGGTGACAGTGCGTTTTACACGTGGCTCTACCGCATCGCCATCAACACGGCGAAGAACTATCTGGTGTCTCGCGGACGCCGCCCACCGGATAGCGATGTAAGTTCAGAAGATGCAGAATTTTACGATGGTGATCACGGCCTCAAAGATCTCGAGTCGCCGGAGCGTGCATTGCTGCGCGACGAGATCGAAGGCACCGTTCATCGCACAATTCAGCAACTGCCAGAAGATTTGCGTACGGCGTTAACTTTACGTGAATTCGATGGTCTGAGTTACGAAGACATTGCGAGCGTCATGCAGTGTCCGGTGGGGACTGTAAGGTCACGGATTTTCCGGGCCCGGGAAGCCATCGATAAAGCCTTGCAACCGTTGTTGCAGGAAAACTAAAGACAGCGGCGACAGCCAAGAGAGGAACCGCCATGAGTCGTGATGCCCTGCAGGAATCGCTGTCCGCAGTGATGGATAACGAAGCGGATGAACTGGAACTTCGTCGAGTGCTCAATGCATTTGATGATGCCGAAACCCGTGATACCTGGTCTCGTTACCAAGTCGCTCGGGCGGTGATGCACAAGGATCTTCTAATCCCTCGTCTGGATATTGCTGCGGCCGTTTCTGCCGCGTTGGCTGATGAAGCCGTTCCGGCAAAAGCTGCTCGTGGCCCTTGGCGCAGCCTGGGTCGCCTGGCAGTGGCTGCCTCGGTGACTGTTGCAGTGCTGGCCGGTGTTCGCCTGTACAACCAGGACGAAATCGCCGGTGCCGAACTGGCACAGCAGACTCAGCAACCGGTCATGGCCGGTCCGCAAGTCAAAGGCCCAGCGGTACTGGCCGGCTACAAGGAAAGCTCCGACACCACCGGCCCTATGGCCAACGGTGTGCTGCAAGGGCAATCCGGCTGGCAGGACCAGCGTCTTCCAGGCTACCTGCGTCAACACGCACAGGAATCCGCCTTGAAAGGCACTGAAAGCGCTCTGCCATACGCTCGCGCTGCAAGCCTGGAAAACCGCTGATCCGTTAAGGAGCCCTATGCGCGCCATACCGCTCCTTACGTTATTGCTCAGTGGTTGGTTTGCACTCCCCGCCCATGCCGACGACGCCCAAGACTGGCTGACTCGACTTGGGCGTGCAGAGCAGCAGCAAAGTTTCCAAGGTACGTTTGTCTACGAGCGTAATGGCAGTTTTTCTACCCATGACATCTGGCATCGTGTCCAGAATGGCCAGGTCCGTGAGCGGCTCTTGCAGCTCGATGGTTCTGCTCAGGAAGTCGTTCGTATAGACGGTCGTACTCAGTGCGTCAGCGGCACTCTTGTCGCCGGCCTTGGCAATTCGCGTGATGCGCCCTCGCGCGCGCTCGATCCGCAAAGACTCAATCAATTCTACGAACTGGCCGTTATCGGAAAATCTCGCGTGGCCGGTCGTAATGCGGTGATTGTGTCGATTACACCCCGTGATCAATACCGCTACGGTTTTGAGCTGCACCTTGATCGTGAAACTGCCTTGCCGCTCAAATCCTTGTTGCTGAATGATCAAGGACAGTTGCTGGAGCGCTTTCAGTTCACTCGATTGGACACCTCCACCACACCCAATGATCGCGACTTGCAGCCCAGCGGCGAATGCACCTCCATCGCCGTCGGCGACACTAAGGCAGCGGCCGTAGAGGCCACCGAGGCGTGGCACTTGGAGTGGTTGCCGCCAGGCTTTCAGCTGACCAATAGCAGCGCCCGCAAGGATCCCCATACCAAGGCCACGGTCGACAGCCTGATGTATGAAGATGGACTGGCGCGCTTTTCGGTGTTTCTTGAGCCGATCAGCGATGTGAGCGTGACCGAGACTCGCACCCAATTAGGCCCCACGGTTGCTGTATCTCGTCGCTTGAATACGGTGGATGGTGAAATGATGGTGACTGTGGTCGGCGAAATACCTATTGGCACCGCCGAACGCATCGCACTGTCGGTGCGCGGTGAAAAAAAGGCCACCCCCAAGCCGTGAGTCGTTAATCCTATGTTCATCCAGATCTTTCACAGTACGTCCATGCCAGGTTGGCTGCCGAGAGCATGAAATGTCTGGATCAGCATTTTCACTTGCAAAAATCTCCCATGTTTTTTATAGGTCAGGGCTTGTTGGCCCTGGCCTTGTTTAGTTCGCGGAACAAAGATGTCGTTCGCAGTTTTCGGCGTTTCTTGAACCCTGTCGCTCAACCCTGCTCGTCGTAACGGGAGCTGTATGTCGATACCACGTTTGAAGTCTTACCTATCCATAGTCGCCACGGTATTGGTGCTGGGTCAGGCCGTGCCCGCGCAAGCGGTCGAGTTGCCTGACTTCACCCAATTGGTTGAGCAAGCCTCGCCTGCCGTGGTGAACATCAGTACCACTCAGAAGCTGCCGGATCGCAAAGTCTCCAACCAGCAGATGCCTGACCTGGAAGGCCTGCCGCCGATGCTGCGCGAGTTCTTCGAGCGTGGCATGCCACAACCGCGTGCGCCCCGTGGTGGTGGCGGTGGCCAGCGTGAAGCGCAGTCCCTGGGGTCGGGCTTCATTATCTCGCCAGATGGCTACATCCTCACCAATAACCATGTGATTGCCGACGCCGACGAGATCCTCGTGCGCCTGGCCGATCGCAGTGAGCTGAAAGCCAAATTGGTCGGCACCGATCCGCGTTCCGACGTGGCCTTGCTGAAGATCGAGGGCAAGGACCTGCCGGTGCTGAAGCTGGGCAAGTCCCAAGACCTGAAGGCGGGGCAGTGGGTGGTAGCCATCGGCTCGCCGTTTGGTTTTGACCATACCGTTACCCAGGGTATCGTCAGTGCCATTGGTCGCAGCCTGCCGAACGAGAACTATGTGCCGTTCATCCAGACCGACGTGCCGATCAACCCGGGCAACTCCGGTGGCCCGTTGTTCAACCTGGCGGGCGAAGTGGTGGGGATCAACTCGCAGATCTACACCCGTTCCGGTGGCTTCATGGGGGTTTCGTTCGCCATTCCTATCGACGTGGCCATGGATGTTTCCAATCAGCTGAAAAGCGGTGGCAAGGTCAGCCGTGGCTGGTTGGGCGTGGTCATTCAGGAGGTGAACAAGGACCTGGCTGAATCCTTCGGCCTCGACAAGCCGGCGGGCGCCCTGGTCGCGCAAATCCAGGACGACGGCCCGGCTGCCAAAGGCGGCCTGCAAGTCGGCGACGTGATCCTGAGCATGAACGGTCAACCGATCATTATGTCGGCCGACCTGCCGCACCTGGTTGGCGCGCTCAAGGCCGGCAGCAAGGCCAAGCTGGAAGTGATTCGTGATGGCAAGCGCCAGAATGTCGAGCTGACCGTGGGTGCGATCCCTGAAGAGGGCGCGACCCTGGATGCCCTGGGTAACACCAAGCCGGGCGCCGAGCGCAGCAGCAATCGCCTGGGCATTGCCGTGGCCGAGCTGACTGACGAGCAGAAGAAAGCCTTCGATCTCAAGAGCGGCGTGGTGATCAAGGAAGTGCAGGACGGCCCGGCAGCCTTGATCGGCCTGCAGCCTGGCGACGTGATCACTCACCTGAACAATCAGGCGATTGAGACTACCAAGCAGTTCACCGACATCGCCAAGGCGTTGCCGAAGAACCGCTCGGTATCGATGCGCGTGCTTCGTCAGGGGCGTGCCAGCTTCATTACCTTCAAGCTGGCCGAGTAACCCACCCGGCCAATAAAAAGCCCCGCCTTCGTTTTACGAGGGCGGGGCTTTTTTGTGGGCGATGGGTTTAGCCCATCATGCCTTTAACCAGGCGCTCCTGTTCGATCAACTCACGCTGACGTGCATCGATACGTGACGACAACGGGAAATTGCTGCCGGCGCGACGTTTGGCAAAGTCCAACTGCTGAATCGCCTGCTGGAAGTCGCCCACCAAAGCAAAGTATTCGGCGCGAGCCTGATGCAGGCCGATGATATTGCCCGACAAACCACGGGTCTCGGCGACCTGGTACCACACATCCGGATCGTCCGGGCGAGATTTGAGCAAGCCATCCAGGGCCTTTTCCGCATCGGCGGTCCGATTCTGTTTAAGCAGCAGATCTACCCGAATCTGATTCAGCGGATAGTTGCCGGGGTATTGGGTCAGCATCCGATCCGTGCGTTGCTGGGCATCGGGCAGGTGGTTGTTGTCGATGTCCAACTGGATTTGCGCCAGGTTGTAGGTGATGTCATTGGGCGCCTTGGCCAGCAAGGGTTGCAGGCTTTCCCGTGCCTGCTTGAACTGGGAGGCTTTGATCTGGGCGATGGCCAGGCCATAGCGCGCCACGTCGTTTTTAGGATTTTCGTCCAGTTGCGCCTGGAAGCGCTTGGCGGCGAGTCCGGAGGTGTCTTCGTATTGCAGTTGTACCCGCGCGCGAATCAGTTGGTAGCGCAGGCTGTCTTCCTTGCCGCCGGCCTTGGCCTGTTCCGCGCGGTTGCGGGTGTCGGCGATACGCGATTCGGTCACCGGGTGAGTCAGCAGGAATTCCGGCGGCTTGGCGTCGAAGCGATACTGACGCATCAGGCGTTCGAACATGGTTGGCATGGAGCGCGGGTCGTAGCCGGCTTTCTCCAGGTTGACGATGCCGATACGGTCCGCTTCCTGTTCATTCTGGCGAGAAAATCGTCGTTGTTCCTGGATGGCCGCGGCCTGTGTGCCGGCGATTGCAGCGATCCCGGCATCCCCGGCACCGGCGGCGGCCGCAATGATGCCGCCGAGGAGGGCGGCCATCATCGGGATCTGCATGCGCTGCTGCGCCTCGACACCACGGGCGAAGTGACGCTGGGACAAGTGAGCCAGTTCGTGGGCCAGCACCGACGCGTATTCCCCTTCGGTCTGGGCATTGAGAAACAGGCCGCCGTTCACGCCGACGATACCGCCGGGTGCGGCAAAGGCGTTCAGCTGCGGGCTGTTGATCAGGATGAATTCCAGGCGCCGGTCATTCACCTGGCTGGTTTCCACCAGCTTGTACACGCTGGTTTCGACGTAATCCTTGAGCTGCGGGTCGTTCAGCTGCGAGACCTGGCCCCGTAGATAGGCCAGCCAGGCGCGGCCCAGCTGATATTCCTGTTGTGGCGAGACAATGGCAGAACTGGCGTCGCCAAGTGACGGCAGGTCGTCAGCGAAGCCTGGGGAGGCCAGCAGGCAAGCCAGCGTCAGCAGGGTGGGGCGCAAAAAAGTCATGCACAGAGCCTTTCGACAAAGAGCTTACTGTAGCCGGACACTGAGCTTCGGACCAGATATTCTAAGCACCCCGAATGCGTGCCCGGAGTAAAACCATGACCGACGCTGTAGCCTTTGATGCCGAACTCGATGCCAGCGGCCTCAATTGCCCGTTGCCTCTGCTCAAAGCCAAGTTGGAACTCAATCGATTGGCCAGTGGCGCTGTGCTCAAGGTGATCGCCACCGACGCAGGTTCCCAGCGTGATTTCCGCACCTTCGCCAAACTGGCCGGCCATACCCTGCTGCATGAAGAAGACGCCGCCGGTGTGTACCGTTACTGGTTGCGCAAGGCCTGAACCGTTTGCCCCTACCACCCGAGGTTGATTGATGTTCAAAGTGTTACGAGACTGGATCCAGCGCTACTTCTCCGATGAAGAAGCCGTGGTGCTGGCGGTCCTGCTGTTTCTGGCCTTTACGGCCGTACTCACCTTGGGGGGCATGCTGGCGCCGGTACTGGCGGGGATGGTGCTGGCTTACCTGATGCAGGGCCTGGTCACCACCCTGGAGCGTCTACGCTTGCCGGGCGGCGCGGCAGTGGGCCTGGTATTCGCCTTGTTCATGGGGCTGCTGGTGGTGTTTGTCGTCGTGGTATTGCCGCTGCTGTGGCACCAACTGATCACGTTGTTCAACGAGTTGCCGGGCATGCTCGCCAAGTGGCAGTCGCTGTTGCTGCTGCTGCCGGAGCGCTACCCGCATCTGGTGTCGGACGAGCAGGTGCTGCAGGCGATAGAAGTGGCACGGGGCGAAATCGGAAAGTTCGGGCAATGGGCGCTGACCTTTTCCCTGTCCAGCCTGCCGCTGCTGGTCAACATCATGATCTACCTGGTGCTCGTACCGATCCTGGTGTTCTTCTTCCTCAAGGACCGCGCCATGATCGGACGTTGGGTGAGCGGCTATCTGCCGCGCGAACGAGCGCTGATCACCCGGGTGGCCGAAGAAATGAACCGACAGATCGCCAACTACATTCGTGGCAAGGTCATCGAGATCATTATCTGCGGGGGCGTTACCTACATCGCGTTTATCGCACTGGACCTCAACTACGCCGCCTTGCTGGCATTGCTGGTAGGGATTTCGGTGGTGGTGCCGTATGTCGGTGCCGTGGTAGTGACGGTGCCGGTGACCTTGATCGCCTTGTTCCAGTGGGGCTGGAGCGACCAGTTCATCTACTTGATGGCGGTCTACGGCATCATCCAGACCCTGGATGGCAACGTGCTGGTGCCGCTGCTGTTCTCGGAGGCGGTCAACCTGCACCCGGTGGCGATCATCTGTGCAGTGTTGTTGTTTGGTGGGCTGTGGGGATTCTGGGGGGTGTTCTTTGCGATTCCCCTGGCGACGCTGTTCAAGGCCGTGCTGGATGCGTGGCCGCGGCAGGAGCCGGTGGTGGCACCGTTGTTGTAAGGGGAGGCGCGAATCACTGCTTCATCGCCGCAGTGATCCGCGCTACAGATCAGGCCTTGTTCAACGCCTGGGCTGCGGCCAGAACGGCGTCCACATGGCCCGGCACTTTCACGCCGCGCCATTCCTGGCGCAGCACACCGTCCTTGTCGATCAGGAAGGTGCTGCGATCCACACCCAGGTATTCCTTGCCGTACAGCTTCTTCAGCTTGATGACGTCGAACAGCTGGCAGACCGCCTCATCCTTGTCGCTGATCAGCTCGAACGGGAATTCCTGCTTGCCCTTGAAGTTCTCATGGGACTTCACGCTGTCGCGCGACACGCCAAACACCTCGGTGTTGGCCGCCTTGAATGCCGCGTACTGGTCACGGAAACCCTGGCCTTCGGTGGTGCAACCCGGGGTGCTGTCCTTCGGGTAGAAATAGATCACCACGTGCTTGCCCTTGAGGGCGGCAAGGCTGAAGGTCTGGCCGCTGGTGGCCTGGGCTTCGAAATCGGCTACGGGTTTGTCGATGACTACCGCCATGAAAAAACTTCCTTACATTGGGTTCTGTGGGCGCCACGGCTCGATCAGTGCGTCGAGGTTCAAGGCATCGGCAAAGTCCAGGAACTGGTCGCGCAACCAGCTGATCTGCACGCCGGCCGGAAGGGTCACGGTGAAGGTGGCGTTGAGCATGGTGCCGCCGGTTTGCGGGGCCTGGTAGGTGTCGCAGGTCAGGTTCTCCAGTTCAACATTGTGGTCGATGAAGAACTGGCACAGCTCATTGACGATGTCCGAGCGGTAGGCCGAGCTGACATACGCCACATAAGGAAGCGCCTGCGGGCGATTTTCCAGGGCGGCGCTGCGCACCACGTTGACGGTGAAGTCGTGCTTCTTGGCCAGGCCCGGCAGGCCGGTCTCCAGGCGCGCCAGGGCATCCCAGGTGCCGGAAATCTGCAGGACCAGCGCACTGCACTCGCCATGGCGGGTCAGGCGGGAGGTCACCACGGCACAGCGGTTTTCATGGCTGGCGCGGCACAGGACGTTGGTCAGCTCCATGGGGTTGGCGCCGAGGGCACTGATAACAAGGAATTGTTCGCGAACTGTGGGGGTGGACATGCAGCCTTCCTAAACGATGAGCGGTCGATACGGTGAGGGCTGTATCGATCAAAGCATGAAGGGTAGCGAAAAGCGTCGCCAAGGGATAGGAGGGGGCGTTTTCATTACGTGATCCGCCTGATTTTGCCCTGTCTCAACCGGTGCTTTGGCCCGATGATGGCATTGCCCGTCGTTTAGTTGCGCCAGAACGCATCCTCAGGCGGTACTTCGCTTGTACAAGCATCTTGGCGCCAGTACCATTACGGCTCTCTTTTTCCGGCAGGAGCGGTTGCATGATTGCGGGCAGTATGGTGGCACTGGTCACACCCATGGATGCACAAGGTCATCTCGACTGGGACAGCCTGGGTAAACTGGTGGACTTCCACCTGCAAGAAGGCACCAACGCCATCGTGGCGGTCGGCACCACAGGTGAATCGGCCACCCTCGATGTGGAAGAACACATCCAGGTGATCGAATTCGTGGTCAAGCGTGTCGCAGGGCGTATCGCCGTGATCGCCGGCACGGGCGCCAACTCGACGCGCGAAGCCATCGAGCTGACCCGAAACGCCAAGAAAGCCGGCGCCGACGCTTGCCTGCTGGTGACCCCGTACTACAACAAGCCGACCCAGGAAGGCCTGTACCAGCACTTCCGCACCATTGCCGAAGCCGTCGACATCCCGCAGATCCTCTATAACGTGCCGGGTCGTACCGCGTGCGACATGAAGGCCGAGACCGTGATCCGCCTTTCTACCGTGCCGAACATCATCGGCATCAAGGAAGCCACCGGCGACCTGCAGCGCGCCAAGGACATCCTGGCCGGGGTGAGCAGCGATTTCCTGCTGTATTCCGGTGACGACGCCACGGCTGTCGAGCTGATCCTGCTGGGCGGCAAGGGCAATATCTCCGTGACCGCCAACGTGGCCCCGCGCGCCATGAGCGACATGTGTGCCGCCGCCATCGCCGGCGACGCCGTGACCGCCCGTGCGATCCACGAGAAGCTGATGCCGCTCAACAAGACACTGTTTATCGAATCCAACCCTATTCCCGTGAAGTGGGCGCTGTTCGAGATGGGCCTGATGCCGGACGGTATCCGTCTGCCGCTCACCCGCCTCAGCGAAGCCTGTCACGAACCGCTGCGACAGGCCCTGCGCCAGTCCGGCGTCCTGGTTTAATTGAGGAAGCACTACGCATGAAGCGATTGGCCGGACTTTCCGCACTTGCCTTGATTATCTCCAGCACCAGTGGCTGCGGTTGGATCTGGGGCCCGGAAGGCTACTTCCGTGACCGCGGCAGCGATTACCTGGAAGCACAAGCAACCAAACCGATGCAACTGCCGCCGGACGTCAACGTCGCCAAGCGCCTTGACCCGTTGCTGCCGATTCCACGCAACGTTGCCGACGACACCACGAAGGGTGAATACGTCGTGCCACGTCCACAGCCGATCTCGGCCGTGGCGGATGCCAGCGACTACAGCCTGCAGAAGAGCGGTGATTCGCGTTGGATCGTGGCGCAGCGCCCACCTGCCGAAGTCTGGCCGGTAGCGGTGCAGTTCTTCCAGGACAACGGTTTCCGCATCGACGAGCAGCGCCCGCAGACCGGTGAATTCACCACGGCATGGCAGCAGGGCAGTGAACTGTCCGCCACCATGGCCAAGCGCCTGCAGGCCGGTGGTGTCGCCGCCGACAGCGAAGCCCGTGTGCGTGTGCGCATCGAGCCGGGCGTGCAGCGCAACACCAGTGAAGTCTACGTGGTCAGCGCCGAGCGTCCTGCCGGCAGCACCGCCAACGTCGACTTCACCAACCGCTCGGTCAACACCGGTGTCGACTCGGCATTGGTCGACGAGATGCTGGCCAGCATGAGCCGTATCTCCGAGAAGGGCGGTTCCGTTTCCCTGCTCGCCGCCCGTGATTACGACACCCCGAGCCGCGTCAGCCTCACCGAGGACGGCAGCGGCAACGTGGTGCTGAACCTGGGTGAAGACCTGGATCGCGCCTGGGCCAGCGTCGGCCGCGCGTTGGAGCAAGGCCCATGGCGTGTTGAAGACATCAACCGCAGCCTGGGCCTGTACTACATCAACGTGGCTGAAAAGGCCGAGCGCAAAGACGATGAGCCTGGTTTCTTCGGCAAACTGTTCGGCAGCAAGCCGACCAAGGAAGAAATCGAAACCCGCGCCGAGCGTTATCAGGTGCGTTTGAGCAAGGTTGGCGAGACTGTGCAGGTCACCGTCGAGAAGAACATCAACACCGTCGCGCCGGCTGAAACAGCGCGCAAGGTGTTGGGCGTTATTCAGGACAACCTGGGCTGATCCGATGCGTTTTGCCGTTCTCGGCAGCGGTAGCCAAGGGAACGGCACGCTGGTCGCCCATGACGACACGTACGTGCTGGTGGATTGTGGTTTCTCGTTAAAGGAAACCGAGCGGCGCCTGCTGCGCCTGGGGGTTCACCCCTCGCAGCTGAGCGCGATTCTGGTGACCCACGAACATGCCGACCACGTGCATGGCGTGGGTTTGCTGTCTCGGCGCTACAATCTTCCGGTGTACCTCAGTCGCGGCACACTGCGCGGGATGCGCAAACCTATAGAACCCGCAGGTTTCCTGGCCGGTGGCGAGCAGCTGCAAATCGGTGCCCTGAGCATCGATGTGATTGCCGTGGCGCACGACGCCCAGGAACCGACGCAGTATGTATTCAGTGACGGAGAGCGGCGCTTCGGCGTGCTCACCGACCTGGGCTCCTACTGCGCCAAGGTGCTGGACGGCTACCGGAACCTCGATGCCTTGATGATCGAGTCCAACCACTGCCGAGACCTGCTGGCTCGCGGTCACTACCCGTACTTTCTCAAGCAACGGGTCGGCGGCGAACTGGGACATTTGAACAACCATCAGGCGGCGTACCTGGTGTATGAGTTGGGCTGGCAAGACCTGCAACACCTGGTCCTGGCCCACTTGAGCAGCAAGAACAACCTGCCGACGCTTGCCCGGCAATGTTTTGTCGACACCCTCGGGTGCGACCCGGACTGGCTGCAACTGGCCGATCAAGATTCAGGGCTCGACTGGCGACATATCGCCTAGCCCACCTCACTCAAAGCGGAGCCCATCATGGAAAAACGTGAAGAACTCTACCGCGGCAAAGCCAAGTCGGTTTACAAGACCGACGACGCCAACCGCCTGATCCTGCTGTTTCGCAACGACACCTCGGCGTTCGATGGCAAGCGCATCGAACAACTTGATCGCAAGGGCATGGTGAACAACAAGTTCAACGCCTTCATCATGCAGAAACTCGAAGCGGCCGGCATTCCGACCCAATTCGACAAACTGCTGGGCGACAACGAGTGCCTGGTGAAGAAGCTGGACATGATCCCGGTGGAATGCGTCGTGCGTAACTACGCCGCCGGCAGCCTGGTCAAGCGCCTGGGCGTGGAAGAGGGCCTCAAGCTCAACCCTTACACGTTCGAGCTGTTCCTGAAGGACGACGCCAAGGGCGACCCGTTCATCAACGAATCCCACGTGGTGGCATTCGGCTGGGGTACCGCCGAGCAACTGGCACGCATGAAGGAGTTGTCCCTCAAGGTCAACGACGTGCTGAGCAAGCTGTTCGACGACGCAGGCCTGCTGCTGGTGGACTTCAAGCTGGAATTTGGTGTGTTCCACGATGGCTCCATCGTCCTCGGCGACGAATTCAGCCCGGACGGCTGCCGCCTGTGGGACAAGGACACCAAGAAGAAGATGGACAAGGACCGCTTCCGCCAAGGCCTCGGTGATGTGATCGAAGCCTACGAAGAAGTCGCCAAGCGCCTCGGCGTACCGCTTTAATCGACGCAAGCATCTGATAGCACGGAAAAAAATCTCGTTTGAGCTTTGCTTCCACGAAACAGGCTGTTATGATGCGCGCCGTTGGAGAGATGCCAGAGTGGCCGAATGGGACGGATTCGAAATCCGTTGTACCTTCACCGGTACCTAGGGTTCGAATCCCTATCTCTCCGCCATTATTGAATAAGACTAAGCCCCTGAAATGGTTAAACATTTCAGGGGCTTTTTCGTTTCCTGGCTTAGGATTAGGGCAATTTTAGGGCATATTCTTTAGGTGTTGGGCCGCAGTGGCCCGCCGCTGGCCGTTGCGTTGGGCATCGCCATAAGGCAATGGCTCGTACCTTTCGGCTACCATTCGGTTGTTATGCAAATTCGAAAGGGAATAACGAATGTTTGTGTATTTGGATGAAACCGAGTTCGGAGAAGGCCGATTCAGTGGGTACGCTTGCCTGATCACTCCTAACAGGATCGAGCGAACTGTGATTAATGGGGCGCTCGAGAATCTCCGAAATGATCCAGATCGGCTCAACCCTATTCAGAAGCCCATGGATGATCGAACGTTGCAGCGCTCGTTTTTTCACGCCGCTGATGATAGTAAGAATGCACACTCTCATTTATGCAAGGCCATCTGTACGCATGTGAAAGGCGACTTTCGGTCCCATGTGTTCCATGCAGCAAAACATTCCTTCTCATCAAAAGAAGATTTATATGATCTTGCCTCTAAACTGGCCGTAGTTGGCTTGTTCTCTCTCTCTATGGAGTTGACATTCGTATTTGAGCGGCGAGGTAGCTTAAACGTTGGTGCGTTGCTTACAAAGTGGTGGCCGGATCTTTGGTTTGACCTAGCGCGTAATGCATATGTAGCGCCGTTTGCTGTTAAGTACTATCCAAAAGTTACTTTTGAAGTCTCTGATAAGTCAGACCCTGGACTTCAGGTTGTTGACTTCATGCTTTGGGCTGCACAGAAAGCTAGAATGGATGGTCGATCTCAGTGGTTCGATCGCCTGCCCGGATGGAGCAAGTGTAAGACTACGACTGAAGATGGCGGCTGGGAGGGCGAGAGTATAAGGATGTTGAAACCGGAGCCACCTGACAGCCGTCGGTACGATTTGGAACATTGTAAGTTTGATGATCCAAGGTTTAACGAGGTAGAGATTTTGTGGCAGATTATGGTCAATGTTCAATCTGTGATAGATAGATCGTATTTCATTGAGAATAAGAAACCAGTAGAACATTTCTTTGCTGATATTGAGTATCTGTACTTAGAGCGAGAAATAATACATGGGGTAACTCATATCAAAAAAATAGCCTCATGCTTTATTAAGCTATTTGATAACGTAGGTGTGGTGCAAAAGGAAACGTCGCCGGATGATAAGACTTTCTGGTTGGCGGCGCGTAAATGCATGGCGATGGTTTTCAATGACGGTATCGAGGCTAGGTTTCATGCGATACGTCTTGCTGATATACGTACAATGTTGATTGAACAGAAAACAGATTATTTGTCGATTGGTGTCGACGATGCCCCAACTGTTACTTGATCAACCCCCATCATTTTGGAAACGATGCCTGCCATGCTCTTCGTGTCCTTTGAAATCCATCTTCCGTAGTGTTTCCGTACCATCGTTGTGTCGCTGTGGCCAAGTTGGCGAGCTACCCACTCAATTGGGACGTAGCTAGATAGCGCTTGACTCGCGAATGTATGGCGGGCCTGGTTGGCGCCACGATGGCGAATGCCTGCTTTTTCCAAGTGTGTGGTGAACCAGCTGCTGACGGTCTTCGCACTCCATAGCAGGCCACTTGTAGAGCTTCGGAATAGGAATTTTACGCTCATCATCTTGGACGTGATGTTGTCGCGCTGAATGACGGTGATCTCAACAGCGGGGCATCTTTTGAGGCTGCAACGATCTCACGTATCAATGGCGAGTACTTGGTCGACTCAGTTGAGCAGGTATTCCGGCCCGACCTTGCGAAGGTGCCCATTGTGGTGCCGAGCAACAACGATGGCTGTGTCATCGCCCGTAGCTACGACGCCAAACCGTTCATCAAGATGGGCGAGCCGTATTTCCAGATCAAGCACAAGCTCAAACAGCACGGCATTGTCCCGTTCTCCTCCAACTATGCGCTGTATGGCGACATGAGCGAGCGCGTGATGAGCCTGATCGAGGCGATGGTGCCGGCGGTTGAGGTGTACAGCATCGACGAGGCGTTTGCCGACTTGAAGGGGATCGGTGGGTGGGATGCATTGGGCCGGCAGATTCGTGCCCAGGTGCTTCGCTGTACGGGCATCCCGGTCGGTGTTGGTATCGCTCACACAAAGACCTTGGCGAAGCTTGCAAACCACACCGCGAAGCGCCTGCAGTCTCAAACCGGCGGGGTGGTCAACATCACTGATCCGGTTAAGCGTGACTGGGTGTTGCGCAATACGGACGTGGCGGAGGTGTGGGGTGTCGGACGAAAGATGAAACTCCATCTTGATGCCATGGGTATCAAGTCAGCTATGGACCTGGCTGAGGCCGATCCGTGGACGCTCCGCAAGAAGTTCAGTGTTGTGATCGAGAAGACGGCCAGAGAGTTGGGCGGTACGCCTTGCCTGGAGCTGGATGAGCCTGATCCACCGAAGCAGGAGATCTGCTGCAGCCGGATGTTCGGCAAGCGCCTGACGGAGCTGTCGCCCATCAAAGAGGCGGTGGCCACCTATATGATGCGAGCCTCGGAGAAACTCCGCGCTCAGAACTCGCTTTGCAAGAAGGTGCGCGTGTGTATCCGTACGGGCATGTTCAATCCAGAGGAGGCGAAGTATGCCAATGGGGTTGTGTTGGATATGCCGTATCCCACCGACGATGTGCGCCTGCTGACGAAAGTCGCTGTCGACGCTCTCGATCGAGTGTTTCGGCCGGGCTTCAATTACAGCAAGGCTGAAGTGATGCTGCTGAATCTTTGCCAGAGGGGCGAGTACACCGATGACCTGTTCGCCATCTCACAGCCGGAGGAAGCCACGAAGGTGATGGCTGTGCTAGACCAGATCAATAAGCGGTGGGGTAGGGGAACGCTACGTTCGGCAAGTGTCCCGATTAACCCGGACTGGGGCATGCGGCGGGAAATGATGAGTCAAAGCTATACGACGCGGCTGGACCAAGTATGGAGTATTAACTGTAGGTGAAAGAGTGGCTGATTTTGGACCTCGTGCGTTCTTTAAATGCGAAACATCAATACTTCAACGCAATGAGTACGCTACCTTCTGAGGTCCAGCGTGGCCTCTCGCGCAGCGACAGGGCATAATCCTAGATTGCACGATCACCTCACACATTTCAGCTTCAGGATCCGGCGAACATTTGCCCAATATTTGCGTTTGGAGCTCTAGGGATGGACAGCGACACATGAATGCGGATTTTTTGGATGCTCATCAAAGGCACATGGTTGATGCAGAATCGTTATTTTTGGCGTCACGCCTAGGGAACGCTGATCAGCTATACGGCTTTGCGGCAGAGTGCGGACTAAAGAAGCTGATGCACCACTTCGGAATGGTGATCCGGCAAGACGGCGCGCCACAAGAATATGACGATCGTGTGCACGCCAACAAAGTGTGGGATCGCTACGATACCTATCGTGCAAGCTCGGTTAATGGTGCAAATTATGCACTACCAAACCTGAACCCTTTCCTCGATTGGGATGCATCGCAGAGATACGCGAATGGCGGTGATGTCTTGCTACCGAGCGTTGAGGCCCATAGAACTGCTGCTGGAGCTGTTGCCGCTCTGGTTCGAAAGGCCCTGCTGGAGGGATTGATATGATTACCTTTGACCAACTGATTCCCAAGCTGCAGGAAATTTTTTCTCAGCACACCGAGTTCCTTCAGCTAACAGCGCCCATCTACTTAAACCGAGACCTGAGCGGAAGGGTGCGTCTGATCGTTTCTGCAAAGTGGCAACACGATCAAAGCGTTTTAGAAAAGTTAGCAACTATCGCTCAACAAATGCTCGAGACACTAGGCAAGCGGGCGTTTCCCGTAGCGCAGGCAGTATTATTTGAACAGTCTGTAGAGAGTGTTGCATTTGGTGCGCCCGTTTTTCCTCTTGAGGGGATTCCTGGAGTATCGATAATTGATCGATTAGCTACTCAAGGCAACTGGTCGACGATTGCTCCGGCTTCAGCTGAGGTACCGCGTGTTGTTTTTTTCTCGATCAAAGGGGGCGTGGGGCGCTCAACAGCGATCGCGGCGAGTGCATGGTCGCTGGCACAGAGTGGAAAGCGCGTTTTAGTGCTCGATTTGGATCTTGAGTCACCAGGTCTCTCGACTTCATTGCTTCCGATTGATCGCCGTCCCAAATACGGAATTACCGACTGGTTAGTAGAAGATCTTCTCGATAATGGCGATGAGGTTTTCGAGAGCATGGTGGCATCCAGCGGCTTATCACACGACGGTGATATTTTTGTAGTTCCTGCCCATGGCGCAGATTCTGGTGAATATGTCGCAAAATTGGGTCGAGCATGGATGCCTAAAGTGACCTCTAGTGGTCAAGAATCTTGGTCACAGAGACTTCAGCGGCTCATCTCTCTTTTAGAAAATCGCTGGTCACCAGATGTAATTCTTATCGATTCTAGAGCGGGAATTGACGAGGTAGCATCGGCCTGTGTTACAGATTTGGGTGCGAACCTAGTGCTTCTATTCGCATTAGATGGGGATCAGACGTGGTCGGGCTATCGTATTCTGTTTCGTCACTGGCGAACATCAGGGGTTGTCCGAGAGATCAGAGAGCGTCTTCAGATTGTGGGAGCCTTGATTCCCGAGTTGGAAGGGGTCGAGTATACAATTGGCTTGCGAGAAGAAGCGTGGAGTTTATTCGCGGAGGAACTCTATGACGAGGTGCCAGCGGGCAGTGCGGCAACGGAGGGAACTTGGAGTTTCGATAGCTCTGATGAGGGGGGGCCGCACTATGCTTGGGCAATCCGCTGGAATCGGGGTTTCAATTCGCTCCGGGCGATGCATTCAAGGTTGAATGGTATTGATGCGGACGAAGTATCCGCTATTTTCGGTCAAGTGATACAAGGCATATCAAATGCTATTCAAGGTGAGGATGCTTCGTGATTTCTAAGGTACAGATTAAAGAGTCTCTTGTTCAAGCGATTCCTCTGACGACCTCAACTCACGGGGAGGCGCCTGATCGCCGCCATTTGTATATGCCTCCAGGCCATACAAAAGCTTTGAGACTTGAGTGTAATTTGGTAATTGGTGCAAGGGGTGTTGGGAAGTCTTTTTGGACCGCTGCTCTGCGCGCCCCTTTATTGCGCGAGGCGCTCGGTAAAGCTGTCAAGGAACTGGAGATCACCGATGTCCATGTCGGTTTCGGTGTCTCGCCAGATATCGATTCCTTTCCCGATATGGAGGTTTTCGCACAGCTCATCAGTAATGGATTCACTCCATTTGAAATTTGGAAGGGAGTTGTCCTTCGTTGGCTTACTAAAATCAATCCTGTAGCCATTCCAAATGGCAAATGGCAGGACACGATAGAGTGGGTCAGGGATAGCCCTGAGCTTTTAGCTAGGGTCGTACAAGATACGAACGGCATGCTTCTCAGCAGCGGTAGGTTTGGTCTGATTTTATTCGACGCTTTAGATCGAACCAGTAATGACTGGGGAATGATGGACCTGATAGTAAGAGACCTTCTCAAAGTCGTGCTTTGGCTGAAGTCCTATCCACGTCTTCATGCAAAAGTATTCCTACGGGAAGATCAGTCTGATCGCACTATTACCGATTTTCCCGACGCATCAAAGTTGTTGGCTACAAAAGCCGAGCTGACTTGGGCTTCGCATGATTTGCATGGCTTGTTATGGCAGACACTTTGCAATGCCACTGGTGCTGATGGGGAAAATCTGCGTGACTTGTATAAGTCGGTGATTGGAGTTGAGCCGCGCTCAGATAATCAAGTTTGGCTCGTCGCGGAAGAGGTGAAACGAGAAAGCGCCAAACAGCGGGAATTATTTGAGGCTTTAGCCGGTCCGTGGATGGGCCGAGATCGTCGTCGCGGAGTACCTTATATATGGGCTGTTAGCCACCTCGCAGATGGGCGGGGCCGGACTTCTCCCAGGTCTTTCCTCGCAGCAATACGCCAGGCAGCAGATGATTCATTAGAAAAATATCCAGACCATGAGCAGGCTCTTCATTTCGAGAGCATCAAACGCGGCGTTCAAAAAGCGTCTGAGATAAGGGTCGCCGAAATGGCCGAGGATTATCCGTGGGTTCCCAAAATAATGGATCCTCTCAGAGGAGCGTCTGTCCCCTGTGCGTTTGAAATCGTAGAGGAAAGGTGGAAAGCCCATTTTCCTATTGGGCTGTCAGGATTATCAGACCAAAGACTTCCGCCTCAGCATGCTGAAAGAGGGTGGTCTGGGGTGCGGAGCGATCTAGAGCGGCTTGGCATTTTTGAAACGATGAAGGACGGTAGGGTCAATCTGCCTGACCTATACCGTGTTGGGTTCGGGTTAGGGCGCCGTGGAGGCGTGAAACCGGTGAAGTGAATATTCTCGTGGTGGAAAGATGTGGGGTCTTAATAGTGCTCCATTTGGTTAGCTAAGTGATACGACACTCCACTCGGCAAACCCTTCATCCGGATCAAGTTTGGCTTAGGGCAAATTTAGGGCATAAATGAGGCCGCGACAGTCCGGTATATGCCATTTGCGACGGAGCAGAATGGCGTAAACAGCGGCCTTAGCCGGTCTGCCTGAATATTGGAAGGGGTTCGAATCCCTATCTCTCCGCCATTACATAGAAAAAGCCCCGTAGCTGAATAAGCTACGGGGCTTTTTCGTTTCTGAGAGTTTGGGGCAGAGCTACTCGTTCCGAGCAGCAAACAAGGCCGTAGTGGTTCTTTCGTAAGCGCTCCATAAACCCCACCTGTTCAAAAATAGGCGGCGCGCTTAGCTAGGCGATGCGGGCGAACAGTTCCA